>SKLY01000282.1 GCA_007121335.1 Saprospiraceae bacterium | reverse complement strand
TTGGTGAAAAAGACCTCTTTTGACGAAAAAAAGGAGACGGAAAAATGGCGGGATATTGTCGAGAATATGTTTTTCCCCACGGACAGTGAAAGGGATATTTTCCTGCAACAGGAGGGTTTTCTGGACAAGGAAATAAAGCCTGCGGATCAATTGCCTGCCGACCAATTGCCACTCAATCAAAACTGGTCCTGGGACCGCATTCTCAGATCGTGTTACATCAAGCAGGCTGACGTTTTGCAGGGGCTATACTTTTTTGAGCACGAATTTTCAAAGGAGGAGGTTGAGCGGAATTTTGACTACTACGAACCCATCACGGTGCATGAATCTTCACTCTCACCCTGTGTGCACGTAATTCACGCCGCCCGTCTAAACAAGATGAAAAGGGCCTATGAACTCTATCTGCGGACCAGCAGGCTCGATCTGGACGACTACAACAAAGAGGTGGATGAAGGTCTTCACATCACAAGCATGGGCGGAACCTGGATGTCGGTGGTTAAGGGGTTCGGCGGTATGCGGGTTGCAGACGGAGAGTTGCATTTCAATCCCAAACTTCCCGACCACTGGACCGCATGTAAGTTCACTGTCATGTTCAGGGGGAGCTTGATTCGCGTGTCGGTTTTCCGGCATCATACTGAGATAAAGATCATTGATGGAAGTACCACAACTTTGAGACTATTTGGACAAAAGGTGGTCCTTCAACCGAATCAGCAATTTGAAACCAACAACCCCGGCCGATGATTTTTTTTGAAAAAGACAGCAGCCCCATGGTCAGGATTTGGATGAAAAGACCGGTTAGTCCACTGGCATTTGTGTTTTTTATTTTATCAGCTCTGTTGATCCTTTCTGCCTGCAAGCGGGAGGAAGACCGCAAAAAATTACTTTTCACTGACCCGGTTACTGTTCTTCTGGAACCGGAGCAAACTGTCCTCTACCTGTCGGATTATTTCTCCAATCCCGGCGAGGTGGTGATTAAAAAATGCCCCCACTGGTTGGATTGTGTGGTTGTGGACAACGACAGTGTGGTAATTGAGTTGGCCGGTGAGCCATTGCCTCTGGGAATCCTTTCGCTTCGAGAAGGGGATTTTGACATCGACCTATTGGTCCGTAGTTCTGAAAAAAAGCCGGTGCAATTTAGGTTATTTGACCCGGATGCTGAATACGAAAAAGTAGCCACCTTGGGCGATTTCAATTCGTGGGACCCCGGAGGAGGTGAAATGGTGCGAGAAGGAGATTACTGGAAAGGTGAGATTTTTATAAACCCGGGTACTTACGGCTATCAATTTGAAGTGGACGGCGAACGCATACTCGACCCTGAAAATCCCGACAGTCTGGACAACAACATGGGGGGCTTAAACAGCAAGCTGGAAATTTACGCTCCACCTGTGGATGAGCTTCCACATATTGTGACAGGGGTTGACGGTAATGGAAATCCCTGGTTTAGGGTGGATGGAAACTACGATGAAATAAAGGTTCTCTACGGTAGCCGGGAGGTTGATCCGGGAGCGTCTGAAGAGGGGCGGTACTATTTTCAGGAGTCGCTCTCAGCCTTCGAACCAGCAGATGGTTTTTTACTCGTCCAGGCTTACAGTGAAAAGGGTGCCGGTCCGAATTTGAGGATACCGATGCATCAAAACAAGTGGACCATTAATCCAACCCGCGACCGTTCAGATTTGTGGCACAATACCATCATGTATTTCTTGATGGTGGATCGCTTTCGCAATGGCAATCCCGACAATGATCAAATGGTTGACGACGACCGCATAAAACCAATTGCCAACTACTTTGGCGGTGATTTGGAGGGAGTGATTGAGGTGTTGGAGGAGGGTTATTTTTCAGAACTCGGCGTCAATTCCATCTGGCTTTCTCCCATTGTTCAGAATCCCGAAGGGGCCTATGGTTTTTGGGACAAAGGTGGCGTGCAGAGCAAGTTTTCCGGCTATCACGGCTACTGGCCGGTCTCTTTCACCCAAATTGACCACCGGTTTGGTACCCCTGAGGATCTTCGAAAATTGGTCGATCTGGCCAATGAGGACAAAAAGCGCATTATTCTGGACCTCGTCGCCAATCACGTGCACGAGAATCACCCCTTTTACATAGAGAACAAAGACAGGGACGACTATTTTACAGACCTCTACCTTCCGGATGGGACACTGAATACAGAGCGATGGGACGACCACCGGCTCACGACCTGGTTTGACACCTTTATGCCCACTCTGGAGTTGAGGACCACTGAAGTGGCAGAGGTTGTCTCGGACTCAGCGGTCTATTGGTTGCGGGAGTACGGGGTCCACGGTTTCAGACACGACGCGACCAAGCATGTCCCACTTTCCTTTTGGCGGAAATTGACAGCCAAAATAGACGAACTCTCCCGGGAAACGGGAATGGACTACTTTCAGATTGGCGAGACTTACGGTAGCCCGGAATTGATTGGCAGTTATCTCGGCCCCGGTCTTTTGGACGCGCAATTTGATTTCAATCTCTACGATGCGCTCATCAGTTCCATAATTCG
>SKLY01000161.1 GCA_007121335.1 Saprospiraceae bacterium | reverse complement strand
GCTATGTTGTATGACCCCGTTGGGGTCCGGTGTAGGGTTATAAAACGCCCTGAAAGGGCAAAACAACAAAGCACAGGGTTGCGCCCGAGCCCGGGCGCAACCCTGTGCGAACATTACCGCCATATTTCACCCTGAAGGGGTGAGACAAAAACCAGCTCTAGAAATTTCGGTATAATTCCAATCATTGCACAGGTGTCCGAATTGACGCCCCCAATAAACACACAACCTCAATCACGACACCCCAACCGAAATTGTCCATTGTCCATTGTCAACTGTCAATTGAAAGATCAATCCCAGGATGTCCTCAACTCCATTTGATAACTGGCCGTGCCGCCATCCATTGCATACTGCCTCTCCAGAAAAACCTGGAGTGTGTAGAGTCCTGCATTGTTGAATCGCTCGTTCCAGGTGAAATCGTTGTCCGGGCCGCCAAAGCTCTCTCTGACCAATCTGTTTCCCTCAGGGTCGAGAAACAGCACCATGCTTTTCTCTGAATCTGAACTGATGCGGACATCGAGAATTTCACCCTCCGCCAGGTCAAATTGATGGTACTTCATATTTCTCCCAAAAATATTGTCGGAAAAAGTGGCTACTCCCCGGTTGTCAAAAGTGAGGTACTCGGTGTCGATGTACACAGTTCCGGGATCTCTTTCAGGTTGCTGTTGCGGTTCTTCGGGTGTCTCCTGTGGTGCAGCCTCAGGGGATTCCATGGATTCACCCTCAATGGTTTCGCCGTTTTCTTCCGATTGACAGGCGGCAAAAAGCACGAGTGAACAAATGATTGCTATTCCGAAAAGATGGTTAACTGTTTTCATTGTTTAAAGTTTTTTGATTAGGCGGTTTGCATTTTGGTGTAATTCAATTGCTTCATAAACGCACCAAAACAGCCCCAAAATTATAAAAAATATACGGCATTGCAGCTAATTTTTGCCGGGAGGGCTGCATCAGTTGCCCGCAGCTACTTTTAACCGCATTGTGAGATAGACTGCAATCAGGCAGAGCACAATGGAAAGGTAGCCCACGATGTCGTAATTGACAAAGGTGCCATCTTCGGAAATTTGGACGATCATGCCCGCGATAAAACTCGACAGTGCGATGGAGAGTTGCTGGAGGGAAGATTTGAGGCTCATAAATCCGCCTCTGGTATCGGTTGGTGCCGAGGCTGTGATCATGGTTTGCGGTGCGATCATCCTGCCGCTTCCCAGAACAAAAAAACCGCTTGTGACCAAAAGACCGAAAAACAGGCCGACTTCCCACAAATTGGTGAGCAGAACCACGGGTATAAAAGAGAGGCACATAAAGAGCCAAATGGCGCGACCGGGACCGATCCGGTCTGTGAGCTTCCCGATGGCCGGAGTGGAAAAAACCGTAAGCCCCCCACCAACCAGGTAAATCCATGAAATCTGCTGCATATCAAAACCCGCATTTCGCATCATATACGGTGCCACAAACGGAATGATGATAAAGTGACCGAGTATCAGAAAAAAGGCAACTGTCAGGGCCATGACCTGATTTTTGTCGGCCACAATCTTCACCAGCGGATTGTTCCGGAGGGTCATTTTACCGGTTTCGGTTTGTGGTTTGATGGTTGGAAAAGTGAGGACAATGAAAGCAGTGAGCAGCAGTCCCAGGCCACCTATAAAGAAAAACGGAACCCTCCATCCGTACCAGTCTGCCAAAATGAGTCCGAATGGAACTCCGAGGGCCGCTGCCGCTGAGAAACCCGCCATGATTATGCCGAGGGCTCCTGAACGCTCCCTGTAAGAAAACAGATCGCTGACAATCGATAGAGCCAATGCGCCTATTACCCCTCCAAAGGCCCCGCTCACAAACCGCAGTGCAAGCAATTGCTCGTAATTCTGAACCAGTCCGCAGGCGAAGGCGGTAATCCCAAAGCCCGTGTAAAGAAACAGCAAGGTGTGTTTTCTGTCAAAGAGGTCCATCAAAAATATACCCACGAATCCCGATAAGAAAGCGGAAAAAGCATAGACCGAGACCAAATTGGTGAACTGCAGGGCGCTGATCTCAAATTCTGTCATGAACAGATCGCCCAGGGGCATGAGAATCATGGTAAACATGATGTGGGTGAAATTGACCCCGGCCAGCGTAAATAATATCAGCTTGTGCTTCATTGGTTTGTGCTTCCATCTCGCGGAGCCCGGAATTTTTCCCGAACAGGCTCCACCGGAACAAAATAGACATCAAAGGTAAGCAGTCGGCAGCGGGAATTGTTCGTCTGCCGGGAAAATTGACTGCTTTTGTATCTCCCGGCTTTTATACTTCCACGGGGTTTGCCGGAGAGATTACCCATTTCTCTCCCCTTTTAGTCCTGTAAAAAAACCTGAAAGCCTGCAGGGATGGCTGGAAAAGCCGGTTAAATTTTTTTGTATATTTACCCCGAAAAAGGTTATTACAAATTTTATCCTCGAGACAGGATATATTAAAAACCTGGATTATGAGACACATCCCTACCCTTTTAATTGCGCTCATTGTGGGCCTTTTTAGCACAGAGGCCGT
>SKLY01000125.1 GCA_007121335.1 Saprospiraceae bacterium | reverse complement strand
GTGGTTTCTCAGGAACCCGTACTCTTCAACGACACCATAAAGAATAACATTCTTTTTGGACACGGTGAAGCGAGTATGGAGGCAGTTGAAAGAGCTGCAAAAATGGCAAATGCACATGATTTTATTATGGAGACTTCGGATGGGTATGAAAGTGGGGTAGGAGACCGTGGTAATTTGTTGTCAGGTGGACAAAAACAACGTATTGCCCTGGCCAGAGCAATTCTCAGAGATCCTCCATTGCTCATTTTGGACGAAGCTACTTCCGCCCTGGATTCGGAATCCGAAAAGCTGGTTCAAAAGGCATTGGAAGAGGTGATGCGTGGGCGGACTTCCATTGTAGTGGCCCATCGACTGTCCACCATAAAGAATGCAGACCAGATAGCTGTATTGAGCGAAGGCAAGCTGGTAGAGGCCGGTTCGCACAATGAATTGATGGATAAGAGGGGCGAATACTATAAATTCATTAACTTGCAGTCCCTAAGCGATTCTGATTAATCCATGAAAAAACTCGCTACAAGGTGGGGGCTTTATTTGCTGTTGTCAGGACTTCCCTTCGCAACAAATGGTCAGGTAGTGCTATCCGGCTCATCTATCCCGGAGGTGGGTGATACACTGAGGCAGATGGTGGATAATTTTCCGGTAGGACTGGAACCCGGAGAAGCAGGTGGCGATCAGGTTTGGGATTTTTCTACCATTCAGGGACTCTATGTCATGGAAACCGTTTTCCAACCTGCAGCAAGGGGCAGGGCAGCCCGGAAGTTTCCCTCAGCCAATTCCGTTTTGAAACTCAGCAGTGGCCTGGAAAACTACTTTCAACTCACTGATGAAGAGGTAATAGAATTGGGTGTAGCGGGCTCAGACCCCATTGACATTGGAATGCAACTCACGGGAGAGTACTACCCGTCACTGGTGGGCAAGCGAGCTCATATGACTTATGGGGAAGAGGTAAGGCAATCATCTTCTCTCATTTTTCCTCTGAGGATTTCCCAATTGCCCGATACTCTCTTTGCAGATTTCCCTTTTAAGCCAGATAGCATAAGACTTCGCGTCCAGGTGGATAGAACTGATTTCGCCGATGCATGGGGTATATTGTTGATCAAAGAGCAGATTTTTAATGTGTTGAGAGTAAGGCGCTCCGAAGTGACCCGAACTCGAATCGATGTTAAATCAGGTTTTTTCCCGTGGATAGATGTATCTGATATTTTTGGGATAGGAGAATTGGGTACACAGCGATCAAACACCTACTTTTTCTACGATGAGTACGAAAAAGAACCCATCGTAACCCTGAATGCCGATAAAGACGGGAATGTGGTGCGAGCTGATTACATCTACAATGAACAAACCGCTGCCGATCTGCGAATTGCGATCCCCGATGAAAGGGGGTTACACGTGTATCCGAATCCATCCTACGGTCTTGTTTCACTCAATTTTGTGGACCTGGACCCCGGGCGTTACACAGTCAAGGTGAGAAATATACTGGGCGTTTCTAAATGGGAATCAACTTTCGTAGTGGACGGCCACAAAAGAACCAAAGCCGACTTGAGCGAATTCGAACCGGGTACGTATCTGTATTCTCTTCTCGACCACAACAACAATATCATCATGACCAAACGCCTGGTCATTATCCGGCCTTAATAATTGCCCATGGATTTTGTTGTAGCAAATGCTTGTTCTTTTACATTCACATCTGAGGTTTTTGGAGGAGAGCCTTCTGGGCAAAACAGAGAGTTTGGGAAACTTTTAAATGGGGAAGTATGTTTACTAATCCAGTGTTTCAAAATTTTGCTTAAATGATCAAAGTAGCCGACAGTGCCAAAGAGCGCATAGAGCGCATCCGAGAGAGAGAGAACTACGGGGATCGTCATTTTGTTCGAGTCGAAGTACTCAGTGGCGGTTGCTCCGGTTTGACCTACAGCATGACCTTTGATAACGAATCCAGAGAGAATGATCAGGTGTTCGAGGACAAGGGTATAAAAATAGTTACTGATCTAAAGAGCTTCCTCTATCTTCACAACACCACCCTGGAATTTTCCGGAGGGCTCAATGGCAAGGGTTTCTTCTTCAACAATCCCAATGCCGCCCGGACCTGTGCCTGCGGAGAGAGTTTCTCGCTTTAATTGATTGAAGCTTTTGCATAAGTTTGGTAATTGCCCGGTTGGGCCCCGAAAATCAGTATTTCTTTTCCATAAGTGCAATTTCCACGCATCTCTGCACAGAAAAAAACCCTGTGAGGCATTTTGGTTTGAAAAAATATGGTTACTTTTGCGTCTCGATTTTGGCTCCGTAGCTCAGCTGGATAGAGCAACTGACTTCTAATCAGTAGGTCGCAGGTTCGAATCCTGCCGGGGTCACTGAAAATAAAAGGCTTGTGGCGATGGCGCGACAGGCCTTTTTCAATGTGTGCCATGCATACTATCTACCTATAGGGTTAAAGTCCCGAATGCGCCCAGTTGACGGGGAAGCATTAGCTGATCGCAAGGGTGTCCACCGTGAGGTGGGATCTGAAGGAAGCGTAAG
>SKLY01000014.1 GCA_007121335.1 Saprospiraceae bacterium | reverse complement strand
CCGTGTGTTCCTCCCATCATGTCAATAATTCTCACTTCAAAAGGACCTGTGTATTTAGAGGGAATATTTATTTTCACATAATCCTTGCCCGGATTGGGCATCAAGGTAATTTGGTTTGATAGACGGCTTTCCTCAATACGATCAAGGATTTCCACTCCTCTACCGTCCAACTCCAGATGATAAAGTTCTCTGGCTGCAACCAATTCACCCAGTCTAATTTCCAGGGAGCCCGGATTCATGAAATTTCTCACCTCAAAAGATGTAATGTGATCTCCATACTGAAAGGTTCTTCCTGTTTTTTCTAAGGAAACCCAGCCATATATCCCGGCATTGCGATCACTTCCTGCCAGAGTCATCTCTTTAGAATTGATGGATTCCACTACCTCAATTTCTTTCATTTGCAAATCTGTGCCTCCATCCAGAGCTAAATTAATTGCCGTCACATCCCTCAATTCAATATCTCTGTAATAGACATCCAAAGTATTTCTATTTGCATCGTATTCCAAAGACACCAGTAAACTCGGTGGATTCATAATTAAACTATCTGCTTCAAGACATTGCTCGCATGATCCATCCACATCCCCCATTTTTATTGCCCGGAAATTCCCATGCAAGAAATTGGTGACGCCAATACTGACATCCATCATGGTATCATAAGAAGGTACATTTAACCACGGGCAACTTACGCCATCAAAATCAGACTGATATTGAGTAGATGGAATAAACCTCCACTTACCTGCCGAAGGATACTCAAGTTCCTGTATATATCTTTGAATCAATGCAATATCATACGTAGTGATAAAACCATCCAGACTCATATCGGCTGCAAGATTCGAAAAAGGTTCTGGAAAGCAATTGGAAGTTCCAAGAATCACACTCCTGATAATATCAATGTCAATAGTATTGACCCCACAGGCATATTCGTGTTCTTCTGTGTAGGAAGGAATAATCTCGTAGTCCGTATTGGGAAAAACCTCAAGCTCGTAGTAACCTTCCTCATCAGTAAGGACTTCGAATTCATATTCGTATCCACAGTATTCAGCTGCAATATTTACAGCTCCATACGGAAATCCAAAGTCTATTGCTTCATCGCAACTGCCTGCATTGGTAGGTCGCAATATGTTTCCCGCCAGGGTTAATCCATCGGAGCAAACTTGACCAGCACAAGCATCATTGGAAAAATTGTCACAAAACACAACCTCGGGATCAGATAAATGATCTCCAATAAATAATCCGGATTGAGGTGCAAAGTCTACCCCGGCCGATCCAAAGTCATAACATACCCCAGGCTGGGGTTTAAAAAATATATCAAATAAAAGTTCTGCGTTTTCAATAAAATCAACATTCGTACCACTACCCATCTCATTTCTATAAAAGAAAGAAATGGTATTTCCGGTTATGAACAGGTCCTCTGCTTCCCAATTATTTCCTCCCAGAAATTGGCTATTATCAATAGAGGTCTTTGTCAATTGTTCATCAATTTCCAATTCCGGATCGAAGGTAAAACTGAACCTAATCCCGGATACATCATCGACCCCATTAAGGCCCAACAACAATACATTCACTCTACCGCAACCATCCTGAACAAAGCAAAATCGCCAATCATCGATTGGACACTCCTCCATGCAGGGGCATTCCAAAGTAAATTGTGAACATTCAATCCTATTAGCAAAATCAGGACCAAGGAAAACAGGGCCTGGTGAAACAGGAATAATTTGAATACTATTTAATGCATTATCCGGCAAACAATCTATTTCAGGGGTCTCTACAATAATTTCACCGATAAATAAGCACTCTTCATTTACCGGAAAGCCACTAATAGTACCTGCATATTGAATAGAAATTGATGATTGATCAACTTGAAGAGACGCAATCCCGTTGGCTAAAAAGTGTTGGTAAATGGGTGCCCCCTCGAAGGCATCCCTTGTGTCCTGAATGTCAATCAAAACATTGGACACATCTATAGAAAATCCCAAACCGGCAATTTGATACCCATCTAATCCATTTATGCTAACCTGTATTTTATTGCAATCAACTGGGTCAATCTCAAGACAAAAAGAATATTCAGGACAAACCGACGGCTGCGAAAACAAACTAAAGGGCTGAGAAACCACCAACAAAACGGTCATTCCAATGATATTTATTAACCGTTTACAAAACGAGGTCGAAAAGACCTCTGGGGTTGATTTACGGGTGAGCAATGGATTTGTCGGGCACTGTGTGTGTGTGTGTGTACACAGTTCCGGTTATTCATATTAAAGTTTTCCATAACAAAAGTTTTAAAAAGGTTATAAATAAAGTTATCACGACAAATATCAGGCATTCATTCAAGAAAAACAAGTAATGCGGGCATTTTTTTAAAAAAACATTTAATCACCCCATTACAATCCCAGGAAGCATCCATTTATGAGTCCACTCCGAAAACCCTTTAGTGCATGAAAATGAGCGAAAAATTCAAGATCGAGGAAGATGAGAAAATATTCCGCAGGCGTAGCCATAGCTACGTTGAGGAAAGATTTTTTCAGATG
>SKLY01000191.1 GCA_007121335.1 Saprospiraceae bacterium | reverse complement strand
ATTTTGATACATGTACCAGACGAAAATCCGCATTTTGGTGTCGAACACCAGATAGGTTACCGCGGCGAGAACCAGTAGCATTAAGCTGAGAGCAAGGATATTCTGTGTCAGGGCAATGAGGAACGGCAAAAAGGTCCATAGGAGGTATCCGCCTCCGAGCACCACCAAAATGAGGACGACCATTCCTGTCACCCCTTCGGGTCTCTTCCAAAAACTTTTAAAATTTTCTGCCGGTACGGACATGCTATTTTCAGTCTAGGTACTTTTTCAAACTCTCAATATCGGCCGATATTTTCTTCTTCAAAAACTCCAGAGAGGCGCTAAAGTCTGCTGAGGTGCGCTCAATTCGCTCGCGGTTCTCTTGCAGCTCGTCCTTTTCCTTTCCAATATCCCCTTCCAACTGGCGGATTTCCTCCTCCAACTTTTCTATTTCCGTTTGTTTCTCAAAAATCTGATCCCTGAGTTTGCGGATATTCTCCTTGCGCAATTCAATCCGTTTTTGCTTTTGAGTCTCCAACGACTGATTGAACTTCTCCTTCTCCCGTTCCAGCACCTCTATAAAAGACGAGGCCGACTTAACCAGAGAATCCCTGTCCACACCCTGGTTTTTTGCGATGGCGTAAGCGGTCTTAAACTGCGTGGGGGCATCAAAATCCAGGTGATTCAGAGATTTGAGGTTGTTTTTGAAGTGCAGGTAGTCAAAATCCTCTTCACGGGCATCCTGCATGGCGTTGATCAAAATGCCGATAAAGTCCGGGTTGGGCTCTCCCCTGCCGGCAAACTCACTTTCTTCCTTTTTCTGCTCTTTCTCAGGCTTATTCCCTTTATCCATATCGACTTTTTCAACCTTTTCAACCGGTTGATCTTCCCTGATGGGATCCTCAATTTCGGTAATGAACAATGACTTAATTTTTTTCAACATAAACAAACTTCTCGCAAACGGTTGTCAAAAATACTTCAAAATAAAGAAACGAAGCACAAATGGGGGTATTCTTTAGACAAACCTTTCATAATAATTGCCCAAAGGGTTGAAAATTCATGTTCTGCACTTATCCAACTTTATGAATTGCACTGCATACATCTTATTAAACAGCGGACGCTAGGCATTGCGTCCCTACAGCCGAATTTATTCAATTCCTATCCGCTAGCCCCCACCAAAGGATTGGGGGCAGGCAACCCTTTGGTGGGCCATTATAATCTTTCCGAACTTTGTACTTTCTGAACTTTGTACTTTCTGAACTTTGTACTTTCAAAAAAACGTCTTTTGCGATAAAATAGAACCATGCAGCGGACGCAAGGCATTGCGTCCCTACAGCCGAATTTATTCAAACCCTATCCGCCATTATAAACTTTCTGAACTTTGTACTTTCTGAACTTTGTACTCCATCCTTCAAATTGGGTAACTTCAATTAAGTCAAAGCTACTGACCAAAATTTTGAGAAATAATCAACCATTATTAATATCTTAGCCCCTGCATTTAAATGCGAACTATGAAGAAAATATTGATTGCCAACCGGGGAGAAATTGCTTCGCGTATCATTCGTTCAGCTTCACAGATGGGTATTGGCACCGTTGCCATTTTTAGCGAGGCAGACAGGAAAATGCCTTATGTAAGACAGGCTGATGAAGCCATTTGCATTGGACCACCTCAGAGTTCAGACTCCTACCTGAGTATCGACAAAATAATTGAAGCGGCATTGGAGTGTGAGGCCGACGCCATCCATCCGGGTTACGGTTTTTTGAGTGAGAACGGACGTTTTTCAGATGCGGTAAAGGAGGCGGGTCTCACTTTCATTGGACCTTCCGGACAAACCATCGATATGATGGGGGACAAACTGGCAGCCAGGAAAATAGCGACCAGGGCGGGCGTACCTCTCGTGCCGGGAACAGAATCGGCAGTAACTGACACCAGGGTGGCACTGGATTTTGCCAGGGATATTGGATTCCCTGTTATTATTAAAGCAGCCGCCGGTGGAGGGGGTAAGGGTATGCGCATAGTACGCAATGAAAAGGACTTCACCGGTCAGATGGAAAGAGCCACCAGTGAAGCACTCAACGCCTTTGGAAACGGGGCTGTATTCGTGGAAAAATACATCGAAAATCCCAAGCACATCGAAATTCAAATACTGGCAGATCGACACGGCAATGCGGTAAGTCTCCTGGAGAGGGAGTGCTCCATACAGCGACGCCACCAAAAGGTAATTGAGGAAGCGCCAAGTGCTGTAGTTGACAGTGATTTGAGAAAAGCAATGGGTGCCGATGCCGTCAGACTTGCTGAATTTTGCAAGTACGAAAGTGCGGGCACGGTGGAGTTTATAATGGATGAAAACCGCAATTACTATTTTTTGGAAATGAACACCCGGCTGCAGGTTGAACACCCTGTGACAGAATTGGTGACCAATACCGACCTGGTGGCCTGGCAAATCCGGATTGCGAGAGGTGAAAAAATAAATTTCAGCCAACACCAGGTTGAGGCCAGGGGTCACGCTCTTGAACTCAGGGTTTATGCCGAGGACCCTTACAACGACTTTTTACCATCCACCGGCCGACTGGAGGACTATCAACCCCCTGCCGGCCTTCACATTAGAGTGGATGACGGCTACGAGCGGGGATTGGATGTGCCTGTTTACTACGATCCCATGCTTTCAAAATTGATAGTCTGGGGAAAAAACAGGGACGAGGCCATCGCCAGGATGCTTTACGCCATTGACCACTATCTGGTAGAAGGAGTGGAAACCACCCTTTCATTCGGAAAATTTGCCATCGACCATGAAGCCTTCCGAAAAGGTACTTTTACCACTCTTTTTGTGGAGCAGTATTTCAAGCTGGATGAGCTTCGACAAGCCGACGAAAAAAGGGCCTTCGGAGCCGGATTAATAGCGCTCAATCACTATAAAAAATCCATTAAAACATACAGACCGGTAATCAGGGAAAAATAATGCCGTTGGCACTTTTGTTTCCGTCCCTTTTAATTCATCATATCATTGCTAACACCAAATCCAAGACGAAATGAAGCCAATCAAACTACAGGTTTCTTCTGAAATTGCGCCTCTGAGGGGGGTGATCATTCACCGCCCGGAAATCGGTATTTCAAGGATCAGCCCCAAAAAGGCCAAAGACCTGCTTTTTGACGACATAGTTTATTTGCCCAAAATGCAACAGGAGCACGATGTATTTGCTGATGTTTTGCGCTTTTTTACCGGTGAAGAGAACGTTTTTCTCGTGGAAGACCTTCTGCGGGAAGCACTTGAAAGCCGTAAACAGAGCGTTGAAAAATTCGTAAAAACCTTGCTGGAGTACGAGGAGGCTCCAAATTATTTTTTGCCGATGCTGATGGAACTGGATATTAAGGAGCTGGCTAAAACTCTGATATCCGGGTATCACATTAAACGGGAGCGGTATCTTTTTGATCCCATCCCCAATTTTATTTTCACCCGCGACATAGCGGTGACCATCAACAGGCATGTGCTCATTACCAAAGCGGCAAGGGCAGCCAGATTCAGAGAAAATTTGCTCACCCGTTTTATTTTCAAACACCATCCGGGATTTAAACACCTCAACAAGGAGGACCGAATCATCAATCTCAATATACCCGACGAGTTCCCTCCCTCTCCAGAAGGTGATCCGGTATCAATAGAAGGGGGTGATGTGATGATAATCAACAAAAATTACCTACTGATTGGAAACAGCGAGCGAACCACCGAATACTCCATAGAGTCCCTGAAAAATGTACTTTTTGAAAAAGGGGTAATCGACAATGTGGTGCAGATAAATATACCTTTCGAACGCTCATATATGCACATTGACACCCTTTTTACGCAGGTGGATGAAAACTGCCTGGTGGGATTCAAACCAATAGTTCAGGATGGCAAGAGATCGAGCGTTAAGGTGTACCGGAAAAACGGCGAAGTTGCAGAATATCACAATGTGGTGGAGTTTTTTAGGAAAGAAATATCCGCGGACCTTCAATTCATACCGGCCGGTATGGGACAATCTCCCTTTCAGGAGCGCGAGCAGTGGACCGACGGCTGCAATTTGGTCACCGTCAAACCGGGCGTGGCCATCACCTACGAAAGAAACCCCCTGACTGAAAAAGCCTTCAGGGAACACGGTTATGAAATCATGCACGCCGATGAACTGCTGAAAAAGGCCAAAGAGGGACTCAGACCCGAGGACATAAAAAAAACCATAATTACCATAGATTCAGGGGAGCTATCAAGGGCGAGAGGTGGATCACATTGTATGACCTGTCCGCTATTAAGAGAATAAATTATGTTTACACACGAAACGAGAAAACGAGTCAGGTACGGTGAAACAGACAGGATGGGACTGCTGTACTACGGGAATTACGCCCAGTACTATGAAATTGGCAGAGTGGAAATGATACGCAGCCTCGGACTCACCTACAAGGATATTGAGGATAAATTGGGTGTGTTGATGCCCGTGGTGACACTGTACAGCAGATTCATCAAACCGGCATACTACGACGAGGACTTGCGGATAAAAACCGCCATTTCTGAATTTCCGGTGCGAACCATAGTATTCCACACCGAAATTCTAAGGGCGAACGGCGAACTGATAAACAAAGGAGAGGTTAAACTTGTATTCGTAAGCGCAGAGAATTTCAAACGGGTGGATACACCGGTGGAGATTCGAAATAAACTCAAGCCGTGGTTTGAAAAAGTGGATTGAAAGCTTATTGGAAAAATACCGTGTGTATGGGCGCATACGGTTGACGATAATGCGGGCAAAAAACACCAGCCTGCCCTTCTTCGACGGGGTACCCATATACGATGTGCTGTTTTTCATCCACCGGGAGATCAAGCGGGACGACATTATCACCAGGGCCAATTCGATGGCCTACAGTTTTTTTCTCGCTCTGTTCCCATTTCTCCTGGTGCTTTTATCCATCATTTATTATCTCCCCCTGGATTTCGATATAGATTCCTACATAGAGACCCTGCCGGAGGTAGTACCCGAAGAGGCGCGGGATATGATTAGAGACACCTTGTTTGATGTATTGGAAGTGCCACGGGGAGGTTTGCTTTCCATTGGTTTTATACTGGCGCTTTTCTTTTCGTCAAACGGGATGAAAACCATGATGAAGGGATTTGACAAGGCCCACGAGGATGCTTTTGTGACCCGTCCTTTCCTCAAAACCCAAATGATGGCCATATTTCTGACCCTGCTGATGGGCTCTTTGTTTCTATCTTCTCTGGTACTGATCGTTTTTGGAAACCTGTTGATCGATCTGATTTTTGCCGAGTGGATAGGCTATGGCTACCAGATTATGATTCGAGTATTGAAATGGGTGGGTGTGCTGATTCTGTATTTCGGCTGCATCTCTACCATTTACTACTTTGGACCCTCATTAAAAACCCGATTCCGGTTTTTCTCTCCGGGTGCAGCCATGGCGACAGGTCTTAGTTTGTTCACCTCGTTGTTATTCTCTCTCTATGTGGACAATTTTGCGCAGTACTCTGAAATTTACGGCTCCATCGGTGCTTTTCTGATCATCCTGATCTGGCTGCAACTCAACTGCATGATCCTGCTCCTGGGATTTGAGCTAAACGCCAGCATCCGGGTTAACAAACTGAAGACGGACGATGTGAAAAATCGCATAAAAGATCAGTAGTTGTACTGCTTCAAAATGGAGCTGAATATTCGAATACCCGTTTCAATCAATTCATCGGGAAAGTCATAATCGGGATTGTGTAGGTCGGGGGTGTCTTCTCCGGATCCAAGTCCAAACATTGCGCCTTTATACTTACTGGACAACCGCCCAAAATCCTCACCCCACCTGAATGGCCGGTCCACCTCTATTGTTTTGAGGTTATTTTCTTTGGCTGCACTTAGAATGGAGTCCACCGATTCTTCACCATTTACATTGGAAATAAATTCCTGAATCCACTTTATTTTGCAGTCCATCCCATCCCTTTTGGCGAGTTCTCTGGCTTTGTCTCGCATCTTCCGCGCCACAGTCCGCATGCGCTCAGTGGTCCACGCCCGAATGGTAAAATGCACCTCGCCATTTCCTGCAGATGTGCCGTAGGCCTGTTTTCCAAGGGTGGCAAAAATCGGGGTCACAAGTTTAAAATTCTCGTCCGCAGGCTCATTGTGGGTGAGGTTATTGCTCTCCAGTAACAGCTCTGCTATTGCGGTTGCCGGATTGATTCCGTTATCCGGTTGACCTGCGTGCGCGGTTTTCCCCCTGAATTTAATGACCATACTGATTACCGCAGCGGTAAATGTACCAGTGCGGTGCACGATGGAATGCATGGGAAAGCGCGGCAAGTTGTGCAGTGCAAAAACGATGTCCGGCTCAATTTTCTGAAACTCTTTATCGTCCAGCATCCACTGGGCCCCTTCTCCAGTTTCTTCAGCGGGTTGAAAAAGCAGAATGACCCTGCCTTTGAGGGGTTTGTTTTTGCTGAGCCATTCGCCCACTCCGCACAGCACGGTAGTGTGTCCATCGTGGCCGCATTTGTGGCTCACACCTTCCACAGTTGAGCGGTGTTTAAACTTATTGGTCTCCTGAATGGGGAGTGCATCCAAATCCGCCCGCAAAAGTACAGAGGGGCCTTTTTTACCAGAATCAAAAATGGCAGCAAGGCCGTATTTGTTGAACTCCACTATTTCGGTGGGCTCCAGCTTTTGCAGGAAATTGAGAACCCGCTCAGAAGTTTCCTCCTCCTCTCCGGAAATCTCCGGGTAACGGTGCAGTTCTCTTCGAAACTCAATCAGGGGTTCTATTTCTGGAAATTTATCACTCATCAGCTTCGCATTTAGTATGTCTTACAAATGGATTGTGTAAAGGTTTACCACGAGAATTTCACGGCATTGCATAAAAAAAGCCAGACCTGCTATAGACCTGGCTTAAAAGTCGGGATGACAGGATTTGAACCTGCGACCACTCGCCCCCCAGACGAGTACTCTACCGGACTGAGCTACATCCCGAATTGTATTTTTTTCAACTGTCCTCATCCCGGTCACCGCCGGAGGACTGGTCGGGGCTGTGGCTGTCACTTTGATAGCCCCTGTCCCTTCCGCGATCGCGATGACTGCGCTGGCTTCGAATCATTCCCAGCAACATGCGGGAAATCTTATCGAGTTCTTCGTAAAACTCTTCGAAACGCTCTTCATCAATGGTGCCCACATCCTTCATGATGTGAAGCAGGGTTACACATTCAAAAACATTTACCCTGGACTCGGTATAGCACCTTTTTTTCTCCTGATAGCCCATCCTGGCCGTACCTTCAGCCAACTTGGAGGCTATACCGATCAACAGCGTCTTAAACTGCTCTGCAACGTAATCATCCATGTTGGGATGATCCTGTACCCATTTCATCATTAGGGCATTGATCCCTCGAATCTCCTGATACAGATCTAACTTTTCAAAATCAAACATCTTTTCCACACTAAGTAATAAAAAATCCTTTTCATCATTTGATTCTCAACAGGCATCCTTGAAAATTGGTGGGCATTACAGGATTCGAACCTGTGACCTCTACCCTGTCAAGGTAGCGCTCTAAACCAACTGAGCTAAATGCCCGTTCCGATACAATTTCCAAACGGACCGCAAAAATAGGGAGTTATTATTTCATAACCAACTACTCCGGTCAATTTATTGCTTAAAGGGAGGCTTTGAGTCCGGTATTTCCAGTCCGGAAAGATGTGGATTTTCATGCTTAGGCAAAATGTTTTATTCCCTACTTTTCAATTGGTTAATTGACTTAATCTGTGGAGATTCCGGCTGCGTGATCATCGGGATTTCGTTCGTCACCAACACCCTGCAAAATGCCCTCTTCTATTTTTTTGACTACTTTGACCACGGCCATGCGCTCTATGGTGTCCATCTTATGTCCCATAGCTTCAAGTTCCTCCAAAACCCGGGTTTTAAAGGTGCCCTTTTCAATCAGTGTTGCCTCTGGAAAGGCCTGTTGGTGAAACCTGGGGGCTGCGATGTTTTCCCGCATATCCACATCAAACAGAAAATCCCTCAGCAAGACCTGAAACACGGCACTGATAATAGTCGGTCCGCCGGGAGTTCCAATGGCCATGTAAAAGTCGCCGTTTTTCTCCACTATGGTGGGTGACATAGAACTCAGCATCCTCCTTCCGGGGTAAATGGCGTTCACCTCGCTGCCGAGAAGACCAAACTGATTGGGAACACCCGGGAGTATTGAAAAGTCGTCCATCTCATTATTCATAAAAAAGCCGGCTCCTCCCACCACCACCTTGCTGCCAAAATTGGAGTTGAGTGTGGTAGTCAGGGAAATGGCATTGCCACGAGCGTCTGCAATAGAAGTGTGAGTCGTCTCATAAGCCTCGGGCAGGGTGAAATCCTCCTCGATATACAAAAGACCGTCTCCCGCAGCACCGGGATCGAACAACTGCCAGAGAGAATCCAGGCGTTTGGCTGAGGTCAACTGCTCTACCGGCAAAAGCATAGACTCCGGGTCACCCAAATGGTCTGCCCTAAGCGCAAAACCGAGTCTCGAGGCCTCGATCAAATGATGGGCTGACTCGAGGTCCCAGTATCCCTCACAACAGATATCCCCCTTTTCAGCGAGGTGAAACATCTGCTGCAATAGCACGCCACCACTGGAGGGTGGAGGCATGGAGTGCACCGTAAAATCCCCAAAGTCGAAGGTGATGGGGGTTCTCCATTCAGTGGTGTAATTCTGCAGATCGTCCCGACTTATTATTCCACCACCCCGCTGCATTTCAGCAACGAGCGAGTCGGCCACCCAGCCCGAGTAAAAACCATCCACTCCTCTTTCTGCGATTTCTTCGAGGGTTTTCGCGAGATCAGTTTGTACGAGCAGATCGCCTTCAGACCATTTTTCTTTTTCGGTAAAAGAATTGTTTGGCGTATTGAGTTCCACAAAATCAGGGCTGTAGTTATTGAGCCTTTCTGCTTCCGTTGCGCTGATCCTGTACCCCTCCCTGGCATACCTGATGGCCGGTTCAAGGATAGTCCTCAGAGATGAGATTTCCCCGAATTTTTCCCGGATTTCTATCAGTCCGGCCACAGTTCCCGGCACACCGGAGGACAAATGCCCCCTTTGGCTCAATCCCTCCACAGGATTGCCCAGTGTATCCAAATACATTTCCCTGTAGGCGGCCTCAGGAGCCACCTCTCTGTGGTCCTGTGCAAACACTTCACCCTCTTCATTTCTCAGAATGGCAAAGCCACCTCCTCCCAAATTACCGGCCCGGGGATAGACCACTGCCAGTGCAAATTGAACCGCTACGGCTGCATCAAAGGCATTGCCACCGAGGCGATACACCTCAAGACCCGCCTCGACAGCCAGTGGATGGGAACTCACAATCATCAGCTCGTCAGCAGAGACTTCTTTTTCCGGCTCCATCCAATCTCCTTCTTCAGGCTGTGAGCAATGCTGCAGGGAAAATAGGAGCAACAGGCCAATGCCGAGCGCAAACAATGAACTAATGGATAAGCTGGGGCCGGGAAGGTAATTCGTGGTTTTCATCGGTACGAGGTTTTATGCCGGGGCACAATTTAACGGTAATAATAACACTTGTCCGTGAGAGCTGGTCAAATTTTATCCAAATCTGTAAAATCACATAAGCTGAAACGGTTACTTTGCGGGGTATTACTTATTGGATTCACAAAGTGGCTTTATCATCGATTATCTGTTATCATACAATCTCTGTGATCGGCGGAAGAAAGATGAAAAGTAGGCTGTTAAGAGAGGATGTATTGGGTTGAAAGTCACTTTTAAACATTACTAATTTATGGTGATGGCGAACTGCAGTTCGCCATCACCATAAAATTTAGGATTTCAACAAATCAATCCACCCGAATCATCTGACCCCGGTACTCTGTTCCATCTACCCTGATGGTGTAAAATAATTT
>SKLY01000078.1 GCA_007121335.1 Saprospiraceae bacterium | reverse complement strand
CAAAATCGCAATATCGATATTGATGTTTTGCTCTTCGGAAATCATGTTGTGGACCTGGAAAATCTACGGATACCGCACAAGGGTTTGCCCGATAGGCGATTCGTTCTGGAACCTCTGAATGAATTGGCACAGGATCTCATTCACCCCGTATCCGGAAAATCCATCCGTAAATTATTGAGAGAATGTCCGGATGCTTTGAAGGTAATCAAACGGGAAACTCCCCTGAACATCCCCGGGGCCGGAAGCTGAAAAAACTGTGAACAAAAACCTTCAATACCGACTTCAATTCTAAGTCAATTGAATAAAAATTAGCAAAGTAAAACCCGATGTCAAGTAAAATAAGTTTCACGGATGAAATTCTGGAGGGCATACCAGATTACCTGCCCGCCAAAAGACCCATTGAAGAGGATATCAGCCGGGCACCGATCCGGAACACGGCGTCTCTAACTGTCAAAGAAAAAAGGCTGGCCGTTGCCAATGCCCTTAGGTATTTTCCCAAAAAGTTTCACGGAGAACTCGCTGCTGAATTTGCCTCGGAACTCGAGAAATACGGCAGGATTTACATGTATCGCTACAGGCCCGTTCACGAAATTATCCCACGGCCCATTGATGAGTACCCGGCCAGGTCGAAGCAAGCGGCAGCCATTATGCTCATGATACAAAACAACCTCTGTGACACCATCGCCAAACACCCCAGAGAGCTGATCACCTACGGCGGAAACGGGGCCGTTTTTCAAAACTGGGCTCAGTACAGGCTATGTATGAAATACTTCGCCGAAATGTCCGACGAACAAACCCTGGTCTTGTACTCAGGTCATCCTATGGGACTTTTTCCATCTTCAAAAGAAGCCCCGCGCGTGGTAGTTACTAACGGCATGATGATCCCCAACTACTCCTCAAAAGAGGACTGGAACAAATACAACGCCCTCGGGGTGACACAGTACGGACAAATGACTGCGGGTTCCTTCATGTATATCGGTCCACAGGGAATCATTCACGGAACGACTATCACCCTGCTCAATGCAGGGCGGAGAATTCAGGCAGGTATTGACGATCTCAAAGGAAAGCTGTTTGTCACATCAGGCCTTGGTGGCATGTCCGGTGCTCAGTCAAAAGCCGCTGAAATAACCGGAGCCACTGCAATAATTGCAGAAGTTGACCCGGATGCCATTCAGCAGAGGATTACGGATGGGTACATTCAAAAAGAAAATGTGTACACCGACCTGGATGAATTACTTTCCAGGACAGCGGATGCCAAAAAGTCCGGTGAGGCAGTTTCACTGATATATTCCGGCAACATAGTCGATCTCTGGGAGGCGCTTGTTGAGAAAGACATAGCCGTGGAGTTCGGCTCCGATCAAACTTCACTCCACAACATCACCGATCTGGGTTACTGTCCGGCGGGTTACTCTTTTGAAGAAGCAAAAAAACTCCTGTACAGCGATAAAGCAGCATTTTTAGTGGCAGTGAAAAAATCCCTCGTCCGTCATGTTGCAGCCGTGAACACAATGGCCCAGCGAGGTATGTACTTCTGGGATTATGGGAATGCATTTCTCAAGGAAGCCGGAGAGGCCGGAGCCGATATATGGAAAAACAAAGAAGAGGGGATTTTTAAGTATTCATCCTACGTGGAGGACATCATGGGGCCAATGTGCTTTGACTACGGTTTTGGTCCGTTTCGCTGGGTGTGTACCTCGGGTTCGATGGAGGATCTGCAGATTTCGGACCGGATAGCCGCCGAGGTTCTGGAAAAGCAAAAGGCCCATGCACCTTCTGAAATACGCGGGCAGCTTTCCGACAACATAAAATGGATCGAACAAGCCATGGAAAACATCCCCAATGTGGGCTCGAAGTCGCGCATTTTGTATGCAGATTCAGACGGCCGCATCGCCATTGCACGGGCTTTTAATGATGCGATAAAATCAAGAAAATTGAGCGCTCCGGTTGTGCTAGGTCGCGATCACCACGATGTATCCGGGACCGACTCCCCCTTTCGGGAAACAGCCAATATTTACGACGGCTCAAGGTTTACTGCGGACATGGCCGTGCACAACGTCATTGGTGATTCATTCCGCGGAGCCACCTGGGTGAGTTTGCACAACGGTGGTGGAGTTGGCTGGGGTGAGGTCATCAATGGTGGGTTCGGATTGGTTCTCGACGGATCGGAGGAGTCAGACCGCAGATTGGAGTCCATGTTGTTTTGGGATGTAAACAATGGTATCTCAAGAAGAGCCTGGGCACGAAACGATGAAGCCATCTTTGCGGCAAAAAGAGCCATGGAGTCCCGACCAGACTTAAAGGTGACACTTCCCGAAAAAACCGACGAGGAATTACTGAACAGTTTGTTCCGGTGACTATGTTAATGTTCGGCAGTGAAAATTTGGTCCCAGTCCCACTCCAAAAAGGGTTAAAATTGTATTAAAGGGCTTTTCGATTTCAAAATATTGTATTACTTTTATCCAAAATTTTATTCTTATGAACGAACCAGTATC
Organism: Saprospiraceae bacterium; assembly: GCA_007121335.1. Classification (GTDB taxonomy): domain Bacteria; phylum Bacteroidota; class Bacteroidia; order Chitinophagales; family Saprospiraceae; genus PWJY01. The sequence continues at coordinate 25,418 of SKLY01000078.1, read as the reverse complement.
AAACATAATGACAACTAACCTGATCACAGCCTCTCCTGACGTGACGCTGGACAAGATCAGGGACATTTTCAAGTCCAGAAAAATTCACCACCTGCCAATAACCAAAAATGGGCACATTGTAGGACTCGTCACTACCTCTGACCTGCTGTGGTTAAACAGACCTTTTGACGAGTACAACAAAATAAAGGCCAAAACCGTGATGACAACCCGAATTGCAAAGATGGGGCCACACGATAAAATTGGTGCCGCAGCTGATATATTTCTGAGAAACTGGTTCCACGCAATCCCAATAGTGGACGATGAAGACAAGCTGATCGGTCTGGTCACTTCATTTGACATCATCAAGTATGCCTACGCCAACGCATATCCCGACGATCCGGTGAATTACCTCACTTGATAATGGCGGGAATTTTCGTTCATTTTCATTTCTGAAAGTCACTCTGGTGTCTTCGCAATGTCCGCTGCAAATGGATAAGGACAAACTATGCTCCTTTAGTATCTCAACTCAAAAGCAAAGCTTGCAATCAATCAGGAGCAAATTGTCGCAAAAGAGGACATCTCCGGGATTGTAAAGTCCTGGATTTTTATTTCTTTTTCTTCTGTTTGCCTCCCCAGCTGTCTCTCAATCCCAAGGTCATATTAAAGGTGGGCAGATTGCCCTCTGCGTTTTCCGCTCTTACGAAATACCCTTTTCTCAAAAACTGAAAGGGTTTGAGGGGTTCGGATTCAGTGAGGGATGGTTCAATTTTCACTCCTTTGACAACCTCCAGGCTGTCTTCATTGACATGCTCTAAAAAATCGACTTCTTTATCTGCCATTGGCTCGGGTACTTTGAACAGACGATCGTACATGTGCACAACAGCATCAGATGCGTGTCTTGCGCTGACCCAGTGAAGCGTTCCTTTGGCTTTAATTCCCGAAGTGTCACTACCACTGCGGGACTCCGGGTAATACTCAGCCCTGATCTCCACCAATTCCCCGTTTTCGTCCCTATCAAAACCGGTGCAATGGATTATAAAGGCATGTTTAAGCCTGACGTTCCTGCCCGGTGCCAGTCGGAAAAACTTCTTGGGCGGATCTTCCATAAAATCGTCGCGCTCCACGTACAACTCCCGGCAAAAAGGCATTTCCCGCTCCCCCGCTGTTTCGTCTTCGGGGTTGTTGATGGCGGGAAGCATTTCCTCTTTCTGCTCGTCGTAATTTTCAATGATCAATTTGACTGGATTCAACACAGCCATCCTGCGCTCTGCCACTTTATTCAGGTCCTCACGCACACAGAATTCCAGTAGCGACATATCGATGACATTCTCCCTCTTAGCTATACCCACTTTTTCGCAAAAAAGCCGGATCGATGCCGGGGTGTATCCTCTGTTGCGCATACCGGATATGGTGGGCATCCTCGGATCATCCCAGCCGGAAACCACGCCCTTCTCGACAAGTAGCATCAATTTCCGCTTGCTCATTACGGTGTAATTGAGGTTTAGTCGGGCAAATTCAATCTGTCTGGACGGGTATATTTCCAGCTTTTCAATCAGCCAGTTGTAGAGCGGCCGGTGATTCTCAAACTCCAGGGTGCAAAGAGAGTGGGTAATCTCTTCAATGGAATCCGACTGACCGTGCGCAAAATCGTACATGGGATAAATATTCCATTTATTTCCTGTGCGATGATGCGCCATGCGCTTAATACGATAGATTACCGGATCCCGCATGTGCATATTGGGAGAGGCCATGTCTATTTTGGCTCTCAGCACCCGGGAGCCCTCTTCAAACTCTCCATTTTTCATGCGCTCAAAGAGGTCCAGATTTTCCTCCACCGGACGGGACCGGAATGGACTTTCTGTACCCGGCACGTTTACCGTACCCTTTTGCTCCAGTATGGTCTCCGAATCAGAATCGTCAACATAGGCCAGACCTTCTTTTATCAGCTTCACGGCAAAGTCATACAACTGGTCGAAATAATTGGAGGTGTAGTATTCGCGATCCCCCCAATCAAAGCCAAGCCATTGTATATCGCGCTTGATGGAGTTGACGTATTCCGAACTTTCCGTCTCCGGGTTGGTGTCGTCAAATCTGAGATTGGTTGTTCCCTTGTACTTTTGGGTCAGACCGAAATTCAGCACGATGGACTTTGCGTGTCCGATGTGCAGGTAACCGTTGGGTTCGGGTGGGAACCGCGTTTTTATTCCCCCGGGGAATTTGCCCTCAGCGAGGTCGTTTTGGATGATCTGCTCGATAAAATTGACTGATTCTTTTTCGCTCATTGCTGTTTTTTATGATCAATTACATTCGCCTGGGCATTTCAATACCCAACAAAAACATGGAGTCCTCAAGTGCAGAAGCCACCACCCCGGACAGTTTGATCCTGAAAGTGCGTGCGGCACCGGATTCTGCCCTGATAATGTGGTGTTCGTGATAAAAGCGGTGGTAGTTGCGCGCGAGTTGATAGGCAAAATTGGCCAGGTGTGCGGGGTCATAATCAGATGCGGCACGCTCGATTACCTCACGGTACGAAAGTAACAGTTTGAGCAAGTCGCGCTCCTGGTCTTTCAGGTGGAAATAGTCATCAATACTACCATCAGCTTCTGCATCCTCTGATTCATCTAACTTTCTCAGTATTGATTTGATGCGCACAAAGGCATTTTGGATATAGGGTCCGGTATGTCCCTGCAGGTCAACTGATTCCTCGGGGTTGAAGACCATGCGTTTTTTGGGATTGACCTTGAGCAATTGGTACTTCAAAGCAGCCATTCCAATTCTCCGCACACTCTCCTCTTGTTCCTCCGGACTGAGATTAATCATTCCATCGCGTTTTTCCACATTGTTGGCAGCTATCTGTACGACTTCTGCAATAAGGTCATCGGCATCCACCACCGTTCCCTCCCTGCTTTTCATTCTACCGCCCGGCAGATCAACCATTCCGTATGAGAGGTGGTAAAGGCCGTCGGCATATGGTTCCTCCAACAGCTTGAGAATGCTGAAAAGTACTTTAAAGTGATAATCCTGTTCATTACCCACCACATAGACCATCCGGTCCATCTTAAAATCATGGTACCGGACTCTCGCGGTACCGAGATCCTGGGTCATATAAACAGAAGTTCCGTCGCCTCGCAGCAACAGCTTTTTATCCATGCCCTCGTCAGTCAGGTCTGCCCAAACAGATCCATCCTCTTCAGTGAAAAACACCCCTTTTTTCAAGCCTTCATTGACCAGATCTTTACCGAGTTTGTAGGTGTCTGATTCGTAGTAGGTTTTGTCAAAGTCAACCCCCAGTTTTTCGTAAGTCTCGTCAAAACCATCGTACACCCAGGTGTTCATGGTTTTCCAAAGCTGTACTACTTCCTCTTTACCGGATTCCCAATCTCTTAGCATCTGGCGTACCTCTGCCCCAAGTTGGCTGACCTTATTGAAGTAGTCATTTTTCCAGCGCTTGAAAAAAGCCTCCTTTGATTCGTCCTTTTTTGCATTGGATTTAAAAGCCTCATCCGCTTCCGGGGTATCCTGCCATTGGAGATACTCTTCCCGCAGTTCCTCGTCGAATTTAACGTAGTATTTACCGACCAGGTGGTCGCCTTTAATTCCGGAATTTTCAGGTGTTTCTCCATTGGCGAATTTTTTCCATGCCAGCATGCTCTTACAAATAGCCACCCCGCGGTCGTTGACAATTTGGGTTTTCACCAATTCGTAGCCGTAGCGCTCCAAAATCCGGTACATAGACCAACCGATGAGGATGTTTCTTATGTGTCCGAGGTGAAGCGGTTTGTTGGTGTTGGGCGAGGAGTATTCCACTACAAGGGTTCCTTTGTTTTCAGTGCTTGCTGTCATTCTGGCCGGGTCGGCCGTCATTTTCAGGCTCTCCTTCCAAAAGTGGACAGAAACAGACAAGTTCAGAAACCCCTTCACCACATTGTATCCGTCGATAAAATCAGAGCACTCCATTAAATACTGTCCCAGAATATCACCACACTCTTCCGGGGACTTTTTCATAAAGCGCACCAGGGGAAAAACAACCAGGGTGTAATCCCCCTCGAAGTCCTTCCTGGTAGGAGAAAATTGGAGTTGATCGGCATTTATCTCCAGATCGTATTCGTCTGCAAAAAAATCAGACAGCAGGGAGGCCGTATGTGTAAATAACAGCATGGTTGACTTTTGACAAAATTAAGTTGCAAAAATAGCGGTATGTTGGTATTCTTAATAACTTTTAAGAATTTAAGTGCACAGGTGGCTTGTACTGTCCCTGGTCACATCGGGCCAGGGATTTAAAATTGGATGGGGGTACGCTGTAGATGGTGCAATGATTAGGGAGCTATTTCACGGCATTTTCATATCCAAAATATTTAACGGTTTTCAATTGGGTAAGGTAAATTTGCCAAGTGGCTTATTCACCAATATCTTCGTTCCACAACTCCGGTTTTTCGGCGACAAATTCTTTCATCATCTCAATACATTCCCGGTCATTTAAGACAATCAACTCCACTCCTCTACTTTTGAGAAGCTCTTCCTCACCCATAAAATTAATGTTTTCTCCTATCACAACTTTTGGTATTCCGTAAAGTAAAATCGCGCCGGAGCACATGGCGCAGGGCGAAAGCGTGGTGTACAATACACATTTCCGATAAACCGAAGCGGCTTGCCTGCCCGCATTTTCCAGAGCATCCATCTCAGCGTGCAGTACGGGGCTCTTTTTCTGTTCACGCTGGTTGTGGCCTCTTCCCAGTATTTCACCATTGTGGACTAATACCGATCCAATGGGAATCCCTCCGGAAGACAATCCTTTTTTTGCTTCCAGGATCGCCTCCCAGAGGAATTTATGATTGTTGGATTCAGGAAAAGTAATCATTCCATTATATCTTCTTTCTCGATCATATCAGCCTCTCTGACAGCCCGGAATTCCGAGTGGTCACTCCACTCCGGCCAATCATCGCTTTCCGCTAGTTTAACGCCCAGTCTCAAATAGAACTGTCCATCCTGAGAAATACCACCCAGGTCCCAGGTATCGGGATCATAGACATCTCCCGGGCGGTGGTAGCGCTCGGCATTGTATTGTTCGCGAAGTTCTCTTCCAACCTCGGGGCCACCATCAACAAGGTCAGTACCACCCAAACCGTAAAAAGCAGGAACCCCCACTTTGGCGAAACTGAATTGGTCAGACCGGTAGAAAAATCCATTCTCCGGTTGTTGGTCGGGTGTAATGTAGCGGCCCTGAGTCTCGGCAATGTTTTCTCCCCAATCCGTCATTTCAGACTGATCGTCGCCAATTACAATGATGTCATTGGTGGGGCCGAAGGGATAAATTCCATCGACATTCAAATTGGCTACGGTTTGGTTGGTGGGGAACAGCGGATTGCTCGCATAGTAGGCCGATCCGAGGAGTCCCTGTTCCTCTGCAGTGACAAAGAGGAAGACGAGCGTTCTGGCCGGTGGGGTTTCCATTTCCTGAACAGACCTGGCAATTTCCAGCAGTATGGCGACACCGGTGGCATTGTCAACCGCGCCATTGTATATACTGTCACCATTAACCGGCTCTCCCACTCCAAGGTGATCCCAGTGTGCGGAATAAATTATATACTCATCCGGGCGCTCTGACCCTTCTATCATACCTACCACATTTTGCGATACTCCGTGGTCGAAGGTATTATTTATGGTAGCGCTTATTTCCAATCCGAGGGGAACCGGTTCAAAATCAGCGCTTTTAGCACTTTCGAATAAACTCTCCTGATCCTGACCGCTTATTTCAAAAAGGCGGGATGCCACATCTGAAGTCACCCAACCCTGTAGCGGTGCTCGCTCGAGTGCTGCTTCCGGCATATCCAACTGCAGCTTAGGACCCGACCAGGAGCGCTCCACCACAGCCCAGGGATAACCAGCAGCTTCATCCTCATGGATAATAATTACGCCGGCAGCACCCTGGCGAGCAGCTTCCTCATACTTGTAGGTCCAGCGACCATAGTACGTCATGGCATTTCCGGTAAACAAATCCTCGTCTCCAATGGCAAAGCCCGGATCATTGACTAAAACCAGAGCGATTTTTCCCTCCATATCAATCCCCTCGTAATCATTCCAGCCGTATTCCGGAGCTACGACTCCGTATCCGCAAAAGACTATTTCGGCATCTTCAATGGATATTTCATCGTCCATCAACTGAGAATAAATCACATAATCAGGGCCGAAATTAATCGTAAAAGGCTCAGAACCGCCCTTCACTTCGAGTTGGTCATCAGATTTACTATTGACCTCTACCAGGCCGACTTCCTGAAACCAGCTTCCGAAATTTCCCGGTTCGATTCCAATATCTTCAAGCTCATTCACCAGGTATTCTTTGGTGAGTTCTCCACCTCTTGTCATGGGCATTCTTCCCATGTATTCATCGGAGGCGAGTTCGGCAATGTGCCGTTCGAGGTTTTCCTCACTCAATTCTATTTCCATTACAGGATGCTCCTCGACCACTTCGGGTTCAGCGCAGGAATACCCCAGTACGATCAGGCAAAAAGTAAGGCAACCAAAAATAATATTTCGTAACATCATGGCTCATTAATTTAGTTTGGGCAAATATAGGGAATATGTGCAATAGAATTAAATCCACCGGCCAATTCCTGCACCGCTATTCCAGTTAGACCAAAGAATATCTTGATAAATCACTTTTTTAAAAAAAACACCCTGCGACTTTATGAGAGGGGAAGACTCATCAACCACTCAGTAAAGCTATGCCAAAAGGGATACTGGTAAAAGTGGAGTACGGAAAGGTGATAAATGGTCAGCGGTATCCAAACAATGACAAAAGCATTGAGCTGCTTGTTCTTTTTCCAATCCCATAGAATCAAAGAAATGAGTATTACCTGTCCAAGTAAAAAGCCCAGTGCCGGCACCATGCGAATTCCGTCTGCTGTCGGCGCATAATCAACCAAAGCAGGAATGTACTTGAATATAATCCTGTCAGTGATAGGGGTAATGAAAGGGAGAATGGTACAGACCATGTAACGCGCGTGCTGAAGCGGTTTTTTCCTGAAGTAAATTGCCAGGCCGTAAATTATCGCAAACACCACAATAGAATTGAACATCAGTGCTGATTGATAATACCTGGCAGGATGTCCTACCGGCACATTTTCGATGGTATAGTGAGCTATGTTAAATCCGGATAAAATAACCAGTGGCACCAGGATGTAGGATAGCCTGCCAGAAAAACGGTGCCAACTAAATTTTTTGAATCTGACAAAGAATGCCTGGCTGATAAGCATAATGCACCACAGCGTCATCGTAATTCCGTGGAAGTGCACTTCAAAATCCATGGAAGCAGTCAACCGGCTGTAATAGGAAGACCAGAAGGCGATGAGCGCCAGTATGAAAAATACCACAAAGTAAATTCCACTGTAGCGGTACAGGTGCTTATTGGCTTTCAATAAAACCCGCCGCTTTTTTCTCTTCGGGGAACCAGTTGCCATATTACCATTTTGAGCAAAAATAACGGAATCCTGGAAATTGTTTTTAGCGCAGTGGATGTTGTGGAGATGCTGCTCACTTTTTTTATATCAGGCATATATTGTGTTGATGCGGTAAAGGGGGGAATCCGGAAAAGATTCATCAAAGCACGCTCAATTCAGCAAAATGTAAGGAATTATCCAGACATTTGACCTGTGACAATCACTTTATAATTATTACACATCATGAACAGATCAGAAGCAAAGGAAATAATAGCACATTGTATAAAACGCCAGGAGCTCAAAAATAAACTGATAAACAGAGACTTAATGAGGCGTGCAATTTCGGAGGACAATGTGGATAACCGTTTTAACTCAGAAGCCATAAAGTACAGGGAGGCGGCAACCAATTTGCCTGGTTCTATTATTGATGGTTTACAAGATCAGTACATAGCAAATCAAATACTGAAGGAGGGGGGGCTGATAAATAAGTATCTAAAAGAAATGGATTTCCCCGGTCCGACAGATCCGGGAATACAGTATTTAAAGGGTTTTTTAAAACATCCCATGAGGTATATCTTCTTTGAAATTATGGAGGAACTGGGGCATGATCTCTACGAGGTTTGGAATCCCTTTACGGAAGAGGAGTTATTGGTTTATTCACCTGCAATGACCACCACGATTAAGGAGGCAGGAGGAATTATTTCCATCTGGCTAATAATGGGAAACTACAATGGAAAGTGCTTTGAAACTTATGGTCCTGTAATACCATTCAAGGCCTTGACTTTCTTCGACATAGATTACTTCGCCCTTCACAATAACTTCAATCTCTATCGTGAAAAAAACGGCATTTCTAAAGACCTGAACCAGAACCCGGTGCCATACCTCATGTTGGTAAATGGTTGTGAATTAGCGATGATTGCCAATCGAGGAGAAGACTTTCTCTACTTTTTAAAAGCTAAAGAGCTGAACTCACTTCCTGACCATAATAGGTTGAAGAAAAACTTCGCGATTGAGTACAAAGAGGATATATATAAACTAACTCCTCACGGTTATGGTGAGTTTCCTCACTTTGCACGTGCATACTTTATCGAAGAATCAAGCGAACTAAAACTCCTGTCTTTTTCTGAAACCGGATTCGAAGAAATGATTAAAGCGTTTGAAATCCACGGGATTACCGTAGAGGACAATCCCGATTTTATTCTTCATCCCTACACCCCTAATTTAACCTCCATGATACTGGACATAGATGCCAGTCCCGACCAATTCGTGGAAATATTCGAAGATGCGGAGGGTGAAAACACGCCAGAGGAAGACGAACAACTGGAATCTTTAAATGAGCTTATGGGTCTGATAGTCGAGGCCTACAACAACGGCATTAAACCCAATTTGAAAAAATATGCCGATGAGGTTGGAGTGCCGGAAGAGGTCGCAGAACAACTATATAAAGTGTTGAAGGATAAGATTGGTCAAATGGATGATCCGGGCATGAATTAATAACTATCACGCTCCCGTAAACCGCGGGTTATTTTATCAAAACCAAATACGAAAAGTTGGCCGGCAGATTATTGGATAGCTTTTTAACCGGATTACATCTAAACGTCCCGGCTGATTGTCCTTTCCGATACCAACCTATCCTCCATTTTCTCAAGTTTTTTGCAAATATTTTTCATCAGGTGAGGCCCATGGAATATCATTCCCGTGATTAACTGTAAGAGGTCCGCACCGGCCTCCAACTTTTCGACGGCATCCTCAGCGGTTAGTATGCCGCCACATCCTATGATGGTGAACCTGTCACCCCAATTCTCACGAGTTTGGCGTATCAATTCAGTAGACCGGCTTTTACAAAGACTTCCACTCAAGCCACCCCGGTATTCATCAGGGGCTTCTTCAGGATGAGGTGCCTCGTCATAGTTTTTATTCAGATTGCCAATCACCACTCCGTGTAAGCCTGTTCTGTCAATTACCTTTAGCATTTCATTAAATTCCTCCCAGTCCTGGTTGATGGGCATTTTGGCATACATGGGCTTATCGTGCTGAATGGTCCTTAGTCTTGTTAACAACTTCTCGAGCCTCTCCGGATTGGAAAAATCCTCTCCTCCGTGCACATTGGGGCAGGAAATATTGATCGTGTAAAAGTCTCCGACATTATCTTCCGTCAGCCTTTTCAGGGAGTAGTAATAGTCCTCTATCCCCTTTTCCAGGCCCACACTTTCCCGGTCATTGGTTTTTGCAATGCTGATGCCCAGTGCAAACCCATCCCGTGGTCTGGCTTTTTTCAACCGTTCAATAATCCTATCCACACCCTGATTCTTCAAACCTTTGTAAACCACCAAAGCTTCCGATTTTACCATTCTCTTCAACCTTGGTTTGGGATTGCCGGAACAAGGGCGGGCTGTAACAGATCCCACCTCTTCTGAGCCAAATGCCATATGTGGCAGGATGTTAGCCAGTTCACCGTTGTAATCAAAACCCGCTGCAAGTCCTATGGGAGTTCGATGGACAACTCCATCAACTTTTTTCGACAACTTATTCCCGGGATAATCATACAGCCTTCCGATGAGCCATCTGCCGACAGCAAACCTCCCCAAAAATCCTCCCAGACTGACGAATGCCTTGTGGACTTTATCCGGGTCAAATAGGAATAAAACCGGTCTCAAAATTTTTCGATACAGGATTCCAATCATCTAAAGGAAAAATTTTTCGAAAAAACAATCGGGATCTCGTCATCATATAGCAAACCCCTTATTAATAACCAAGCCTAAGTTTGTTTTCAGGACCATTTTTTCGGAGAGCGCCACAGGCCGGACAGCAACAATTCCCTCATGAAGAAGAAGTCCTTTGGCGTTCTATCGTACATTTTTTCAAATAAGTCCTGGTGGTCCAGCAATTCACTCTTCCAGTCTTCGCGGTCAATGGACATAATTTCATCGAAGTCCTCTTTGGAAAAATCAAGTCCCGACATATCCAGGTCTTCATAGGAGGGCATCCAACCGATGGGAGATTCCACAGCTGAAGTTTTGCCATTGATCCTATCGACTATCCATTTTAGTACCCGCATATTCTCTCCAAATCCCGGCCAAATAAACTTCCCGTTTTTGTCCTTTCTGAACCAATTAACGGAGAAAATCCGGGGCGGGGCCGGGAGTTGGCGGCCGAATTTGAGCCAGTGGAGGAAATAATCGGCCATGTGGTAACCCGCAAAAGGGAGCATTGCAAAGGGGTCTCTGCGCACTTTTCCAATTTCTCCAAAGGCGGCAGCCGTCATCTCAGAGCCCATGGTGGCCGCCATGTAAACACCGAAGTTCCAGTTGTAGCTTTGAAACACCAGCGGCATGGTGGTGCTTCTTCGCCCACCGAAAATAAAGGCGCTGACCGGCACTCCCTTAGGATCCTCCCAGGCCGGATCGATACTTGGACACTGTGAGGCAGGAGTAGTAAAACGGGCATTGGGATGAGCTACAGGATCTCCGGATTCAGGGTCGTGGACTTTGTTCTTCCAGTTAATCACTCCCTTCGGTGGTTTATCAGACAGACCTTCCCACCAGACATCACCATCCTCGGTAATTCCCACATTGGTGAAAATACTGTTGGCTTTGATGGTTTCCATGGCGTTGGGATTGGTCTCGTAATTGGTCCCCGGCGCCACTCCGAAAAACCCGGCCTCCGGGTTGATGGCATACAAGCGACCGTCTTCACCCTGTTTTATCCAGGCGATATCGTCCCCAACCGTGGTGATTTTGTATCCCTCAAATTCTTTGGGGGGGATGATCATTGCGAAATTCGTCTTTCCGCATGCGCTGGGAAATGCAGCAGCGACATAGTCTTTTTTGCCATCCGGGTCTTCCATTCCGAGGATCAACATATGCTCGGCCAGCCACTGTTCATCCCGGGCCATAGCAGAGGCGATCCTGAGAGCGAAACACTTTTTACCGAGGAGCGCGTTGCCCCCGTATCCACTTCCGTAAGAAACTATACTCCGCTCCTCCGGGTAGTGGACAATGTATTTTACATCCGGGTTGCAGGGCCACTTGACGTCCTCCTGTCCCGGATCCAATGGAGCTCCCAGGGTATGCAGTGCCTTGACATACTCCCCCTTTTTGCCAATTTGGTCATACACCTCCTTTCCCATGCGTGTCATAATCTTCATATTGACCACCACGTATTCCGAATCGGTAATTTCAATGCCGTATTTACTTATTGGGGAGCCCAACGGTCCCATGCAAAAGGGAATGACGTACATTGTTCTTCCGCGCATCGACCCGTCGAGAAGCGGCTGGAGGGTTTTCTTCATCTCGCGAGGATCCATCCAATTGTTGGTCGGACCTGCATCTTCCTCCAGGCGACTGCATATATAGGTTCTGTCCTCCACCCTTGCCACGTCAGAAGGGTCCGAAAAGCAGGCGTAACTGTTTGGGCGCTTTTCCGGGTTCAACCGCTTGAAAGTGCCCTTCTCCACCAGCATTTCACACAATTGATCGTATTCTTTTTGACTGCCGTCACACCAGTAAATCCGTTCGGGTTTGCAAAGGTCGGCAATTTCCCCGACCCAACTTTTCAATTCGTCGTGGACAAGATTCTCAGGCTTTTTCACTTCTTCCATCTTCTAAATTTTTTTCAGTTAAATCCGGTTTGCGAATCCCGAAGAGGATCCCAACTTCCGGTAATCTTAATAAAATTCGCTTGGTCAACAACACATATTGTAAGCCGGCAACACTGACGATTAAAGACAGCTTTTCCCCGGCCTCCACAGGCACTGGAAATATAATAAAGAATTTCGTGGACCTGGCATCCACCATTCGGTTTTCTCCCCTCAAAGATATAAAAAAATTCCTATATCTGACATGGTTAAACTCCGGCATTTTTCACTTATCTGATTGAATCTTATCACAACAATTTCCGGTCTTCTATATTCCAGATCGTCCCACGATACTAAATGCAGCCAACCCTTTTGAGTTCAAAACAAATCCGGGATTACATATGGCGGGTCCTGCAATCCAAACCTTTGACCGAATGCCACTTATGTAAAAAACACTATCCTCTTCAAGCTTTGGACCAAACTGAATTATAAACCAGTTCATCACCTCTAAATCAAGGGATTAAAATATTACAAACCGCTGTAAAATATTCTAATAACATTGGTGGTTTAGAAAAGTAGCGTATATTTGTATTAATTTTTTATCTAATTCATAACTACCTAAAAATGAAGAACCTTTTTATTTTGTCCATGATAGCATTGATGTTGGGTTCATGTGTCTCACAGCGGAAATACGATGAGTTGTTGGCCACCAATAAAAGTCTTGAAAACAGGGTGGACAGGCTTGAGAAAGTAAAGCAAGCCTACGACAAATTGGTCGTTGACCACGAAGCACTCGAAAGTGAACGCGACCGGTTGGCAAGAGACAAATCAGAGCTCGAAAGGAGAGCAGCCAATCTCAGGGAGAATCTCGATAAATTAAACGCTGAATACGAATCTCTTTTAAGCCAAAACGAGGTACTGTTGGCATCGGCCACAGAAGAAAGGCAGGCACTGGTCGAGGAGTTGGGCAAGAAGGAAAACGAAATAGCTCAGAAAGAGTGGAGCCTTGAAAGGCTTCAGCGGGATCTGGATGAAAAGGAAAAAGACCTCAATAAATTACAGGCTTCACTGGAGGAACGCGAGGCCAGGATCAATGAACTCAACGATCAAATCAATGCCCAGCGCGATATTCTCGACAATGTAATGGCGGGAATAGAACAGGCGTTGATGGGTTTTTCCGATGCAGACCTCACTGTGACACAAAAAGATGGTAGGGTTTATATTTCACTAAGTCAACAACTGCTGTTTGAGGTGGGAAGTGACCGGATTGATGCTAAAGGTCGCGATGCAATCAACAAACTGGCCGAGGTGCTCAATGTCAATCCCGATATCGCCATTACTGTAGAGGGGCATACCGATAGTGATGGGAGCGCCGAGAGAAACTGGGACCTGAGTGTCAGCAGGGCAACCTCTGTGGTAAAAATCCTGACAAGGGCCGGTGTGGATCCAACCAGGATCACCGCTTCGGGCAGAGCGTTATACGATCCGGTGGCTCCAAATGACAGCCCCGAAAACAAAGCGCTCAACAGGCGTACGGAGATTATTCTCTCGCCTGACCTGAGTAAATTATTTGAGTTGGTCCAGCGCGATTAAATTATTTCAGATTTTCCTGCGTTCAAAAGATGGTTTCCTACCGCGGGTCTCTAATTTTGGGTCTGCCGTGGAATACTATCTTTGAACTTAAGGCATCGAATGTACCCAACACCTGGAAAACAAACTACCGATTTTCAGCACCTCCAATCCCCGACCGGCTGGAAATGGATGGTGCTAGTGTGTTTTCTAATTCTTCCTTCGCTCTATATTCAAGGCCAGGACACCATCGTCCGCTGCGCAGCGGATGCTTTTCTTGAGGAAGCACTTAAGCAGCGACCGGAATTGAAAGAAAAAAGAGTGAAGTGGGAGCAAGAACTCCAGGAGCACATAAAAGAACACCGTGCTCTACCACGCACTAACATCACCATCCCGGTAGTTTTTCACCTTGTGTGGCATACTGAGGAGCAAAATATATCCGACCTGCAGATTTACGATCAGCTTGAAATCTTAAACCGGGCATTTAGTATGCAAAACAGGAATTTGCATACCGTCAGGGGGCAGTTTCGCCATCTGATTTCCGATGTGCAAATCGAGTTCTGCCTGGCCAAAAGAGATCCTGATGGAATGCCAACAACCGGAATTACACGCACACAAACCGATGTGGAAGGCATTGGAAACGAGCGGATTGATTTTACAAAAAGGGCCGTACACTTTTCTGAATACGGAGGCAAGGACCTTTGGGACCCGGGCCAGTATCTCAATATCTGGGTATGTGAGATAGGCGGGAACATCCTGGGTTCTGCCACATTCCCCAATAGCGCGCCCTACCCTGAAGCTGAGGGCGTGGTAGTGGATTACAGGGCCATTGGAAGTATTGGGACTGGTGTGGAAAAACTGCCATTCGCAGATGGTGGTAAGACCCTGGTGCATGAAATCGGGCATTACTTCAATCTTCACCACCCCTGGGGCCCGGGTTCGGGTAGTTGCGATACGGATGATTTTGTGGGGGATACGCCAAATCAGATTGGCCCCTATCGCTCCTGCAGTAACGAAACCACTGAATCCTGTGGAAGCGAGGACATAGTTACTAATTTCATGGATTATCCGGAAGACCAGTGCCTCGCCATGTTTACCCACGGCCAGAAAGAGCGCATGATCGCCAGCCTGGAATTGCACCGGCAGAATTTACTGGAAAGTGACGTCTGTAATCCACCGGGAGGACCTACTGAGGAAAACGCGGATTTGACAGAAATACAGGTAAATTGGTTCCCAGGCCCTCAGAGAATAGGGTTGTTTGCAGCCCGGCAGGGCGACTATTCTTTAGATATTGAAGTGTTTGACATGGCAGGTCGATTGGTTTTCTCTGAACGCACTAGTTTTGGCCGGGTACACATGATTGGCTTCGAGGGCTATCCTTCTGGAGTTTACATAATTTGTTTGAGAGATGATCAGGACCGCGAATGCAGTCAGGTAGTGGTTTATTAAAGTTTGAAAAATAGAAGCCCAATCTTAAGAAGTCAAAAAGTACGGCACTCTGTAAGCCATAAAATGATGATAGCATTCAAAACCCGTAACCTGCTTAATCAACATTTAACCACTCTACAGGAACACTGGAACTTGCTTTAATAGGGTGAACACTTTTTACATCGAGTCAATCAGCCGACTATCTTTATTCCATTATCAGGAAAAAGTGAACTTGCAAGCCTCTACTGTTTCCCGACTCCGGGAAAGCATTGATAAAACAGTACGCGTACTGCCTGAATAAAAGAAATCCCCGTATAGACAGGGATTCAGGCAGGGGCTTTAGCACGTGGCGAATCGGCCAACTTTCTCGCCATTTCGAGAATGTCGCTTCGGTCGAGGTGAACTACACCTCCATCAGGACCGGGTTCAACATGCAGGCTTACCACCTCGCCATCCACATACTTCCGGGCACCAAAGTAGTTGCGCACAGTTTGCTCTTCAATTCCCAATTCAGCAGCAATTTTTTTGATACTTCCGGTAGGTAGAGCGTGCTTAATTCTTCTGAGCTCATTAAATGTTATCTTCATAAGAAAGAATTTAGGTCATCAATTTAATGGCATAAATTTAACATATTTTAACCCAATAGCCAAATTTTATTACCTGTTTTTTAACATTTTTTCAGGGAAGCCTTTACTGTCTTACCAGATGTAGATTTGGGTTAATACCAAATCGAAGCATTGGATTTAGGGAAGCTCCAATCTGTACAACCTGGGCGGGATGCCATCTACTTCTTCGGCTGAGATATAAAAGGTGGTGTCATTTGTATAGACGATTGCCTCCATTTGGCCAAGGGCAGAAAAAGAACCGAGGGTGAACATTCTTTTTGAACCCGAAAGTGGATGACCATCTCCAAAGCCATCGAGCAACCAAACTACACAATTATCATCCTTGTTGTAGCCTACCAGAGCAATTTGGTTTCCATCGGGGGATATATCACCACCCGTGATCCTATGGCCGGCGTTGAAGTAGGCCAATAATTGAGCAGTGTGGGAGCCTTCTTCAGCTGGTATTCTGTATAAATTGCTCAATGGGTCCTTTCGGTGCTTCATAAAGAGATATAGATACCCATCCCGGTAGATCAGGGCTTCGCAATCCCAGTTGTGATTGTTATTGGCTTCAAAAACTTCCTGTTCCGGGTAGTAAAATTCTATCAGCCCCGCGATGGGAACTTCTCCGGTTTCAGTTCCAAAATCAAAATCGGACTTCTTCACCATATATATCCGCAGATTCCTCCGGTCTCCGGGGTTATTTCCCATATCACCTACGAAAAGAATTTCATCGCTTTGGGCAAGATCTTCCCAATCCTCATTCTCCGCTCCAGTTACTTCAAAGGAGTTCAATACCAGGCCAGATTCTGGATCAACAACAAAAAGTTCGTTACTGTGGCCACGGTCGTTGTGTGTTATCAAGCGATCGTTCACAATGGCAAGGCCTGACGTCTCTTCAACTGCCTGGTCAAGAAAAGTCAAAAAATCAGGAGTAGCCATCTGCTGCTCAAATTCACAGTCTGTAAACCCGATAGCATCACTGTTAAAATTATTGGCCGCGGGATCTGCACACTCGGGTGCTGAAGTATCACTACAACCACTGCTTAAGAACGATACAATCAGCAGCAAAAATCCCAACCGTAAAGTAGGCCCCCGAAAACCACTCTGAAAAAAGCTCAACAGATCACTCTTCATCGAAAAACAGATTTACTTTGTCTATATTGGGTAGTTCTCTGAGTTCTGCGAGCAATTTAGGAGCCCGGGACTCTTTTTTGAGCATGATGTAGTACGAAAACTCCATTATCTCCCCCCGGTCATCTGTCAGATTTTTTACATTGACCAGATTGTACCTGTTGACATACTTATCGATAGTTCGGTTGAAGAGTCCCTTTTCCACCTTTGAACCTAGATGCACAATTTGCAGCAGGTATTCACGCTTGGCCGGGTTTTCGGCGTACACAGCAGAGGCAATCATCAGTGAAAATCCGATAAATAAAGTACCGGTCACCGCGATGGCGTACATACCCGCACCGCAAGCAAGACCGGCGGCAAGAGCAAAGAAAATATACATTATGTCCTGGGTGTCCTTAACTGCTGTCCGGAATCGGATAATAGACATCGCTCCCACCAAACCAAAAGCCCGGGCCAGGTTGTTTCCAATGACCATAATTACCAGTGCAGTAATCATTGCGAGCATGATTATTGATATCACATAGTGTGATGAATAACTCACCCCCTTGTAGGTCACCCGATAAAACAGACTTATCAAAATACCACAGATTAGGGCTACCACCAAATTAGTGAGAGCTTCCGCCGGGGTAATCCTAAATATAAATATATTTTCAAGTTGCTCTTCCATAAAGTCCTTGGTCTCAAAATTCAATACGCCAGTGGATGGCAATTAAATCCCTCCACATACTTAGAAAGTGCCTCTGCCTTCAGGTCAAATTCCCAGACTACAGCCTTGGCCCAGGATGGCATCGGCGGGTCAAAATACTTTATCTCCATGATAAAGTGTCCGGCCCACGGATAGACAAAATCTACATTCTCAAACAATTCGGTGATATGGGGGTAGATACGAGATCTAATATCCTTGTCAAAGGTAATCCGTGTATCGGAATTGAAAACGCCGTGGTATGGCTCCCTGTGGTAAACTATCAGATTTACCGGCTCCATGTGAAAACGCTTCAGATTGTACAAAAATCTGGCGGCATCGTCTCTGGTCTGCTCGTTGTTTTTGAGCAAAAATGGCTCGTAATCGCCGGTTTCAATAACATGTTGAATGTCGTTGTAGAGAAATGGAGCGCGGTTTTTGCAAATCCGGTTGGAAATCTTTCGCTTTATCTCCGCAATGATCAAACTGTCATCTTCTCTGGTGTTGTAGCCCCTAATCCTAAGTTTTTTCCGGTCGCGCAGTCCCTCTATTTTCTCAAAAACTGCGTGGCGGTGTATGCTGTCGAAATAAATTGAGCGCACAGTATACTGAGGCCTGCCATCCACTCTTTCCGCGTACACATCCGGCCTCAAAAAGGGACTAAGGGCCGCCCTCACATCATCTAAAAGATGGTTTGGAACCAGATATTTTCTCTCGTAGCGAAGTTTGTATGCCATACTTACATAGGGGATTGAAATAACTTAACTGCGTAATCCCAGGGGCGGAGGCCAACTCCTTCTACCTCAATTTCAACCATTTTTCCGGGCAACATGGGGTTTGGATTGTTTTTGAACCAGGTTGTGACAAAAACCACCGACTCACCATTCAAAACCTCTGCTACATTGTTAAAGTCATAAACCGTTCCCTCTGTAGAAAACCCATGCGTCTGATGCCTCATCCTCACCGGTTGACCAGCCTGAACATAATTCCTGTCTCTCAAGAGGACTGGAGCCACTCCGACAAAGGCAGTGGTGTCAACAACCCGCACCAATACATCCCGCCGCATATAATTCCTATCCAACACGACCTTCCCATCTATAGGAGCCAACAGGATCAATTGCTCCATGCGTCCCTCTAACTGGCTTATTCGATCTTTTAAAGCTGCCTTACGGGTCCTGATGAGTTCAATTTGCTCCGGTTTATCTCCCGAGGTTACAATCTCTAAACGGGCTTCTGCCAGCTTGACCTCTTTTTTCCTCATCTCTAAATCGTGTTCATCGATCTCCAATTGTTGTACAGAAATAAGGGAATCAACCATTAACATTCTCGAGCGCTCAAGAATGCGGCGTTGATTTTCTACTCTCTCCAAGGCGAGTTCTATCTCTTGTTCAGCCCTTCTCACATCCTCTGCTTTTTGCCCGGTCATGTAGTACTGTAATTCAGCCCTGAGCACATCCACCTGACCCCTTAGCTCTGCAATGCGAACCTGTTCATCATTTGAGTACAGGAAACCAATGGTATCTCCCTCGGAGACATAACCCTTGCGATAGATTTCCGGTCTGAGGTTAAAACTTACCACATCTCCCCTCCGGAATTCCGTGACGCCATAAGAATCAATTGAGCCGGTGAGTTGGTTTCTTATAAGCGACGACAAACTCCCATCCGGCAGTCGGCTTAACTCCCACTCCTTAACTGGTTGAATCAGCGCCTTGGTCCTAATATTGTAGGGAAATTCATGAGGAATCCAGTACAGGGCAGCAAATAAACCACCAATAAACAAGATGAGAAAAATGGTATACCTCTTTCTTTTCAACATGG
The DNA here is from genome assembly GCA_007121335.1 of Saprospiraceae bacterium. Classification (GTDB taxonomy): domain Bacteria; phylum Bacteroidota; class Bacteroidia; order Chitinophagales; family Saprospiraceae; genus PWJY01. The sequence goes on along the minus strand of SKLY01000078.1, from coordinate 6,191 downwards.
GAACCCCTCAGCTATTTTTCACGCACAATTTATCCTAACAGGATGTCCAATTATCTATTGGACATCCCATTTTTTCCAGATACAAATATAGGCACAATATTAATTTAATGTAAAAATTAGGTTAACGAATAACAGCTGCGATGCCGATATTATTTCGGGGGGGAGGGTTAACCTAAGTGTTTATTCTTAATGACGATATCTTCTAAAATGGTAGTCGAATGAAATGAATTGGAACTGTGTATTGAGGGAATATCAATTGGAAGGGTTGGCAGAAAAATCCACATCTCCCATTTTCAATCCGGTGATTTCAAAAAAGTAATCCGGGTCACCATTTAGGTCAAAATCAATTTCGCCCGGCAGTATTTTCCAGGAATCTGAGTCGGGCAATTGATCGATAATCTGGAGTATCAATCTTCTTATTATCAGGATATCCAAAATATTTACCCGGCCGTCTCCATTCAAATCCGCGGCCTGAAAAGGGTATCCTTCAAGAGGTTCAATATTTAAAATATGCCGTTGCATAGCAGCGACATCCAGTACATTCACCCCATTTCTCGGATTAATATTCTTTCGAAATAAAAGCTGACAGACATCTACCTCCCCGGCCGGAAGGGACACCTCAAACTCAAACAGCCCATCCGCTTCGGTAACTGTGCCCCAACTCTCATCGCCACATTCCAGCACCACCTCTACCATGCCTACAGGCATATCCACAGGGTTTCTGACTGTACCGTGCACAATAAAGTCATCAAAAGCGGCCTCTCGCAAGCTGTGGTCCAGTGTCAACTGTCCGGAATTTAATGGGTCTAACCAGTCTCTTAGTCGCTCCGAGGAATCGTCTCCCAGATCCCAACTGTAGTAAATTATGCCACTGTAAGCCAGAAAAGTTGAGCAAGAGGGATTGCCCCCGTGCAATTGTCCCATTATCCTACCCTCGGGAGATAAAAGCGGGCTCCCGGAGGAACCGGGTTCAAAGGTTCCTGAAGTGAGGTTTTGTCGATAGTGGGAATTTCTAGGTGTCGTCACTCCGTTGTTCCAGTTTATTTGATTGGGATGAACCCTAAGGGATGAACTGTAAAGAGATACTTTTTTTATGTCGGCCGATGGGTGATGGATAAGTGCGGTGTTTTGAGGCAAGTAATCCTCCCGGCGATCCCAGCCGAGAAATGGCACCTCAAAATCTCCGGGAAAGTCCTCTGTCAGCTCCAGGAGTAAGAAATCCGTATCGGGATGACCGGCCCTGAACTCTGAGCCTGTCAAACTAAAAAAATCAGGCTCATTCTGAGGGTCCGAACAACTGAGAGATTCGTAAAAAAAATCAAAACGCCACATGTCGTAAAGGGGCGTGAATCCATCCATACAATGATATGCAGTGAGCAAATAAGGAGTGTGGTCTTCTTCAGTGTTATTAATCAATGCTCCGCTGCAGTAACCAATTCCCTCTTCAACTACCACCCGAATGCGGTTGATACCATCCCTCACCTCGTGAAAAGTCAGTCCCTCAGGACAGCTTATATTGATATGGCACTCCAGGGAGGTTCCAAAGCCCGTTTCATCGGATCGCAACGACCCGGAGTGGAGATATGCATTGCGCAGTGGATTCTCCCTCACAATTTCTTCCGTGCGGTCTGCGCTTCCATTCCACTCCACAACCAATCTACCGCTTTTCTTTTCTGAAAAAACAGGAGTTTGTCTCCTCTCAAATTTCTGAGAATTTTCACTACCTATCCGGTAATAGTGGATACTTTCTCCCGGCTGCAAAAAATTGGCATTCAGGAGCAATTCAAGTTCCCTGCCTCCCGTCTCAGCCATGAGAAATATCACGGCGGAATTTTCTTCATCAAGAGAAATTACATGAGCTTCGAACTCCAAAAAAGGCATTACACTGGCAGCTACGAAGTGCTCCGGTAAATCCGTCCTCAAAACATCGCCCGTCAACTCTACATAGTCTCCATCCTCAAAGCCCTGATGCGTAAAATACTCACCCTTTTGAAGCAAGGATTGCGAGCTGACTTGCATCAGGACTAAAAGGGTAAAAAGGACCACCCATATAAGCCGGCTGAGATATTTACCTGCCAGACAACCACTCTCCCGGTTAACAGGCTCCAATCCCGCTCTATATACACTTTTCAACGAATCGAAAAACTTGGTTTGCACAAGAAACCTACTCAGCATCTATTACCTTTTTTCAACATATAAGATTACAAACCCAAAAATCCTCATAGAATTGTAAAGATAGGTATTTTGGGAAAAACAAATACTCAGACCCACTGTTTTCGTTAGATAGAGAACAAGTACCGCCGTAGCATTTCATGGGTCAGCGACAATTGAGTTGCAAAGTTAAAACACCATACATGCAAATCACCCTTCCATAAACGGAGATTCTCAGATTTCTCTAAGGCAAGGGAGTTCTTAAGCACAAGGACAATGCGTACTTCAAAAAATTACGGGATGCGCAATAACTTCTCAAGGCAAACTCAACTCAGAAAATGGTCTTTGGGCTGTTTGGCCCTGCTGTTGTTTTTCATTTGGAAGCCTGATAATGCCGGTTACCTCACTGCTCAGAGTCCCATTCCAGTCAGTGAAGATTCAGTACTTTTTGAAAAAACCTCCTTTTTAATTCTCTTCAATACGGACTGGGACTACACCCGCTCCTTCCCGGAGGAGGAGACTAATAGACTGTTAGAAATTTTGGAAGATGAGCCGAATTTAAAGGTGAGACTCGAGGCGAGAACAGACAGCGTAGGCGATTACACCTACAACAAGGACCTGGCAACCCGCAGGATGGAGTTTGCTAAACGAGAATTGCAGCAAAGAGGGGTTAAGGGTGACCGGTTTATTGAAAACGTTTACGGGGAGGACTTGCCGCTCGCCCCGAACATCAGCAGGGAGGGCAGACAAACAAACCGGTCGGTAAAAGTTGCAGCGGGTTATCAAACCGCATTTCAGGAAATTACAGGGCGCATGATTTCGAAGGATGCAGAAAACGGCGGTATTGAGGGTATGATGATTATCGGTTCCCGCTACCATCGGGACACCTTATTTACGGACAGTACCGGAAAATTTACATTTATCGCACCGGCAGGGGAAATTTTCTCCATGGAGTTTTACTCCGGGGACCACATCATGGAGCGAACCTATCACAATCTATCGCGTGAGGCACCCACACTCGGAGAAGTTGAGATTGAAAGGCTGGAAGTTGGAGCCACTTTTGATTTCGAAGACATACTGTTCATTTCAAACAGGGCCGTACTCATGCCGGGATTTCAGGATGCCCTCCCCCGCCTTTTGAGAACGGTGAGCTTTGCTGCAAATTACCGGTTCGAAATTCAGGGCCACGTAAACAATCCATTCAGCCCGCCACAACCGCGGGGCACATTTTACTACGACCTGTCCGAGCGAAGGGCCAGAAAAGTGTACAACTATCTTATCGAAAACGATATCGATTCCACCCGCCTGGAGTGGAAAGCTTACTCCAACTCAAAAATGATTTATCCCAGAGCCAGGACTGAGAACGAGATGAAATACAATAGAAGGGTTACTGTCAAAGTCCTCGGTAAATTAGAAGATGAGATGAGGAATTGAGCCTGTCCACGGAGTGTTCTACCTCGCAAAACAATGTTTTCAAAAATTATTATCTTAGCTTTTAATCAAAGAGCCCGGAAATCCCAATGATTCTATGGTAGCACGAAATTGTAATGGAAACAAAATTAATTGGAAATTATGGGCTTTGCCATGCTTTTTTGCACTAATGGCCTCCATAGTACTACTATCCAGTGCTACCGGGCAGTCCAATTACTATTCAACCGGTGACAGCATGTTTATTGAAGGCCACACCTTCTTGATCCACTTCGAAACCAACCGCCACGTAACCGACTCGCTTCCGGAAAATGATATCAACAAACTCCTCAGAGCTCTTCGCAACCAAACCGAATTTATTGTTAGGATGGAAGCCAGGACAGACAGCGTGGGGAGTCCTGAATACAATTTAAGACTCGCTCAAAGGCGGCTGGATTTTGCGAGAGAGGAACTTGAGAAAAGAGGAGTAAAAACCACTCAGATCATAGAATATGTATATGGAGAAGAAGTCCCATTAGCCTCCAATCAAACTGCCTCTGGAAGAAGAGCCAACCGCTCGGTTAAAGTGCAAGCCGGAATGTACCGTCCTGTCCAAATGATTTCGGGAAATTTCTCTTCAGAAGGTGACGAAAAGCGAGATATGGAGGGGATAATTCTGCTCGGCACCAGGTTTTACCAGGATACCTTTAAGGTGTCGGGTTCCGGGGTGTTTTGCATTCCCGTACCCAAAGGCGAAAATTTTTCTCTCGAGTTTTTCTCCAAAGACCACTACATGGAACCCCGTTTTTTCAATCCTGCACGCACCGGTCCGGGATTGGGTGTCATTCACCCAACAAAACTGCAGACTGGAAACCAATTTGATTTCCGGGATATATTGTTTTATCCCAGAACTGCAAAAGTGTACCATGAGAGCCTGTACGAGCTTCCCCGCCTGCTGATGATGATTAGTCGAGCCTCTGATTATCGATTTGAGATTCAGGGACATGTAAACTTTCCTCCCGGTATTAGATCGGAGCACGACCTTCAAGAACTCTCAGAAAAACGGGCCAGGTCCATTTTCAACTACCTGGTTGATAACGGTATAGATTCGGACCGCCTGGAATGGAAGGGGTACGCCAACCACAAAATGATTTATCCCAGACCGGAGAATTCTCAACAAGAGCACAAAAACATGCGGGTGTCACTTAAAATACTGGACGAATTTCTACCACTGTCTGAGTGACTTTTGCTGCGAATGAAATTGATACTACTGCACCCCACCAGAATGGCCTTCGAACATTCTCACTGGAAATTATTTATCCTCCGGGTATTATTTTACCGGTGAAAAAGTTATCCACGACCTCAGCAAGGTGTGAAAAAAATCCTACTACCAATTTATTATTAGATGGTTTCATATTTTAAATATTCTTAATGTGTGTTAACATAGTCCTTTTTTACTGTGGATAAAATGTGGAAAATGGGGGCTTGACTTATTGTGCAGTGCAAAAAACACAGTGGTGAATTTAATTCAAGTGGTTACAAGACATGGTGCCGTAATTTATTACCTTTAGGCCGCTAAAAGACAGGAATATGGAAAAATGGGATACAGCAAATTTGATAATCAACGACGCGGGTAGAATATACCACCTCGACTTGTGTGGTGACGACATTGCAGATACCATCATTTTGGTGGGAGACCCTCAGCGCGTGGAGGTGGTTTCCTCCTTTTTTGACACTATAGACATCAAAAGAGAAAAGCGGGAATTCATCACCCATACCGGGACCTTGAGAGGGAAGCCCCTGTCAGTAATGTCTACGGGAATAAGCACCTCAAATATTGACATAGCTATCAATGAACTGGACGCCGTGGCCAATATCGATCTGGAAAAGCGAGAAATCCGGGGAAAATTCCGGCAACTTACTTTTGTAAGACTCGGCACCAGCGGAAGTATAGACCCGGAAACCGATGTAGATACCGTGGTCGTTTCCGAATACGCCCTGGGCTTTGATGCACTTATGTTTATGTATCAAAAAGCAGAGAACCCGAATCCGTTTTTTGTTGAATTGGAAAAGGCCATACGGTTCCACTTTCACCAACGCGGACTATCCTACCCGGTGTATTTGACTCGTGCACATCCTGAACTCATCAAAAAGTTTGGTCCTCTCTACAAAATGGGCATCACCACCACCATGCATGGATTTTACGGACCACAGGGAAGGGAATTGAGGCTTGCCGGACGATACCCAAAGCTAATTGACACCCTTCAGTCATTCGAACACAAGGGGAAGCGATTTGCCAATATTGAAATGGAGTCCTCTGCTATTTTTGGCCTCAGTGATCTGCTGGGTCACCGGGCCATTTCCTTCAATTGCATCATCGCCAACCGAACCGCCGGTCGTTTTTCAAAAGACCCGTATAAATCTGTCCGGAAAATGGTCGGGGAAGTACTGGATGAATTGATCTGATAAGGCTTTTTTCGGGAATAATTATTGATCAAACAGGGGGCCTCTGCCCTCCTCTTCTGCAGGTTTCAACAATCCTTCATGGTTGTTTTTGACTGCATTTACCTCGGTACTCACGCGGTAGGCTTTAGAAAACCTGACAGCAGCTTCATCCGTGAGCTTTTGCAAAT
>SKLY01000046.1 GCA_007121335.1 Saprospiraceae bacterium | reverse complement strand
CTTTGGTCGTGAATAATGCGGGAAAAAACCTCCTTACCCACGCCGCTTTCTCCGTTAATCAAAACAGTCAGGTCCGTTTTTGCCACCCGCATTGCCCGCTCCAAAGCCTGGTCCAGCTTCGGGGAAGTACCCACTATGCCGTAGCGCATTTTGGTGGATTGAATTGCCGGGTTTCTGCTCATTGTATTTTATCCTGACTTTTTTGATCGAAAAAACGCGCTCAGACCTCAGAAGAAATCTCTCCGATGAGGGTGGCGCTGGTGACTTCCCGTACCTTGACATGGGTGTAATCACCGGGTTTGAGACCGGGTTTTTTAGGAAAAACAATCATCTTGTTCTGCGAATTGCGCCCCTTGAAATCGTTTTTGTCTTTTTTGGAATCACCCTCTATCAACACCTTAAAGGTTTTTCCCACATCTGCCTGATTGTGCTTGAGAGAAATTTCATTCTGCAACTGAATGATCTCCTGCAATCTTCTCTTCTTAACGGCTTCAGGCACATCGTCCTCGTACTTTCGCTCGGCAAGAGTACCCGGCCGCTCCGAATACATAAACATGTAAGACATCGAGTATTTTGAAAACTCCATGATGCTCAGGGTTTCCCGGTGCTCTTCCTCCGTTTCGGTGCAAAAGCCCGCTATCATATCGGATGAGATCGCACAATCGGGAATCACCTCGTAAATCCTTTTCACCTTGTCCATGTACCACTCCCTGGTATAGGTCCTGTTCATCAAATCCAGCACCCGGGAATTACCGGACTGGACGGGCAGGTGAATGTAATTGCAGATATTGTCGTAGTCTCTGATTGCATAGAGTACATCATCGGTGATGTCCTTGGGGTGAGAAGTGGAAAATCTCACTCTGAGATCGGGATGCACATCGGCCACCATTTTCAGAATGCGAGCGAAACTAAAAACCTCCTCATTTTCGGGATTGGTCCACTTGTAAGAGTCCACATTCTGGCCCAGGAGGGTCACCTCTCTGTAACCTTTTTCATACAACTGAGTAGCTTCCGCCACAATAGTGAATGCGTTGCGGCTTCGCTCCCTGCCCCTCGTAAAGGGTACCACGCAAAAAGAACACATGTTGTCGCATCCCCTCATTATGGAAATAAAGGCAGTAACCCCGCTTGAGTCCAATCTCATGGGATTGATATCCGCGTAAGTCTCTTCTCTGGAGAGGAAAACATTGACCGCCTTTTGGCCGCTGTCTGCGGTTTGAACCAATTTGGGCAGATCGCGGTAGGCGTCTGGACCCACTACCAGATCGACGAGTTTTTCCTCGTCCAGCAGTTTGGTCTTCAACCGCTCAGCCATACAGCCCAATACTCCGACCAGTGTTCCGGGTTTTTGCTGCTTAACTTTGTCAAAAATACGCAGCCTTTTCCTCACCGTATCCTCCGCTTTTTCCCTGATAGAGCAGGTATTGATGAGAATCAGGTCGGCCTCTTCCATATTCCGGGTGGAGTCAAACCCAACGTCACTCAGCACGGAGGCGACTATTTCGCTGTCGCTGAAATTCATTTGACATCCATAACTCTCGATGTAAAACTTTTTCCGGTCAGACCCATCTCCGGGTTTACCGGCTGTGTCGTCATAAACTTCCCCCTGGCGGTTGGGATCAATGACTTTTGGCACTGTTTCGAGTGTGGGATTGTCGTTGTACATAAAACACTTCTTTAATTTGGGATGCAAAGATACTAAACCGGACCGAATTCCATGACATAATGACAGGCATTTATCCGGTCACGCAAAATAACGAGACGCGCGGTCAATTGTTACAGGATGAAGAGCCGTATTTTGAGAAATGTGGGCGTGGATTTGGGGTGGAACTGACAGCCAAACTATTTTGATGGTTTTGGCGTTCAGAAAATTGCGTGAACATGGTTACATTTGTAGAATGGGAAACGTATCGCGCAATTGCGAAGGTGGAAAAAATTGTCGCCTGAAGAGTGTGCAAAAAATACGTTTCTATCATAATTATTTATAGCTATGAAAGTACTATTGGACATCAGAGAGGATAAAGCAGCTTTCATAATGGAACTGCTCCAAAACTTCGAGTTTGTGAAGGCCGAGCAGCTCACCCCGCACGAGGCGGAGGTTTTGGAAGAATTGGAAGATATTCGCCTGTATGACGAAGCAAAAAAGGGCAAGCAAGAGTTTATAGTTGCCGAAGAGGCTTTCAGGGAGATTGAGAAAAAGCGCGAACAAAAACAAGAGTGATGTACAAGGTTCGTGTGGAGCGCAAAGCTCAAAAAAAGCTTTCCAAAATTCCGGAACCCTATTATTCCAATCTCAAAACTGCCATACTGGATTTAGGCAACAACCCACGCCCTTAAGCTTGCAAAAAGTTAAAAGGCCGGGACGGTTTCCGTATTCGTGTAGCTGATTACCGCATAATTTACGATGTACACGATAGTATTCTCGTGGTGGATGTAATTGATTTGGGACACAGAAAGAGTATTTATGAGTCTAATCCGTAAAGATACCAAACACCAGCCGTGTAGTTATTTCATCTGTGCCATTGATTGCCGGATGTATGGGAG
>SKLY01000118.1 GCA_007121335.1 Saprospiraceae bacterium | reverse complement strand
GGGGGTTTTGGGATGCCAATAAGTGGAATAAAGGATTTAAAGTCTGTCTTTTAATAGGAGAAAAGTTCATGGTAGAAGTAGTTAAAAAACAATCTAAATGGTAGAAAAGACAGATTTTGCAAATCCATTCGTTTAGTGAGTGAATCAAAAAAAGCAATGAAAATTGGCAAGACTTTTTATTCTGGGGGCTTTGTGCTCTGTATTGGCATCCTGCAACTTTGACAATATGTTTCTATTTCCTGAAAAAATCCCCTCGACCACAGAGAGGTTGAATATTGTAAATCATCAATCGGGACAAAACCTGGTGGTGGAGATTGGAGAGCAATTTCAACCTACCCTGAAAACCGAAGACGGAGATTTATTTGACCCCGGCTATGAAATCGAAAGCAGGGTTTTCAAAAATGAGATTGGAAACCAATTAAATGGTTGGTTTATGCATCCAAATTCAGGATACAACGGCACCACTGTAGTATTTTTTCATGGAAATGCCTCCAGTATTTTCACCCATTACCGGCAGGCAGAGCCCCTGGTTGAAAACGGATTCCGGGTGTTTATTTTTGATTACAGCGGTTATGGCTTTTCTGAGGGAGCAGCGACCAGAAAAAATGTGCTCAAGGATGGTCATGCAGCCATGGATTTTATCTTTGAACAAGCCGACCTCAAAAACGATAATTTGGTGCTATACGGTCAATCCCTGGGCGGACACCTCGTGGCTTCCATTGCTGCAGATTACGAGGACCAAATAGAGGCTGCCGTGGTGGAGGGGGCATTTTCCTCTTCCAAAGACATAGCAGCAAGTGTGGCGGGTTTTATCGGCAGATTGTTGGTGGCTGACCAATACAGCGGCAAAGAAGCCATTCAGGACTACCACAAACCCCTTCTTATAGTTCACAGCATAGAGGATGAAACCATACCCTTTGAACTGGGCGAAAAATTATACAACTACGCCAACCAACCCAAATCATTGCTAAAGACCCATGGCTGCCATATGTGCGGAATCCACTATTACACCGAAGAAATTGTAGAGCAAATTCACTCAATGGTCAATTCCGGCTAAACCCTGCTTTGATAGATGCTCATGTGGCCTCAGACAAAAAGAGCCGATTGAAAAATGCTGCTTCCAACCGGCCCAAAATTTTTTAGACTTTATCCTACTCCACCCCGATCATTTTCCGGGTAGCGGTCCACTCATCAGTAATTACCCGGTAAAAATAGAGACCGGATCCCAATTGCATATCCTCAATCCGGTAGGTATTGTATCCCTCCCGGCCTGATATTTCCTCTGTAATAATGAGTCTCCCCTCGGCGTCCATAATCTGGATGGTCACATTCATATCACCGGGAAGTTCAAAGGGAATTACAGATTCCCCGGAGAACGGGTTGGGTTCGTTTTGGTGCAGTACGTACTCCGCAGTCGCAATGCTGGATTCATCCCAGCTCAAATAAGGGCGCATCACCTTTTTGCCCTCATCATAAATCTCGCTATACCAGGCCTTTCCATAGGCTTTCAACTGAATTGCATCCATCGCCATCTCAGCGTCAAATCGCTCCTCAGTCCTGAAATAAATTCTGAAGTACTCATCGCCTTGTTTGAGTTGTTGAGTCGGTCCCAGCCACCAATTCGCTCTGAGAATATCACTTTCTACATCGTGTAAAAAGTTGAGACCTGACATATTCTCCAGTTGGCTGCCCGACCAATCGTATCCTTCAATTTCAAGCAGTGATCGATCGTAAGAGAATTCAAACTGGTATCCACTTAGCACATCGCTTTTTGCAGATGAGAACACAAATGCTATCCGATCATCTTTTTGCTCCAAATGGACAGCCACCGGATAATCCTCTCTGCCCTCTCTGGAGCTTGACTCCCAGGCATCTCCATTGGCATCCCCGATTTTAATGGCTACCCAATCCACATCGTTCTGATCCTGACCGACAGCCTGAATAGACAGTTGTTCCGGGAAGTTTTCCGCATAGGGATTTTGAGGATCGTTAAACTGGTAAGAAGCGGGAACAAATCGCGCGGAAGTATTGCCGGATATTCCACCGGGATCGGCATCCAGTATCAGGTTTTGCAAGAGCACCAAATCAAAAGTACTCAGCACTCCATCCCAGTTGGCATCACCACCTAACAGCACATAGGGCCCTGTCAAAGTATCGATTTGCAATATATGGCGCTGGAACCAGATCAAATCAAGGGTCGTGACCCCCTCTCCCCAATCAAAATTCCGCTCGGGAACCAGAGTTACATTAACACCTTCGGCCACGGTCAGCGAGTAATTTCCATCGGAGTCGGTAAACACCGAAAACTGCCCACTGCTGCCGGTCAATACCTTTACCTCCGTATCCGGTACAGGATTGCCGAAGGACGAGGATATGTTTCCACTTATATTCACTGTGCCAGGGGGCAAAACAACCTCTATCATAGTCAAACAACTGTCTGTGAGCCCAGATGCATCAGTGGCAATAAAGGTCACCGCGGTTACTCCCGCGGGGTAGTGATCACTGGCATCGGCCCCACCGGAATTAAAATCATTCTCAATCTCGACAATCCCACAATTGTCGGTGGCAGTTGC
>SKLY01000228.1 GCA_007121335.1 Saprospiraceae bacterium | reverse complement strand
CCGGGAAAGCAAGAGAAATGAAGTAGAGATTGCGAGAGCCGTAGAACTTGCACAAAAATACCCTTCCATTGTGAAGATTATAGCTGTTGGCAACGAGGCCATGGTCCACTGGGCCACTGAGTACTACGTGAAGCCCGGAATTATTCTGCGATGGGTCAATCACCTGCAAGATCTCAAGAAGGCCGGCGAACTTCCTGAGACTCTATGGATCACCAGTTCAGATAATTTTGCCGCCTGGGGAGGTGGGGGAGAGGAGTACCATGTGCCTGCGCTTGATTCACTTATTGAGGCGGTTGACTTTCTCTCAGTGCACACCTATCCCATGCACGACACCCACTACAATCCCGATTTTTGGGGAGTGAGAAAAGAAGAGGAGGGAAATTCCGATTTAGAAAAAATTGAGGCGGCCATGCAGCGCTCTTTGGATTACGCGATCGCTCAGTACGACAGCGTGGTGAGTTACATGCGAAGCCTGGGAATTGATAAGCCCGTCCACATCGGAGAAACCGGCTGGGCTACCCAATCCAATGAATATTACGGCAACAAGGGGAGCAGAGCCACAGACGAATACAAATCAGGACTCTACTACCAAATGATGAGAGAGTGGACCAACAACAATGACATCACCTGTTTCTACTTCGAAGCTTTTGACGAACAGTGGAAAGACGCAAACAATCCCCTCGGTTCTGAAAACCACTTTGGGCTGATCAACCTCCAATCTGAAGCCAAATATCCCCTTTGGGACCTGGTAGATCAAGGCATTTTCGACGGATTGACGCGAGATGGCATGCCCATTACCAAAACCTTTGGCGGAGATAAGGAAAAATTGATGGAGACGGTATTGGTGCCGCCAACTGAAAAAGAAATTGAGAAAAGGCTGAAGAAAAAAAGGAAGAAGCAATGAAACACCGGCCAATACTTATCGGACTTATTTTTTTAATCAGCACAATTTTAACCGGTTGTATGGATGATAGCAAAATGGAAATCCGTGTTTACGAGACCTCCAAAAGCGGCAATCAGTTGGAGCGCCTGGAAAGTTTTTCATCTGCCGAAGAGACAGTCAAAGTCTCAATTCATCCCCATGAGCGATACCAAAGTATTATCGGTTTCGGAGGGTCCTTCACGGAGGCTTCTGCCCACCTTTTAAACGAAATAAGTCCGGCAAACAGACAAAAGATCATTGAAGCTTATTTCGGTGATTCAGGGGCGCGATATTCCCTCACTCGGACGCATATGAACTCCTGTGATTTTTCCCTGGGTAACTACTCCTACGCACCTGTACCCGGTGATGTGGACCTCGAGAATTTCTCCATAAAAGAGGACCTGGACGATCTTATTCCCATGATAAAGGATGCAATGGCTGCTTCTCAGGATGGATTCAAACTCATTTCTTCTCCCTGGACGGCTCCACCCTGGATGAAGGACAACAACGACTGGAAAGGTGGCAGGCTTTTACCTGAATACTACGACACATGGGCTAACTTTTTTCTAAAGTATTTAGATGCCTATCGCGAAATGGGAATCGACATCTGGGGTTTTACTGTGAACAACGAACCCCTGGGCAACGACAGCAACTGGGAGAGCATGCATTTCAGCCCCGGGGAAATGAATGATTTTGTAAAAAACCACCTCGGTCCGAAGCTGAGATCGGAAGCACCGGAGGTTGTCCTGCTGGGTTACGATCAAAACCGGGACGAAGAGATGCGAGAGTGGGTGGATACCATGTTCGCAAGTGAGAATATCGGTCAGTACTACGACGGAACGGCTATTCACTGGTACGGGAGTACTTTCGATTACTTCCCGGAGTCCCTGCAACATGCACATCAAAAAGCCCCGGATAAATACCTCATTCAATCTGAGGCCTGCATTGACGCAGAGGTTCCCAGATGGAGAGAGGATGAATGGTACTGGTCCAAAAAAGCCACTGACTGGGGCTACGACTGGGCTCCTGAGGAGAGAAGACATATGCATCCTAAGTATGTTCCGGTATTTCGATACGCCCGCGATATCATTGGATGTCTCAACAACCACGTTCACGGCTGGATAGACTGGAATATGGTGCTTGACAGGCAGGGAGGACCCAATTGGGCAGAAAACTGGTGTATCGCTCCTGTAATTGTCGATCCGGATAAAGATGAGGTCTATTTTACGCCCCTGTATTACACCATGGCTCACTTCAGCAGATATATTCGCCCGGGGGCTACCAGAATTGGCCATTCAGTCAGTTCAGATCAGATAAAAGTCACAGCCATTGAAAATCTCGATAAATCACTGGTGGTGATAGCATTTAATCCCGGTGAAGAGGCAGTGGAGATTGAATTGTCGCTGGGAGATGAAAAAGTGAATTTTTCCATTAGCGGAAAAGCCATACAAACCATAGAAGTGATTCGCTCGGAGGCAGGAAAAAATATTTGAAACAAGAGAGATGACAGCAAAGACAACACCGGCAAAAGATAAAATCCCAATGGGTCAGAAACTGGCCTTTGGAACCGGGCATTTCGTCCTGAATCTTTTGCCCGGTGCCCTGGGATTTTTCATGTTTTTCCTCTTGACCGCTTTTGGGATGGATCCCTTTCTG
>SKLY01000081.1 GCA_007121335.1 Saprospiraceae bacterium | reverse complement strand
TCTGAAAAATCCACTTTCGCAGTGGTGTCGGGTGTTTTACTAACACAAACTAATAAATTCATGATTTCTCCATTTTTGTCAAAAAGATATGGTTAAAAGTCATCGGACAAAGGCTTTATCAAGCAATCTGTCCCAAAACTCGCAGAAAACCTCCAGACCTTCAAAAAAGGCAACGCCACTTAAAAGACCGGAGTTTTCCCTGTCACGCCATGTATTATTCAAATGCAAATATATCGGTATTGTTTTAATAATTGAGTCAAGCAGTCAGAATGTTTGAAGCAAAATCCTACATTTGCATACACACCAAAGGAAACACAATGAGTGAAAAGATAAAGCAGCTCGAAGCTCTTTACAGCGAGACACCGGATGATCCATTTGTGATATACGCCCTGGCAAAGGAATGCGAACAGGCCGGATTTCTCGACCGATCAAAATCGTTGTACGTAAAACTGCTCCGGGAACACGTCAACTACGTAGGCACCTACTACCACTACGGCAAGTTGCTGGAAAAAATGGACAATCCATCAGATGCCAAAAAAGTCTATCTCTCAGGTCTGGAAATTGCCAAAAAACTGGGAGATGACCTGGCTTACCGGGAGCTTTTCGCAGCAAAAACTGAGCTGGAAAGTGAATAAAAGGTGAACCACAACCAGGCGCTTGATGTCTGATTCTTTATACAAACATCTGGGAAAAGTACCAATTGCTGATGGCCTATGGATTTACCGTGGTCCATCCACACTTCCTTCAAAAACAGAAACGGCGGGACCTGAGAGCCAAATTGGATCGAAGTTCTTTTCAGGCCCATTCCCCAGCGACACGGTTAGCAAACCACCCGGGGACCGGAGGAGATAAGGACTCTCCTCGCCTTTTTGAGTCATCAGGTAAATTGCTGTACCTACTGCCCCGGTTCCACAGGCCCAGGTAAAATCCTCCACTCCCCTTTCAAAGGTGACCAAATTCCACTCACTATTCCGACCGGGCTCTGTGAAATTAACATTGACACCATTATCCGCAAATCTTTCTGAATGGCGAATTTCCAGTGCTTTTATTCTAAGTGCATTTTTGTCGTCCACCGGATTTTCCAGTACGATATGTGGAGAGCCGGTATCCACGAAAAACATACCGTCCATTTCTGTAGGCTTACCAACATTAGGAAACTTAATCCCGATCTGATCATTCATGTCCGGTCGGGCTAAATAGGTGTTGTCTCCAAAGGAGAATGAGAAGGTTTCATCAGGACCGGTCATTCCGTGATCAATGGCAAAGCGGGCAGCACATCTCGCACCATTTCCGCAAAAACTCCCAGGAAGCCCGTCCGAATTGTAAAACCCCATTTTGAATACATGGGGAGAAGATGCCTCTAGAATGGTAATCACCCCATCGGCGCCCACGCCAAAGCGTCTGTGGCATAGATTTTTGATAAAGTTTTCAATATGGGAGGGACTCAGGTTCTCAAAGACGTTCCCCCGGAAAATGACAAAATCATTACCTGCTCCCTGATACTTCTGGAATTTAAGTTGAGCCATGATTCTCGCTAAAAGTTAGTAATGGGTAATTCGCGGTTTTAAAGCACATTTCGCAGACCATCCACACCGCCTCCCATATCGCCATGAGTACACTGCCTTATTACAAAAAGGGTCAGAAAGACAAAAATCACGACGCCGGAGAACAACAAGAACTTGGGTCCCCAAATAATTCCAACATATTCGCTGTTTTCTTCGTTATCCTCTTGTTGCGATTGTTTTTCTTCGTCAGACATGTTAAATTTGTTTAAGTTTGACCAAATTAATGATCCAATGCGTATTCAGTAAATGCAATTCGTCATACTGTGAAAATATTGTACCAAATACTGATAATTTCTCTGGTTGCAACCATAATTTCTCTGGTTGCAATCGCGATTTATGACCACTACACTGAGTCGGAAATCATTATTATCCAAAAACCACAGAACACCTCCCTGGTCCGTTCTTCTGACAATATTTTACTGTCGGGAGAGATCCAAAGACACTTTCAATCGTCCTATCCCACCGACTTTACTGAGGCGGCAAAAAAATCAACACCTGCAGTAGTATATATACGCGCAAACAACGGAAGTGGTTTTCAAAACCGCAGGGGATTTGAAAATGCGGCCGGTTCCGGTGTCATTATTTCTCCTGAAGGATATATAGCGACCAACAACCACGTCATTGAAAATGGGGATGACATCACTGTGGTCCTCAATGACAGGCGGGAATTTTCTGCTGAAGTCATTGGCACTGACCCAACCACGGATCTCGCCCTTTTGAAAATAGAAGCCGGTGAACTGCCCTATCTGGTTTTCGGTAACAGCGACTCGCTTCAGGTCGGTGAATGGGTACTGGCTGTAGGTAATCCATTCAGGCTTCAATCCACTGTAACAGCAGGTATTGTCAGTGCAAAAGGTAGAAACATCAATATTCTGGATACAGAATACGGCATTGAAAGCTTTATTCAAACCGATGCAGCAGTAAATCCGGGCAATAGCGGGGGTGCACTGGTAAACACCAACGGTGAATTAGTCGGCATAAACACAGCCATTATCACCTATTCCGGCAGGTACGAGGGATATTCTTTTGCCATTCCTGCCAATCTTGCCATGAAAGTCATTTACGACCTCAAGGAATTTGGGGCAGTTCACAGAGGGTTGCTGGGTATTCAAGCAAGAGATTTGAGTCTGGACAGAGCAAAACAACTGGGTTTGGATAGTCCAAATGGTATTTTTGTAGAAAGAGTGACCCCTGAAAGCGGAGCCCAGGAGGCCGGTATCAGGCGAGGTGATGTGATCATAAGTATTGAGGGAAGAAGGGTCAATACCCTTTCAGAGATGCTGGAATTACTGGGCAGATTCAGACCCGGAGACGAGGTGGAGGTTGGCTATTTCCGGGATGGTGAGGAATTGACCACCACACCGATGCTGAAAAACCAGCTCAATACGACGGATTTGGTGACTGTGAGGAATGACCGCATGCTTACCGACCTCGGCTTTGAATTGAGAGATCTACTGCCGGCAGAATCCAGAAGACTGGAAGTCGATGGTGTAAAAGTCATTTCGATTTACCGGGGAAGTACCATTGCCCGCACAAAGATGGAGCCGGGATACATCATAACCAAAGTCAATGAAAAGCCCGTATCATCAGTGGATGAACTGATTGAAAAGCTGGAAAACATCAGCGGCAGGGTCTTTTTTGAGGGACATTACGAAAAGTACCCCGGGCCATGGTGGTACGCTTTTCACAAATAAGATACTACCTCCAATTTCTTTGCGATGTATGGCTTTTGCATGGGTGTTATTTTGAATACAAATACATACGGCCGTGCGAATCTACAGATAGAAAAACACGCAATTCACTATTTGCCTCTCATGGCCTAAAACCCTAACCGCTAATATTAACCTTGTACTTTCTACTTGATCCCACTTCACCTATCCTTCCAATGTGAGAAACTTCTGTCGGGCATAAAATAATTGAATATTAAGACTAGAACCTCTCTCATAAACCTTTAATTTAGGAACACCTGGCACATTACCGGTTGTGGTTTTGTGTGGGTTGATTAAGTGCACCAACTCATCCATGTCGGGAATTTTTAATAACTTGCCAGCCAAATTTCTAAGCAATTCAACACAACATGACCAAAGCGGAAATCGAGAAGAACAGGAACGAAGATGCCATGAAGCTCCTGGTTGGAGCTCTCAATAGAAAACGGGATAAAATCCTCAAGGGAGGTGGAGAAAAGCGGATAAAAAAACAGCATGCCCAGGGCAAATTCACGGCCAGAGAACGCGTGGATGCGCTCATAGATGAGGGCACGGAGTTTATGGAAACAGGTTTGTTTGCCGGCCAGGACATGTATAAGGAGTACGGTGGTTGCCCGGCAGGCGGGGTGGTCACCGGATTGGGTCGGGTGGCAGGAAGGCTGTGTGTCATAGTTGCTAACGATGCTACCGTGAAGGCAGGTGCGTGGTTTCCCATCACCGGAAAGAAAAACCTCAGGGCCCAGGAAATCGCCATGGAGAATCGCCTGCCCATCATTTATCTCGTGGACAGTGCCGGGGTTTTTCTCCCGATGCAGGATGAGATTTTTCCCGACAAAGAGCATTTTGGCCGAATTTTTCGAAACAATGCAAAATTGTCCAGTATGGGCATACCCCAAATTGCGGCCATCATGGGAAGTTGCGTTGCCGGGGGTGCCTACCTGCCCATTATGTCAGATGAGGCATTGATAGTTGAAGGCACTGGATCCATTTTTCTCGCGGGCCCTTATTTGGTAAAAGCAGCGATTGGGGAAGATGTGGATAAAGAGACCCTCGGTGGAGCAACCACTCAATCTGAAATAAGCGGGGTCACGGACTACAAAATGCCCGATGATCAAACCTGCCTGGAAACGGTCAGAGACCTGGTTTCAAAAATGGGTGAATTTGACAAAGCGGGTTTTAACCGCACAGAACCCATTGAACCGGAATTGCCTGCAGAATCACTCTACCACATCTATCCCGAACTCGGAAAAAAACCCTACAAATCAAAGGAACTACTGAAAGCCATTGCCGACAAAGGCAGCCTGAAATACTATAAAAACGGCTACGGTAAGACGATTTTATGTGCGTATGCACGCATAGACGGTTGGTCAGTAGGTATTGTAGCCAACAACAGAGAGATTACCAAGACCAAAAAGGGTGAGATGCAAGTGGGGGGTGTAATATATTCCGACAGTGCAGACAAGGCCGCCCGCTTTATTATGAATTGCAATCAAAAGAAAATCCCTCTGGTCTTCCTGCATGATGTCACCGGCTTTATGGTAGGTAAGCGTTCCGAGCATGGGGGCATAATCAAGGACGGGGCAAAAATGGTCAATGCAGTTTCCAATTCCACCGTCCCCAAGTTCAGTATTGTGGTTGGGAATTCATATGGTGCAGGAAACTATGCCATGTGCGGAAAAGCCTATGACCCAAGGCTTATTCTCGGATGGCCCACCGCAAAAATAGCCGTGATGGGTGGTGAACAAGCTGCCAAGGTGCTGCTGCAAATCCAGGTGGCCTCCATGAAGGCAAAAGGCGAGGAACCGGATGAAAAAACCCAGGAGGAATTGCTCAAAAAAATCAGCGACAGCTACGAAGAGCAAACATCGCCCTATTACGCAGCAGCGAGGCTTTGGGTGGACGAGATAATAGATCCCCTCAAAACCCGGGATTGGATCAGCATCGGTATCGAAGCTGCAAACAACGCCCCAGTAGAGAAATTCAATCCAGGGGTGATTCAAACCTAAATCTTTACAACTAACTTTTACCAACAGACGAATGGATATAATAGTAAAAACACAGGCCGGACTCGAAGATTTACTCGCCAAGGAATCCGCTGAACTAGGCCTAATTGACCCGAAGCCGGGCCGACGCATGGTCAGCGGGAAGGGTGACCTCCAAACCGTTTACCGCCTCAATTACGAGAGCAGACTGGCGCTCAAAGTTTTGGTGCAACTTGATCAATTTGAAATTCCGGGAGCCCAGGGACTGTATGAAAAAGCGATGGAGATCGACTGGAGTCAATACATTCTGGAGGGCCAGACATTTTCGATAAAGTACACGGTGGATTCGCCATTTTTCAACAACTCCATGTACGCGGCTCAACTGCTGAAAGACGCCATGGTGGATACCATCAGAGACAAGCGGGGTTCGAGGCCTTCGGTGGACCGGAAAAAACCGGATATCGTTTTTGATCTGCACATCTTCAAGAACCGTGTATCCCTCTCATTGGACAGTTCCGGGGAGCCACTTTTTAAGAGAAACTACAAAAACAAGACTTTTAAGGCACCCATCAATGAGATTTTGGCAGCCGGTATGATTATGCTCGCCGGTTGGAAGGGCGAAAAAACCCTGATCAATCCCATGTGCGGTTCCGGTACCCTTTTATGGGAAGCGCTTTTTATAGCTGAAAACCGACCGCCCCAATTTTTCAGAAAGAAATTTTCCTTCAAAAAGTGGAAAAACTACGATCCCGGCCTTTTTGCCCGTGTGGCTGAAAGTGCGAACAGCAAGATGAGAAGCCCGAAATCGAGGATTGTCGGTTTGGACCACAATCCCGTCAGTATGAAAATGTTCCGGAAAAACTTACAGGAGCTGGAATTAGACAGCCACATACACAGCTCGGTCATCGACTTTTTTGATTACACCAACAATCCCGGCAATAGCCTGATAATCATGAATCCGCCCTATGACGAGCGACTCAAAGTGGACAATATCAAAAAGTTCTACGAAAACATAGGTGACCATCTTAAGCAGCATTTCCAGGGTAACACCGCCTGGATTATCAGCGCCAATGAGGAAGCTGTAAAGTCCATCGGGTTGAGGGCCACTGAAAGACATACGCTTTTTAACGGCCCCCTGGAGTGCAAATACCTCAAATACGAGCTCTATGAGGGTAGTTTGAAAGACAAATAAATCACGCAAAACCCAATTTACATGCAGCCCAAAAGTCAAGCAGTATTAGCCAGTAAGCACTTTGTACGATTTTCCGATTGCGACCCCATGGGGCATTTATTCAATGTGAAGTACCTCGATTATTTTCTCAATGCCAGGGAAGACCAGGTCCGGGATTCCCACCAACTGAATATGGCCATTTTGAGCAAAAAGTACAACTGGGCACTGTTGGTTGGCAAGCATCAAATCGCCTACTTAAACTCAGCTCTGATGAATGAAAAGGTTATCATCAGTTCTGTGATTATTGATCAATCGCCCAAATGGATAGTGGTTGAATATCTAATGACCGGGAAAAACAATGAGGTCAAGGCATTTATGTGGTCCCACTTTGTGAGTTTTGACTCAAGGAAGAAAACCACAGCGCCAGTACCGGAGGACATACGGTCGATCATAGTCGAAAATACCATCGAAAAGCCTGCTCCTGATTTTGACAGCCGTTTTGTGCAATTGAGGAAGGGAGGTATTGGGTACTCCATTCCGGGAGACATTGGATTACAAAACCTTTAGAAGGTGGCAATATTAGAACCAGATGTAAGGACCTATCAATATTGGTCACTTTACAAAAACATCAAAAAAAAAATACCCTCCGGTTGCTCCATCGAAGGGTATTTTGTCAACTTAAAACCATTAAAACAGTCTATCTAAAATCAATATCGCCTTCGTTCTCCATTGTACTCAATTACTATAAAGGCATCGGAAAATCCATTTCGGACGGCCTTTAATCGCACATCTTCAATATCTTCTATCCGGTCAAATCCTCCGACCATGACCACTGTAAGGTCATTTTCCTGCTTTTTCTCTACTGTATAGCCCTCCCAAACCGAATCATCAAAAAACCGCATATCCCTAAATGCGCCAAGTCTGACATAATACGTGGCAGATGGGGTTTTCAAGTTTGAATCATCGGCCTTTTTATCAGGAGTAGGTTGCTCGGGTTTTTCACTGTCCCGCAAACTGCTGAGCTGTCCGGATTCCGCACGTTGGCTACCCTGAGCGGGATTAACTACTATTTGCTCAAGTACGATAAAGGCATCACCAAAACCGCGTTCTCTAACCTGAGGCAGGGCAGCTTCCGCCATTTCTCGCGTATTGTAGCTTCCCACCCTTATTTTTGTATCAGAGTTGTAAAACACCTTAAACACATCCCCAACATCTTTTAGTGTTCGAGCGAATTGCTGATCGTCAAACTCGCCCTTTAAAGAAGCCACCTGAATGGTGTAGTTATTCCTGAGCCTGGCCGTTGAATTAGAAGTTTGATCATTGGAATTTCCATTGCTTTTCAAAAAGTGAGAGGCAAATTGAACCAGAGGATGCCTGTTGGTCCTTCTATCAATTTCAATCAATTCGTACCTCGTTGCCGGCTCTGCTACTTCGGCCGCCTCTGCAAGTTTAGTATCCGTTGTTGGAGTGAAGTCAAAATCATCAACAAACTCCAATTGGGGATCTACTGACTGCTCCTCTACCTCTTCTTTAGAGTCGGCAGTCGAAATTCCCGAAGGCACGAAACTAATCCAATCTCCTTGTTCTGCTTCTTCTGTTTCTTCAACCTCTGCCAATGCAGGCGGCAGCGCATTGAGGTCGATAAGTCCTTCTTCAGCTGTAAAACCATAGATATCCTCCAGACCACGTCCACCCGGGCGGTTGGAAATAAAGTAGCCTGATTTACCATCCTCATTCAACCAAATTCCAAAGTCATCTCGGGCGCTATTGATTCCCCGTCCGGCATTGATTATATTTACAGGATTGTCCAAAGAAGTGTAAAAAATATCGAGGCCTCCCATACCGGGGTGATAATCGGAAGCAAAAAACAAAACATCCTCCGCGATAAAAGGACTCACCTCATTACCAGGAGTATTGATTTCAGGTCCCAAATTTTCCGGTTCAGTCCAAACACCATCCTCATAATGACTCACATACAGATCGTACCCACCAAAACCACCCGGTTTATTGGAGGCAAAGTAAAGAGAAGTGCCATCGGAATTCAAATGGGGAAAACCACTGCTGAAATTGGGTGAATTAAAGGGAAATGACGACACCTTATCCCAATCTCCATTTTCATCCACCTCTGCCAAATAAATTGACATGGCATTGGAAACTGGGTCTGCTTTTGAACTATTAGGATCACCAACGTCTCGGACAAATGCAACTTTGGAACCACAGTCCGAATAAGAAATCATGGCTACAGGTTGGTCTCTTCTCAACTCAGCGCGGAGCAGACCATTGACTTCGTAGTGATTGCCCTCTGCGGTCTCTAACAAGGCCCCGTCCGGATCACAAACCCATGCCTGACAGTTCGTCATATCGTGAGTGGACCTCGAAACGAATACCAGGCGGTCATCAAACACACTTAAGCTCATTTCAGCACCGGGAGAATTCCACGGCATGTTGAATACCCGTGCAGTGGGTTCAGACCTTACCAATTCCGCAGCTATTCGGGCGTTGGAGGCAAGCTGTCTGGATGCAACCGGATCTTTAGTTGAGTAATTCAAGTAGTGAACCCGTGCTCCTCTGTAATTTCCTTGCTGCATGGCGGCATGACCTAGCAGAAGATAAAATTCGGGAAACTTTTCATCCGTGTCCTTTCGCTGACCTACCAAAAGATAACTCTCTCCAGTAAAAGGCTCGTTTAACAAGAGAAAGGCCTTTCCGAGCTTTAAATAACCCTCAAGGGATAATTCACCACGCTCTGCAAGTTGACCGTAATGACCCACGGCCTCTGTGTAATAACCCATTTCAAACTTCCTGTCTGCAACAGATTGACTGACCTGGGCCAAAACCAAACCGGGTAAGAGCAACAATGTCACCACTCCGATAAATCCCACAAAAATGTCCAATGTCTTCATAATGCAAGTTATTTTATACATATTAAACACAAATGTAATATGAAAGTACTTGACAGCCAAACTTATTAACATATATTTTTTAAAAAATATTTACTGAACTTTCATTCAGTATTTTACTAAATCTTACTTAGGGACTGGAGTGTGTGGCCATAAGTAAAAATCCGGTAAGCAGGAATTGGCAATCAACAGAATTCTGATGGGGTAATACTTTCTAAAGTCGGAGATACCAGGTGATTAAATATAAAAACACAGTGCCTTTTTTTGGAAATCAATCTCAGGAGACTACTGGGAAAAATGATGCAGATTGAGCTGGCAAAGGAGATGATGAAAGGTGTCATAAACCCTAAAAAGTTATAAAAAATGGGAAAGATTGCGATTGCGTACCCATAGAATCAGATAGAAATACTATTTTTGGGAGTAGAAACAACTTTTTGGGGAACACTCCGTAAATAAATAAACAGTTTGAAAACTATGTCAGAAAGCCAACCATCAACTTTTCCGGGACTCAAAGCCTATTGGGCGACCGTTTTGCTCATATTTCTCATGGCGGCCACCACCCCGCTCTTTTCGCAAAAACTGGAGCACCGCCCAGGCGATTATCTGGTTCAGGTGAAAGAGGGATACAATGTGGAAGAGATTGCCAAAAGGAATGCAGTTTTCCGCAATCAAACCACGGATCTAAAGGTTGACCGGAAGCTCTCTCCACACCTCAATATTTATTTGATGACCTTTAATTACGGGGACATCCACGAGCGGGATTTTTTAGAATATCTGAGGAGAGATGAAGGAATAATCAATATTCAGCTTAACCACCGCCTCGAACTGAGGCAAGACCACATTCCAAATGACCCCCTTTTTGAAGATCAATGGTACCTCCACAATACAGGACAAAACGGTGGGATACCGGGAGCAGACATTTCCGCACTGGATGCCTGGGAGTTGACCACAGGAGGGGTGACTGCTCATGGAGATACGATAGTTGTAGCCGTAATTGATGACGGCATAAACATAAATCACCCGGATTTGGTAAATCATATATGGGTAAATCGGCACGAACTTGAAGGAACCGGTGAGGATGACGATGGCAACGGATATATCGATGACGTCTATGGCTGGAACACCTTTTCCAATACGGGAAATATTGAGGGTGGATTTCATGGAACCCCTGTAAGCGGTATGATAGGAGCAATGACCAACAACGATTTGGGGGTTGCAGGGCTGAACTGGAATGTTAAAATAATGACCATCGTCGGGGGGAATGGCTTTGAGTCCAATGCCATTGAGTCCTACACATATGCCCTGGTTCAACGTCAAATCTACAATGAAACGAATGGTGAACGCGGTGCTTTTGTCGTGGCTACTAACAGCAGTTGGGGAAGAGATGGCCTCAGGCCGGAGGATGCACCCCTTTGGTGTGCGTTTTATGATCTGATGGGTGAGCACGGCATACTGAATGTGGGTGCAACCACCAATCGAAATAACAATGTGGATGTGGTCAGCGACATGCCCACAGCCTGTAATAGCCCATTTCTAATTTCTGTCACATCCACCAACATTTTCGACAGCAGGGCAAATACAGGATTCGGAAAGACAACCATAGACCTGGCAGCGCCCGGTGCAGGAATTTTAACCATGCGAGACAACGGTGGATACACCACTCAGTCCGGCACTTCTTTTGCCGCACCTTTGGTTGCAGGAACCATTGCTTTGGCTTATTCCATTGATTGTACAGGGTTTATGAATATAGTCAAATCCGATCCACAAAGGGGTGCTACCATGATCAAAGAAGCCATAATAGAAGGTGTTGACCCCATAGAATCACTCAGAGAAGAAACCAAAAACGGAGGAAGACTCAATGCGTACAATACAGTCAATGACTTAACCGAAACCTGTATGGACTGCCCACCTCCCGGAAGCTTTGAGCGGGATACGCTCACTCCTTTCTCCGTCACTTTTAGTTGGACAGATGTGATCGGGACTGAACAAACAAATGTAAGAGTGCGTCGGGACAGTGGAGCTTGGGAAGTACTGGAAGATGTATCCTCTCCACTTGAAATAGACCTCGAATTGTGTACCAAATACGACTTTGAAATCCAGGCTCTTTGCACGGATGGGGAGAGTCCATGGGTAGAATTGGATTCTTTCCTCTCCATAGGCTGCTGTGAAGCGCCTTCCCAATTTGAGATCCAATTTGATAGTGCAAGTGCAACGATTTTTTGGAATGATATAATTCCGGCTTTTGAGTACACTGTAAGGTTTCGGGAGTTCGGACAAGAATTCTGGGAGATAAAAGACCTGTGGATACCTGACAGCATCACCTTTTTCAACCTCTTGCCCTGTCACATATATGAATTTCAGGTGCAATCCAGGTGTGATACCGGATTTACCTCTTTTTCAGAGATACTTATCATAGAAACACCCAATTGCTTTGACTGTACTGAACCTGATTTCTGCGAGCCGATGGATATTGACGCGGATTTTGACTGGATAGACTCGGCACAGATTGGCGATGTAACACTCAATACCGGCCCTGGAGACGGATATGTAGATATGACCGGTGAGGGATTGGCCGGAATATTGAATTTAGGGGAGACCATGGAACTCAGGTTGGTTCCCGGTCATGTAGGAGGACCATGGCCGGAGTATTTTAGAATCTGGATTGATTTTAACAGAGATGGAATTTTCAGCAGTGATAGCATTAACGGCTACAGTGAATTGGTATTTGATGCCGGAAGATCCGTATCCGAAGCAATTGACACAGTGCTATCCTTACCCGATGACCCAATGATTCAATCCGGCCACGCGACCATGCGCATTCAGATGAAGTACATGGAGAACCCGGACAGCATTCCACCCGCTGACCCCTGCGAGTCTTTTGAATTTGGGCAGGTGTACGACTTTTGTGTATTCCTCTACAGACCCGACATTGTCTGTCCCGAAGTGCGAGAAGTGGTTGCTGAGGAAAAGACCCCCGAATCATTTACCGCCACCTGGGAAAAACTGGATTTTGGACTGGCTTACAATCTCCGGTACAGACCTCTTGGAAGTGATGAATGGGAGGACGAAGTAGCAGTCCCCGATACATTCTATACCATCGACGGGCTAAGTCCATGTTCGCCTTATGAGGTTCAGGTCAGAAGTATCTGTCCATTTGATACCAGCGATTATTCAATGTCTCATATACTTTTCACGGAATGCCCCAATACAGTGGTGGAGACCGATCCTGATCCCGGATTCAATGTGACAGCATACCCCAACCCCTTTGAAAGCGATGTCCAGTTAAGGATTGAAACCGAAGGTCACACAGGAGGTCGATTTGAAATCCGGATTTGGGATGTCACCGGCAGGCTGACCGGAACGCAACAAATAGACCTCGGGTCCAATCAAACATCCAATGTTTCATTGCATCAGATGCGTGCGCAGCCACCGGGCCTTTATTTTATAGAATTGTACGATGGAAGACACCGGTCGGTGACAAGAGTGGTCAAGCAGTAGATTGAGATGTTTTTAGGAGAATATATCTGATAAAAATTGACCTAATTGGCCACTTAGAATACCGGAGGAATTAGTCAGCCCCCGGAATTTTTGGAACTAAAGCGAACTAAGACCCTGGGAGAATTAGTTATAGAGTCATGGACAAACAGGAATTATTCTCAGCCATAAAAAAAGGGGTGAAAAAATCGGGTGTGCAACTCGCCTACAGCGCCCTTCTGATGTACAATGCCTTTTTGAGAAAGGAGACCCCCCATTGGGCAAGAAGTGTAATAACCGGAGCACTGGTTTACCTTATTTGTCCAGTGGATGCAATCCCTGACGTAACACCAATAGTGGGATATACGGATGATCTTGGTGTACTTTCGTTCGCCCTGGTTTCCATTGCAGGATACATCAATGACGACATCAGACAAAAATCCAGAGAACAACTCTCTTCTTTTTGCAAAAGGTACAATCCCAGGGACCTCCAGGAGGTGGACGAAAAGCTTTAATTCTCATCCCACTTTTTCCCGGTTCTGTTGTGCTTTCCATCCGGCGACAACCAGTTTTATGAGATTAAATGTGTATGCGTTATTCAGGGCGGTTCTGATGGGTGATAGTCGCTCGCAGCCGTGTTGAGTAATGGCAGCTTCGACCTCATTTCTGGCCTTTTTATCCACAAATCGGTCCACTTCAATTTCTCCGGATTCGATCAACTGGGCCAGGTGTCCGTAAATGGTGCTCTCAGAGTACCCTCGCTCATCGGCTACCTCTGCAATCGACAGTCCCTTTTCCAACAACTTCCTGGTTTTCTGATAGGTGGAATTTTTTGTATTTGCCTTCCTTCTGGCAGATTTTTTCACTCTTTTTGAGGATGCCCCCGCAGGTGGTCTGAAGGTGAGGTTTTTCAACCGGCAATGATTGTTGACCAATTTGAGAATTTCGGCCCCGTATGCTTTCTTTTTCACCTCCCCTATTCCCGAAATACACCAGAGGTCATCGTCAGCCTGTGGAAGGTAGGTGGCCAATTCTTTGAGCACATTGTCGTGAAAAACCATATATGGCGCCACTCCTTCCGCTCTCGCCTTGCCGGTTCTCCACTTTTTCAATCTCTCCAACAATTCGGTTTCGCAGTTTTCGGAAACAACAGGGCGGCCTGAAAAGGACTCTAATTTCTCCTTCCGTCTGGTGTAGAAGAACTTTGATCTTCCCTTTAGAATGTCCCAACTCTTATCTGTGAGTTCCAGGACGGGATAGTCCCCTGCCGAGCGCTTTAAATAACCCTGTTCTACAATTGACCCCAAAACTCCCTTCCACTCAGGCTTTGTCAGGTTGCTACCCACTCCATAAGTGGGCAGGGATTTGTGTGCTGCTCTGATTTTTTCGGACTTTGATCCCTTGACAAAATCAATCAGGTAGTTCGCACCAAATTTTTGGTTGAGTCGAACCACTGCAGAAAGTGCTATTTGGGCCTCTTTGGTTGCTTCAACCCTTTCAAAATTAGCCAGGCAAACGTCACAATTCCCGCAGTATGAGGGTGCTTTTTCCCCGAAATAATTGAGCAGGAATTTTCGACGACAGATTTTGCTACTCGCAAAAGCCGAGATTTTTTCCAACTTGTCCAGCATCACCTCGGACTGTTCGGGATTATCGTCCAACTCTACAAAGGACTTGAGCTTGATCATATCCGCATAGGAGTAAAAAAGCAGCGCGGTACTGTCCAATCCGTCGCGACCGGCCCGACCGGTTTCCTGATAGTAACTCTCAATATTTTTGGGCAAGTCCATGTGTACGACAAACCTGACATTCGATTTGTCAATTCCCATTCCGAAAGCAATGGTAGCCACTACGATCTGAACTTCATCCCTGGAAAACAACTCTTGATTTTTGGCTCTTTCTGCCCGGTCGAGTTGCGCGTGATAGTGGATGGCATTAAAGCCCAGACTTCGCAAATCCTCCGCCAGTTCTTCAGTAGATGCCCTGCTCAGACAGTAAATTATACCTGATTCGCCATTTTGCTCACGCAAAAATTCCACCAGTTTATCAAAACTACGCCGTTTGGGTTCTACGAGGTATTTGATATTGGGACGGTTGAAACTGGACACAAATACTTCGGGAAATCGCATTCTCAAATTGCCCAAAATATCGTCGCGTGTCAATTCGTCGGCTGTGGCGGTAAGTGCAATCAGCGGGACATCGGGAAACCTCTGCTTTAAAACCTGCAACTTTCGGTAATCCGGCCTGAAATCGTGGCCCCAGTGAGAAATGCAATGGGCTTCATCAACCGCAAAAAGATTCAGTTCCAGCGATTCGAGAAAATTCCAGAAGCTCTCATTGATACGCTCAGGTGATATGTACAACAAATCGACATCCCCGCGCCTCAGATCACTCACAATCCGTTTTTGCTCCATGGGGTCAAGCGTGCTGTTAAGAAACTCGGCCTTCACTCCGTGGAGCTTCAATGCATCGACCTGGTCTTTCATCAGTGCAATCAGGGGCGAGACAACAATGGCAGTTCCGGGTTTACAAAGTGCGGGTATTTGGTAACAAAGCGATTTACCTCCACCGGTGGGCATCAGCACAAGTGCATCCTTTCCACTCAGGACGGTATCGATTATCTCTTTTTGGGTATCCCGGAATTCGCTGTATCCAAAAACCGATTCCAGGACCTCTTCAGGCTTGGCAATCATAGCAAATGTTTTTTGGTCAAAGACAAAATTATGACTTGTTTGTTAATTAAACAAATTTTTGTTCTGTTTTCTGCCATTTTCTTGTAGTCCTACTTAGTCGTTGGTTTGTAATGTTACCCATTTGGAACAAAGTTACAAAAAGTGACGGTGGTTTTAGAGCTCGAATCAAGGGCGACTATCAATTTGAAAGCTGTTGTCTCAAAAAATTCTACCTTCAAAAAGATCTTAAAAGTTTTTTTCAGCAGCCGCCACTACCTAACCAAAAGGACATCACCCTGCATTCGCTCTTTTTGTCCGTCCATAAACCGCAGCACCACAAAGTAGGTGTAAATCCCCGGAGGCACTTCTTCTCCTCTGAATGTTCCGTCCCAGGCTGTGGCCTCATCCAGTTCGGGAATATACTCCACATTTTGTCTAACAAACACCTGATTGCCCCAGCGGTCAAACACCCTGAATTCCAAAATTTCAGTCAGTCGATCCGGTTCTCCGTAAACTCCGAAGAAATCGTTCACACCATCCTCATTGGGGCTGAAGGCATTGGGTAAATAGGCCGACCTTGTCACCGTTACTGAAATATTGATCTGGTCGGACGCATTACACCCATTGGAATCTACAACTGTCACCTGCACCTGTATGTCATCTTCCGGTGCGAATTCTGCTTCGGGACAATCCACACAACCAAAGTCCGGCAAGGGATCCCAAAGCCACTCTTCAATGGCAGCATTTACCGGGCTGAGCTCACCAGTCAAAATCACTGTTTGGCCCAACTCCACCGAACGGTCTCCACCTAAAGAGACGAGCAATTCATCAGGTTCACTAATAAGCACATTTTGGCTGTATTCACAACCGTTGGCATCTCTCACTATCACAGGATAATCACCGGCAGCAAGACCTCCGATGACTTCCAACTCATCAAACGAATCACCTCCATCAAAGGAGAAGGTGTAGGGAGCAGTACCGCCATCCACAGAAACCACTTCGAGCACACCATCGACTTCACCGAAGCAA
Organism: Saprospiraceae bacterium; assembly: GCA_007121335.1. Lineage (GTDB taxonomy): Bacteria > Bacteroidota > Bacteroidia > Chitinophagales > Saprospiraceae > PWJY01. The sequence continues at coordinate 11,679 of SKLY01000081.1, read as the reverse complement.
GTCGGCTCTGTGATTTTGTATTCAATTCCACGGATCAGATCACCGCTTTCCTCCACAAAGATTGTATCAGCGGCTGAGCATCCATTATCTGCACTGGTAACAATTAGCACATACGAACCGGCCCGGTCAACAACGGCTTCAAAAGAGTTTTGACCTGAGACGACATTTCCCTCTTCGTCCATAGGCAACCACTCATACAGAATATTATCACCCTCACTGCTTCCCTCTGCGACAAGGCTGACCTCTTCATTTTCACAGCTTATTTCACCAAGTGCAACAGCGTTGGCAAGGGGTGGTGTAGTATCCCCTTCAACAACTATAGTTTCAGAGGCTGCACATCCACTTTCTTCATCCAAAAGTTCAAGTGTGTATTCACCCACAGCATCTACCACGATAACCGAGCTATCCGCCCCACTCACAATTCCCGGGCCGGTCCAGGAAAAAATAAATCCGGGTCCCGAATCGGATTCACCGGCATTGATTACAACCTCATTCCGGTCACAACTTATCGGCTCAACAGGTTCAAATTCGATGGAGGGCAAATCGTACTCTGGTTCCAGAACGTAATCCAACTCAGCTATGCAACCATTCTCACCTATTGCGCGAAGAGTGAGCAATGCGCTGCCCTCCACCACTACGCTGTCGTCCGAAGTGAGAAAACCGGATTCGTCAAACCACTGCAACTCAGCAACGGTCGTATCCGCCACAGCCACAAGAATTGACTGCATATCGATACAATCCTGGGAGAGGAGTTCAATATCGACAATGGGCGGAAGAGTGTCCACAGCTATTTCAATTTCTTTTTCCGACAAACACCCATTAACACCCCTGACTCCCACCAAAAAGGTTCCCCCTTCCATTGAAGAACCCAATTCAGGGCTGGCTCCTTCCTGTATTTCAGTGGGCCATAGCACTTCTTCGAAATCTCCGTCAATAACGAGCTGGATGGAAGCAGTTGGTTCCTGGCAGCTAATCTCTGTGGTGATGGCTTCAAATTCAATGGGTGTGGTATCTATTTCCACGGTTATTTCGGCAAAAGCAATACATCCATTTTCTCCTAGCACCTCAAGCGAGTAAAGTCCGGCTTGAGTGGCATTGAGGGTCACCCCTGTGTGCTCCTCCCCGCCGGGCAAAGTCCAGGTCAGAGATTCATGATGGCCCGAAATGGAAGCAGTGAGTTCTATCACAGAATCCGTGCAAGTCAACACACTATCACCCAAAATAGAGATTTCCGGCGGGAAGGTGTCGGCCACCACCGCAATGGAAGTATCCACTGAGCAGCCATTGGAGCCGACAACCTGGAGGTTATAAACTCCTGCATTGCCCACCCGGATGATGCCGCTATCACTCTCAAAACCACCGGGGCCGGTCCAACTGAATGAGCTTCCGGTATCTGTCATCACTTCTACTGTGGCTGAGTCTCTTTGACAACTGATGGAATCCAGCCAAATAGAAAAATCGGGTAGTTCAAAATTTTCATTCACAAACACCGAGTCTCTACCCATACATCCGTCCAGGTCAGCCACATCCACAAAATGCCAGCCACTTTGAGAAGTAGTCAAACTATCTCCCTCCACCGTGTCGCCGTTTGGCAAAGTCCAGGAATAATCAAAACCCGGCAATGGGTCCTGAATGGACACCACAACCTGATCGTTTGCGCAATTGATTTCCTGAACGGATGCAATAGTGATGGGCGGAGCGGTCATATCCTCCACTACCTCGAATTGCACCGTATCTGCACAGCCATTTATTCCTTCGTAAATGAGTGTATAGTCTCCGGGCACAGAGGTAAAAACACTTGAATCCGTAGAGAAAAACCCATCGGGACCATACCACTCCTGGAAGGCAATTGTTCCGGTTGCATTGTATTCCAGCAAGACAGAATCCTGTCCACATCCGATTACCGGTGCGGAAAAATCAATAGCTGGTGGCAGGGTATCCCCAAAAACCACCACATCAAAGGTATCCACACAGCCATTATTTCCACCGATAAAAAATTGGTATGTCCCGGCCCTGTCAACCTCAACCTGATTCGATTCCACCTCTACAATTCCGGGCCCGGTCAGGTCCAGCAAAAACCCGTCGGTTGAATCCAGGGAGATGAATGCAGTTTCAGGCACACAGCTCAGTGAGTCTGCGGAGAACCATGCAAGGGGGAGTGAGAAATCGCCCACTGTCTCGTGGCTTATGGTTCCTGTACACTCTTCATTTGCATCGGAAATGGTCAAACTGTACTCACCGGCCTCTTCAAATCGAACAGAATCCCCCGAAGAATCGAGAAGTCCCGGGCCGCTCCAGTTGAATTCCCAGCCCGGGGGTCCATCCACCCTCAGGTATCCCATTTCCCTTTCACAGTTGAGAGTATCCGAGGAGATCACAAAATCGGACAGGGGTATTTCATTGGGGACAAATACTGAATCTAACACCTCGCAGCTCCCGGGGCTAATCACTTCCAAAAAATACCAACCTTCCTCTGAGACCCAGGGCGAGGACTCAGTGGATTCAAAGCCTCCGGGGCCGTTCCAATTGTAATCCAATTGACTGAAATCTGAATCGGTGATTATCTGCACGCTGTCCGAGATACATCCCGATGAATCCGAAAGAGCAAAAGTGATCTCAGGCAAATTACCTAGTGAGACCAAATTGTAAAAGGTATCCAATTCGCAGCCCTGGGGCGTAATTACGCTGAGGTCGTACCGTCCGGGCTCGGGCGCTTGAATTTGCTGACTGCCTGACTGAAAGCCACCGGGTCCCATCCACTGATAGCTGGAATTGCTTATGCCTGTGGTGGCAATCAATAAAACACTTGATTCCCTGCAGTCAAGAGGTGCGGACGCAAAGGTTACCTCGGGTTTGGGATGCAGATGGTGAAAAACAATGCTATCCGTACCAATGCAACCATTGACCCCAACTATATCTGCAACGTAAACCCCGGGTACCCAGACAAGGGGTTGGTTACCCTCAAGCGTATCCCCTTCGAAATACCAACTTATCTCCCATTCGGGATCGAAAGTATCGTCTGTCAGGTTGATGGAATCACCTTCACAAGGGGCCCCAATGGAATCGATCGCGAATGAAGGTTGCGAAAAATCCCCCATCACCCATATCGAGTCAATGGCAGCACAACTGTCCACATCAATCACCTCTGCAAAATAGAGGCCTTCAGCAGCTACCTGTAATGAAAAACCGGTTTCTTCAAAGCCATCCGGTCCGGTCCAACTGGCAGATAAAAGGCCGGTCGTATCCTCAATCCAAATTTCCGCGGAATCAACCAGGCAATTCATTTCATTTACTTCAAATTCCACCAAGGGCCCATCGGGATTGCCCGTCACTTCCACCGATGCTGTATCCCTGCAAAGACCGACTCCAATTTCCAAAAAATAAGTTCCCGCTGCATCGACAGTGGCAGAAGTGCTGTCTTCAGGACCAGTGATATTTCCATCGCTGGTCCACCAGTTGAAAAAAGCATCCCCGGGATAAACAGAGCCGGCGCCATTCAACTGAATTTCAGGGATGTGGCAATTCAATATGCTATCCGATGCCGTTATGGAGGTTTCCACCGAATCGAACTGCAGATTGACCTCCACTATGCTGTCACATCCATGGACAGTTTGGTATTGAAAAAAATGTGAGCCGGGCTCGGTGAGGAGAGTATCTCCAAACAGAAATCCTTCACCTGCACACTGCACCACCTCAATGAGTTCATCATAGGTGGGATTTACTGTCAGGTTTACAAAACCAAGCGATATACTGGCGCAAAAGACAGGAATATTTTGGTTGAGGGCATCGATTAATTCAGAGATGGTGTAATTTTGAATAGCACTGTCAAGTACTGAACTGTCTTGTTTCAAAAGTGAAATTCCATAGATGCGAAATTGTCCTGCATCTTCCGCTACATTTAAACTGTCCGTCCACAATCCCACGATGGAATCCTCCTTGACGAGCAAATAATGGTAGAAATAGTCAGATTCATCAGGCTCTCCATTTATGTAATCCGGCTCCGGGAGATTGAGTATGGTATCCCCCTGGCACAGTTCAATGGGCAGACCGGTGATGAATCCCCCATCGGGTTCACAGGCCTGACAATCGATACCTGTCGGGTCGCAAAAAACAATACTGAATCCAATCAATACGCCATCGTCATCCGGCAATCCGTCCTGAACCAAAAGCGTCCAGGTTCCATTCACCGATCCTTCGTCAAGGTCTTCAAAACAGCCCTGATACGGGTAATACGAACCGGAATAATTTCCAAAAGCACTCCAATCCTGATTGTTTTGCCATTGATCCATAAATCCGGGATCAGGAATTGCGGTGACATTGCATGGAACGAAGCCGATGTTCCATTCGGCAAAATCGGTAAAGGGTGGAGGTGAGGTCGTGGGACCGATTAGAGTCACCACCTGTCCTTCCGGTGAGATAAGTTGAACGACGAGATCTCCGACAGCCGTGTGGGTAAAATTAATATTGACACCGCAAATGCCCTGGCCATTGACACCCAGGGAGTCATTCAGAGCACCTTCCACTTCCAGTGTTATAAATTCAGAGGAGAGGTCTTCAATCTCAACCGGGCCCTGATAGAAACACTGCCCTAAAGCAAATTGGTGGACAAAAAACAGCAGAGCACAGAGCACCAATTTCGAAATAAGAGCACTGCGTAACAAACCCGGAAAATTGTCTTGTGTGAAATATTTCATCTCTGTGTTGAATGCGAATTAAGCCGGCAAAGGTATCCTTTTCGAATAACACTTCAACACAGTCAAGAGCCCAAAAATTCACGAAATGTGGTATGGATGCTTCTGAAATAAACCCCGCGAAAATGAACCCTTTAGTTCCTTATAAGATTGATCGGCACTACGACCACTTCCCCACTCACCACCAGGTGAATGTAGTAAATTCCCGCAGCTTGATCTTGAATATTAATACTCAGTCCCTGACCGGCATCCCTTATTTTTTTGTCTTTGACCAACATTCCTGAACTGCTGAACACTCTAACAGCCTCAGGAGTCATACCATCATCCATTTCTATCTGAACCACACCTGTGGTGGGATTGGGATAGACACTCAAACCGAGGTCTTCAATTTCAGTTGCAAAAACGGGTTCCACCTCTATTTCAGCAACAGCAGTATCCAGTCCGCAGGGATTAAAAGCTTCGAGTACAACAAAGTATTCACCGGCTTCTTCGTAAGTATGGACGGGAGACCAATCACCGGAACGATTGCCATCTCCAAAGTCCCACCAAACTGAATCGGCATCGCTGCTGAGGTTTATCATTTCAAATTCCTTATCTCCCACCTGGTCCACTTCAAACTCAGCGGTGGGCAATTCTTTAACTTCAATCAACTCACTCATCGCAATCACATCCGAACCAAGTTCATTGGAAACTCTCAGCGTAACTGAATACAAACCGGCCTGAGAATCAGTGACTACAGGATTTGGCTCAGTAGAAGTTGCGGGTTCTCCTCCATCGAAGGTCCACTCAAATTCATCCACATTGTCACCTGACAAACTCTCAAATTCAACCGTAAAGGGCGCGCAGCCGCTGGTTTCGCCTTCCACTCTGAAATCAGCAACCGGCACAGAGCCCACTCCCACTTCTTTTTCTAATACAGTCGTATCGCAGTCATTCCAGGCGGTCAGTCTTACCTGATAAAAACCCTCTTCATCATAAATTATGGTGGTGTCGGACAGATCACTTACCACCCCATTTCCAAAATCCCAGTGCAAACCGTCGGCATTGGTCAAATCGGCGCTGAATTGAACATTCAGGCTATCGACTGCATATGAGAAGTCAACTTCAGGGGCACCTTCCGGCAGCGCAATATCATCCATAAAGAGTGTGTCACTTCCTGCCGGATTGAAGGTTATGAGCATTGCACTGAAGTTGCCGGGGGCAAAATAGGTTACTTCAACAGTATCTTCCTGCGAGGTGGCAGGGGATCCTCCATCAAAAATCCATTCAATTTGGTCCACCGTACCGGATGACTCGTTAACATAAGTTACCGTAAGTGGTACGCAGCCGGAAACTGGGAAACTGTCACCAAATACTGATGCTATGGCAACCGGTAGTTCGTATGCCTGAACTTCCATTGACCACTCAGCCGTATCGCAACTGTTGATGGCATAAAGAGTCACCACATAATCTCCATCCTCAGCGTACACATGCTCAGGGGCGGTATCGGTGGAGGTATTTCCATCTCCAAAATCCCAAAAGTAGGTTTCGGCATTGTCACTTGTATTTTCAGTTGTGAGGGTGCGCTCATTCAAGTCAAGAACTGCAAAAGCCACAGGTGCTTCCACCACTTCGATCAGTCCCACTTCTGTAAGTGTATCATTTCCAACTTCTGAATAGACGATTAGGGTCACATTGAACTGACCTGGCTCTGAGTAAGAAACCAGAACAGTATCGGTGTCGGCCATCCCGGGATTACCTCCCTGGAAGAACCACTGAATACTGTCAATATCCCCGGAATCCTGGCTGTAAAACTCGACCTCAACCGGGAGGCAAGTGCTGGTTTGATTGTATGCAAAAGATGCATTGGGCCCGAGAATGATCTCGACCCACATTCCGGTGGTATCGGCACCACATTCATTGCTCGCAATTAGTTCAAGCCAAAATTCACCACTCTCCTCGTAGATATGCGTGGGATCTTCAACCTGGCTGGAATCCCCATCTCCAAAACTCCACTCAAACTCATCAGCATCCAGGGTTTCATTGGTAATATCAACCAGATTGCTGTCAATATCCACTGTAAAGGATGCATCGGGTACATCCTCTACCTCAATCATATCAATAACCTCAAGTGTATCATCACCCACGCTGTTCGAAGCAATTAAGATTACTGAATAACTACCTGGATCATCATAAGTAACCACCGGATTTTCATCAGTGGACTGAGAAGGACTACCTCCTGGGAAGTACCATAGAAAGGATTCTGAATTGTCGCTCGATTCGTTGGTGAATTCGACAGTAAAAGGTGCACAGCCTGAATCTTCCGAAGCTGCAAATGCCGCGGTGGGCTTTTCAGTTATTTCAACATTTATTGTAATGAAATCGCTGCCACAATCATTGACCACTTCCAGTTGTACCTGATAAGTACCCGGGGCGTCATATTGGTGCACAGGATTGATTGCATTGCTGGTATTGCCGTCACCAAAATCCCAGAAATATTCAATTGCGCGCTCACTTTGATCTTCAAATTCAACCTCGAGTGAATTTACCTCGTAGTCGAACATCGAAACTGGCACATCATCCACATATATGAAAAAGTCTTCAGTAACCTCAGCAGTACCTGCCGGATTTGTCACCGCCAGGGTCACATCGTAAAACCCCGGTTCGGTATAAGTGACAAAGGGATTCTGTTCGTTTGAACTCGACGGATTGCCACCGGGAAAGCTCCACTCCCATTCATTGGGAAAGTTGGTTGAAAAATCTTCAAACAACACCTCCAAATCGGCACAGCCAAATGTTGGCGACGCAGAGAAGAGAGGATCGGGAGGAGAGGAAATTTCACAGGATGAGTAAAGGTTCACCCTGTTTATAAAAGTGTTATTGCCGTTATCATTTACATTCTCTATTCGCAGGACTACGGATTGCTCACCGGAAAAAGAGCTGAGGTCAAGAGAGATACAGCCGCTGCCAAAATTACCATCGGTACACCAGTCTTCGTCCTCGGAAGGGGTGAAAAACTGGTTTTGATCTGCAGCGGTAGCAAAATTACCGCTTCCATTTTCAGCATCAGCAAAAATCCTGTGGTCAAAAGTCTGTCCTCCATTGGTGGAAAGGTAAATATTCAGAGAATCCTGGCGCAGGGCATTTCTCCTTCTGTGGGCATATTCTACCTCGAGATAAATCTCCAACCGGCCGGAAAAGTCCATTACTTCAGAAATAAGGGCATCCTTTTCACCCACATTTCCATTTTGAAAATTATTTATACCCACGCCTGTTTGACCAATTGGCATATGTGATACGGCAGTTTGAACCCAGGTTAAATTGCCGCTGGCGTCCAAATCCCAATCACCCAGTCCATCTTCAAAATCGTCGTATAACACCACTTCGACTCCATCGAATTCAGTAACCTCTACAGCTCCGGCTACGGTGATCGTATTATCGCCATGACTGTTTTCGACGGTGAGGATTACATCATAAACTCCGGGCGTTGTATAAGTCACTACAGGGTTGCGCTCTGTGGATGACTCGGGGATTCCGCCGGGAAAGAACCAGTTCCAACCATTGGGATTGTTGGTAGATTGGTCGTAGAAATACACCTCCCCTCCCGGACACACCTGATCAGCAGTGTAGTAAAAATCTGGATCCGGTGGAATCGGGTCACCGCATTCCTCCAGGCAATTGGCCTGATTAGAGAGGTTCTGGATGAAACTACTGATGGTATTTATTGAAGTTGAACTCCAATTATTCGATGTAGAAACAGCTGGGGCCATGATAAACGGAGCACCAGAGGCATCGTGTAAGGCATTGAAATTGTGGCCCAGTTCATGAGCCTGAAGTACTCTCAGTAATTGAGCATTGGATGTGAAATCCTGATTGACATTGTATCGACTATTATTACATGCTCCTCCGACATAAGCAACTCCAAGGGTTCCCCCATCAAAGTTCCTGTCAGTCCAAAGCGATGCCACTCCAAAGGGCACACCGAATCCACCACTATTGCCCCAGGACCTGAACGAATTAAGAAGAGCTCCACCATTTGTGCTCCCCGTCCAGGGGTCACAAGTACTGCATGTAGAGATAAATTGCGTAGCTATGACAAATATGATATCGTCGTCAAACTCCCCTTCGTAATTGCCCTGCACGTTGTTCAAAACACCGATATTGCGATTCTCCACTTCCGTGGTACTCTGATTATAGCTGTTGTACATCAACCAATCACTTGCTATGGCAATTTCAATTTCATAACAATCCCCTACTCTGGCCTGTGTTTGATTATTGCCATTATTTCTGAGCCACATATTTGGGATGAGATTTTGTTGATTCTCTTCCAACTCCATGCTTGCACAGTGATTTTTTTCAAAAACATCCACTACATTTTTTGTGTGGTACCAGATGAAAACATCTTCCGACTCACCGAAAAAAAAACGTTTGGGCTCGATAAACCAACGGTCTTCGTCGATCTCAATATAACCGTAAATAAAGTTGCGGTCTATTGTTAGCCGGACGTGACTGCGCGGTTCCCCCATCACATGACCCTTGAATGCCACATTTCTGGTGCGCATCTCACTTTGAACACCCTGCGGTGTCGCTCTTTGGAGGATGTATGGATTGCGCGCCACCTCAGCAGTTTCCAAAAAGAGGGTAAATTGCTTTTCCTTACCCAGCCGAAGGTCTAGCTCCGTATATTTGGGACGCCCCTCAAAATGGTCCACTAACGCATCCAACTCCAAATGGTACAAGTTGTAGGAAGAAAAATAATTTCCAAGCTTGGATAGCTCTTGTCGCTCAGAAATCACATCCCCTGAAGTAAGGGTGAATGATTGGCAATAGGCACTGTAAGAGACCGTTAAAAAGGCCATTATAATTGTGAATCTCAAAAAACCTGTTGATAGCATTCTCAAAACTTCATTACCTTTATCCCGAAAATTCATTTAAATTATGGCTTTAACATCAAAATGTAAAATTAAGGAATCGGATCGTTTTCCCTGCCCGATTAATATTAGCTTAACACCTTTACTAACCGTTTTATTAATTTTTGGCGTAACTTTTTCGTCAATGGATGCCCAGGTTCGACTACAAGATCCCTCTGAAAAAGAGACACCCTTTACGGACCAATTGTGGTATGGGGGCAATGTAAATCTCGGGTTTCAGGGTTCAAACCTATACAATGTGTTTTTTTTCGGCCTCTCTCCCATGGTGGGGTATAAGGTCAATGAGGATTTTTCGGTCGGTCCGAGGGTGGAGATTTTTTACACCTACTATAAAGCTTATGTGTGGAGCGAAAACCGGAATCTTTCCGCACACCCCATCAGTTTTTCTTACGGGGTTTTTGCCCGTCACAAACTATTCAGACAGGTATTTGCTCATGCAGAATTTCATCGTGAAAGGGCTACTTTCCCCTTGAGGAATCAGTTTGGTGATTTTTTCTCTGACAATGGTAAGCTGGCAACCGGAACGCTCAATTTTGACAATCTTTTAATTGGATTGGGGTACTTCTCGCGCTGGTCAAAATGGGGGTCGGAAATAAGTTTGTTATACAACCTGCTCGACGATGATCAAACCCTGGCACTTCCTATAACCATTCGCGTGGGAATCAATTATAATTTCTAAGGTATGCCCGGAGCACAAACAAACACCATCAAATAGGACGACATTCACCCGGAAAAAACACCTGATACTTGTCCACCGGTAGCGATAAGACAGACATTCACTATTTTGGCATCAGACACCATGGCCCCGGTTGTGCGAAAGCGCTGAAGGCTGCACTGGAGGAAATAAAACCCGATCTGCTACTGATCGAATGTCCGGCTGATGCAGCGCCTGCCCTTGACTTGTTTCTCATAGACCAGGTGGAACCTCCACTGGCAATCATGCTTTACAATGCCAAAGAACCGGAGACCACCACCTTTTATCCCGTGGCTTCCTTTTCTCCCGAATGGATTGCCCTGAAATACGCCTACGAGCATGGTGCTGCTGTAATTCCGATGGATTTACCGGCAGGGGCAAAACTGGATCAGCAAAGAATACTTGAAAAATCAGGAAAGAGTCGGTCAGGCCATTCATTTTGGGACTTACTCAAACACACCGGAGTGGAGGACCCGGAGCGATGGTGGGACAAAACCATAGAGGAAAACGACCATCCATTAGAAGTCTTTACAGCCATTGAAACACTTATGGAAGAATGGCGAAAAGCGGAGAGTGAGACTTCGGAGGAAAACCTGATTCGCGAGGCTCATATGCGCATTCAGTTGCGAAAGGCCGCGAAGAAATACAAGGGCAAAAAACTGGTAGTGGTCTGTGGTGCATATCACCTGCCGGCACTTCACCTCGATGGGACAAACAAAGAGGACCAGCAAAAATTAAAAGGGCTGAAATCCACCAAAATGGAGGCCAATTGGATTCCCTGGTCCTATCACCGGCTGTCGAAAAGCAGCGGCTATGGAGCCGGAGTGGAGTTTCCAGCTTACTACCGCCACATATACAAACACGGATTCTCCAGCCCGGAGTTACTCTTTGCCGAGATGGCAGTAGCCCTTCGCAGACAGAATATAAATATAAGTTCTGCAAGGGTGATTGACGCCTCCGATCTCGCCTTTTCTCTGGCTCAGATCAGAAGGAGAAACCATCCTGTCCTTAAGGACATTCGGGAAGCTGCCATAAGCACCATTGCTCAAAACCACAAGGAGACCTGGGAATTGATAGCCAAAGAGGTGTTGGTAGGCAGTGAATTTGGAAACTCAGGTCCGTACAAAGAGCGATTACCCCTTGAACGGGACTTTCAGCAACAATTGAAATACTTCAGACTCACTGCATTGGTCAGCAGAAGAGAGGCCAAATTTAAGAAGCTGGATCTGCGGAAAGAAAAGCACCTTCAACTCAGTCAATTCCTCAACCGGCTCAAAATCCTCGGAATTCCCTTTGGAACACAGGACTCAAAGACCCAGTCCGCCATCAGTTCTTTTGCGGAAAACTGGGAGCTGAAATGGGAGGAAGACTTTCAGATCGGACT
>SKLY01000067.1 GCA_007121335.1 Saprospiraceae bacterium | reverse complement strand
TATGCACGTACTTATTGCGATAGATCACAGCCTTGAGGTAATTTTCCCGGTCTTTTTCCTCCCATGCCTTTTCCAAAATCACCTCAGTCAATTCCAGTGCAGAGCGATGCTTCCCCAGTCTTTCCAGTGAATCGATTTGACTCCAGGTAGGATCAGAATCATTTATCGATCTGTCATTTCGTGACAAGAAGGAGAAGGCGAGAAGGAAGCCCAGTAACACTAAAGAAAAATAACGCATACCTATCAATTTTCAGGCAGGGAGAATCACCCGTTAAAAAAAAATCTTTGGTTTTCAACAAAATATGGGGTCGAATGAATAAACGATGCAATACGTTGATCAATTGGTGCAAAGTAGGGATAATCAAGAAATTTCCCGGCTTTTTGGACCATGATTTTTTACCAAAGTTAAAATGGGTTAACTTTACCCCCCGAATAGAAGATTTACTTTGACAAATATGGCGAAAAAATTCTACCCGCTCAGGGTGAGCAAAATAGAGAGACTGACAGAGGAATCGGTGGCTGTGGAACTAGAGGTGGATGGGAAATTGAGAGAATTATTCCGATTTGTTCCCGGACAGTATCTGACGTTTAAGCGCGAAATTGAAGGTGAGGAAGTGAGGCGAAACTACTCCATTTGTGCAGCTCCGGGCGAAGGAGTTCTCAGGGTGGGAATCAAAGAACTCAAAGGCGGAAAATTCTCAACTTTTGCAAACAGGGAGCTCAAAGAAGGAGATACTTTGGAGACCCTTCCCCCGGAGGGTAATTTTACCCACAGCCCAAATGCGGGAAAAAAGGGCAATTACACCGCTTTTGCCTGCGGAAGTGGGATTACCCCTGTTTTGAGTATTTTGAAAACCGTTTTGAAAGAAGAACCGGATAGCAATTTCACCCTCTTTTACGGCAACAGAGGGGTTTCAAGCATCATGTTTCGAGAGGAACTGGAAGGGCTGAAAAATCTCTATCTCGACCGCTTTTCTCTCTACCACATACTGAGCCGGGAAAGAGGTGATATACCCCTATTTGAAGGAAGAATCGACAAAGAAAAAGTGGATAAATTTGCCCGCGTGTTTTTTGAACCAAAAGATTCAGACGCCATATTTCTCTGCGGACCCGGTCAAATGATACTCGACCTCAAGGACCATTTTGCTGAAATGGGCATTCCCAAAAGCAAGGTGCATTTTGAATTGTTTACCACAGAGGGATTTGAAGCTCCGAAAAGCAGCCCGCCACCGGAACCGGATGAGATAGCCGGGGACCTTGTGAAGGTAAAAATGCGAATAGACGGGGATATTCATGAATACGACATGCCCAAAAAAGGTGAAACGGTGCTCGATGCGGCATCCCGTACTGTCTCTGATGTACCCTACGCTTGTAAAGGCGGTGTGTGCTCAACCTGCAGGGCAAAACTCGTTGAGGGAAAGGTGCACATGGAGTCCAATTACGCTCTGGAAGATGATGAGGTCGAGCAGGGTTTCATTCTCACCTGCCAATCCTACCCGCTCACTGAGGAAATAGCCGTGGATTTTGACACCAAATAATGAGGCTAACGGACCAAACTTTTGATATCAAAAAGTTAATCCAACTGAGTTATGTGAGTACAATTCAATGCCCGGAGAACCTGCCAACAGCAAACCTAACCCCATTTTAGCTGTTGAATCATAAAACCATAGAACACTGCTGGTCCATACCTGTGAATATTATAAAGTCACAGAAAAAATCCAGGCGGTGGTGGTTCTAAAAGCCCGCGATTTTTTGTCCTTGAAAAAAACTATAAGTGAAACCGGTTAAATCAGCCGTAACTGCAACAGATACCCACCGATTTTCCAGAGGAAGAAAACCTGAGGAAAAAAGTGATTATTTGACAGGTGAGCGCCCCCTTGCAACCGTAATTCGTTTTGAAAAAAATGGGGTACAACAAGAGCATCCACTCGCCATCAATATGTGTACCCCGGGTGAAGATGAAAAACTGGCAATCGGGTTTCTCCTGACTGAGGGAATTATTAGCGATGCCGGGCAGATAAAGAGCTTTGAGCACCTGAACGAATCTGCCAATTCCCTGCTCGAAGACAAAACCCTCTACGTCAATCTGAAACCCGGTGTCTATTTCGACCCCGACCAATTTAAGCGCAATTTTTATGCATCCAGTAGTTGCGGGGTATGCGGCAAAGCCACCACGGAAAAACTTGAGGGACCGATCACTTTTATTCCCGCGACAGGAAAGCCACAGGTAAAAGCCGATATCATTGTAAAATTGGGAGAGACGATGAGACCGTACCAACGCATTTTTTCCAAAACCGGAGGCATACACGGAACAGCAGTATTCGATGTGGAGGGCAATTTAATTGAGTTGATGGAAGATGTTGGGCGACACAATGCGATGGATAAAATTGTAGGATTACTGGTAGAGAGGGGCAAACTTCCCGCCAGGGACAGAATAGTTTCCGTGAGTGGAAGAGCCAGCTTTGAATTGGTACAAAAAGCACTGGTGGCAGGATTTCCAATAATGACTGCCGTCGGAGCTCCCTCAGACCTCGCCGTCAGGATGGCTTCTGCGTACGGGATGACTCTTATAGGGTTTTTGAAAGAAAAAAACTTTAACGTATATTGTCATCCCGAAAGGATACTCAATTTTGAAGAAGCGGAATAAGCAGTCAATCACCAAAAGTCACAGAAAAAAATGGCTGAAAAAAAGTCTGAGAAATACCTGACCCCTGAAAAGCACACGGGGATAAAAACCACGGATCCAAAGTCTAATACAGCGGGCATACCGGGCATAATGAACGCCATGAAGCACGGTCTTACCTATATGAAAACAGGCCAAATGGTAAAGACCATGTTTAAGCTAAACCAAAAAGGCGGTATTGACTGTCCCGGCTGTGCGTGGCCTGACCCCGACGACGACCGTTCCCGCATGGGTGAATTTTGTGAAAATGGAATGAAAGCCATTGCGGAAGAGGCCAGCAAAAAAGTCCTTCACGGGGATTTTTTCAAAAAACACAGCGTGAGTGAAATGCTCACCTTTACTGACTTCAAGCTCGGAAAACTTGGCAGGATTGGCACCCCGCTTTCCTACGACCAAAAGACAGACCACTACAGCCCTATTTCATGGGAAAATGCCTTTAAAGAAATAGCCGGTGAGTTAAACAGTCTGGAGGACCCGGACCACGCTGCATTTTACACCTCGGGAAGGACCAGCAATGAAGCCGCTTTCATGTACCAGCTTTTCGTCAGAATATTTGGCACCAACAATCTGCCGGACTGTTCCAATATGTGCCACGAATCAAGCGGCGTGGGACTCTCAGAAACCCTCGGATTGGGAAAGGGGTCGGTCACCCTTCAAGACATCCACGAGGCTGAGCTCATTATCATTATGGGTCAAAATCCGGGCACCAATCACCCAAGGATGCTCTCTGCTCTGGAAAAGTGCAAGCAGAACGAAGGCAAAATAATCGCTGTCAATCCGCTGGCCGAAGCCGGTCTGATGAAGTTTACCGATCCTAAAAACCCCGCTAAAATAATCAGCGGAGGAACCACACTCACGGACCTATTGCTGCAGGTGCGGATAAATGGGGACGTCGCCCTCCTCAAAGGAATTATGAAAATTTTGCTGGAGCGGGAAGAAAAAGACCCGGGAACTGTTTTCGACAGAGAATTCATAGAGGAATATACCGCAGGATACGATGACTTTATCCGTGAACTGAAAAAAGCCGACCTGTCCGAATGCGTTCAAAAATCCGGGATTCCACTGAGCCTGATGGAAACTGCTGCGGAATGGATAGCCGAAAATGAGAAAATCATTGTCTGCTGGGCGATGGGCCTTACCCAGCACAAAAACGGCGTCCAAAATATCCGCGAAATCGTCAACCTCCTGTTATTGAGGGGGTCAGTTGGGAAAAGAGGCGCGGGCACCTGTCCTGTGCGCGGCCACAGCAATGTCCAGGGAGACCGCACCATGGGGATTTACGAAGCACCCCCTGAGAAATTCCTCGACAGTCTGGCATCTCACTACGATTTCAATCCCCCGCGAGAACACGGCTACGCAACAGTAGATACCATCCGCGAGATGAAAGAGGGTAACGTAAAATTCTTCATGGCCATGGGTGGAAATTTCCTGTCTGCCGGTCCGGATACCCAGCTCATTGGCGAGGCTCTGAATAGTTGCAACATGACCGTACACGTCAGCACTAAACTCAATCGCTCCCACCTCGCACCAGGGAAGAAATCCATTATTCTCCCCTGCCTGGGAAGGACGGAAAAAGATGTGCAAGAGAGTGGAGAGCAATTTGTCACTGTGGAGAATTCGATGGGAGTTATCCACAGTTCCAAAGGGGTGCTTCCCCCCTGTTCAAAAATATTGAAAAGCGAAGTGGCTATAGTTTGTGATTTGACCCTGGCCACTTTTAGTGGACAAAAAGCCAAAATTGCTGATTGGAAACGCTATCGGAACAACTACGACCACATCAGAGACAGCATAGAAGCTGTGGTCCCCGGTTTTGAAAACTACAATCAACGCATCAAAAACAACCACTACTTTTACCTGCCCAATGGCCCCAGAGAGAGGCAGTTTAACACGCCCAATGGAAAGGCAAATTTTTCAGTCAATCCACTCCCGAAACTCAAAGCTGAAGAGGAGGAATTTATCATGATGACTGTCAGGACGCACGACCAGTTCAATACTACAATCTACGGACTGGACGACCGGTACAGGGGAATTTACAACGAGCGGCGAGTGGTACTCATCAATCCCGATGACATGAAGAGGGCCGGTCTCAGAAACAGAGACGAGGTCACCCTGGTTTCCAATTACAAGGGGGTGCGCAGGACGGCAAAAAAGTTCATCACAGTGCCCTATGATATCCCCCGGGGCTGCATCGCGACCTACTTTCCGGAAGCCAATTCCCTGGTCCCCTACGATGAGTATGCCGACAAATCCAAAACCCCCATTTCGAAATCTGTCATTGTGACCATCGAAAAAGCCCCTGTCAAAGAAACCGTCAGTTAGAAAAGTACTGAAACATTCACTCACCCATTCCCGTTAAAACAATTGAATGACAAAACCGTCAGGCGAAGTTGGCAATGTGATTAAGAGGCGATTGGTAATAAACCGGCCACCAAATTTCGAGGATTTTTTAGCCACCTGTTTACCTCGCCTTCCTATTCTGTCGGTAACAATCAGAAATAAGCCACAAAGATGCAAGACAAAAATATCAGTTTAATGAAACCACTGCTCATAATTGCCTTTTTGTTGAGTTCACTCCATCTTTGGGGACAAATTGGCGTTTCGGCAGCATACAACAACCTTAATTTCAACCCCGATGAAATAATTCAAGATGGGGACCTGTCCTTTACCGGCTACAGCCTTTCAGGCAACTACTGGTTCAGAATGAGCGAAGTACGCGTCGAGTTTTTGCCCGGAGTTTCTTACAGCCAACTTGAGAGCGACCTGTCTGAATTACAGATGTTTCAGTTTTTCACCTCAGTCAGGGTCTATCCATTTTCCTTTTGGGACGACTGCGACTGTCCTACCTTTTCAAAGCAGAGTGGTTTTTTCGAGGATGGATTCTTCCTGAGCTTAACCCCCTATCTCAACCGCTACGAAATGAGTATGTTGGATGACGAACTTTATGGTGGCCTTGAATTTGAAGACTGGGCATTCAGTCTGGATGTGGGTGCAGGATTAGACATTGGTCTGTCTGACTTTTTCACCCTGACCCCTGAAGTTCGGTACCGATATTTCCCCAATATTGCCGGATTTATGCCCGAACCGGAAAACGGAGACCTGGTAGAAACAGGAAATTTAAACGGCCTGTATGCGGGAATGAGCCTAACTTTCAGGTGGAGACATTAATAGGTTTTTCGCTCGCATTTTTTAGCAAGTAGCCCAGATTAAAACAATTCATTGATATCGTCTATTCCGGCGGGACGGTTTAGGATAAAACCCTCTCCGTAAGTGACTCCGCAATATCTTCCGTAGGTTTGCGCTTTCCCCGTCAATTGGTCCATAAAGTCTTTTGAAGAGATGGGCGTCTCCGGCTCTGTAGAATCCGGGTTGTAAAACTGCGATTTGAACGCCTTGACCACCTCTATTTTTTTATCTAAAAATTCGGAAATATCCACCACAATATCGGGAACGAGATGTCTGTCCTGAATGTAGTGGAGCAAAATGCGCGGTCTGGAAGGGGCCAGTGACTTACCTTCCCACTTAAGATCCAACGCCTTCAAGCCCGCAACAAAACATGCCTCACGGGCGATATCCGCAGCTCTTCCATGGTCAGGATGCCGGTCTTCAGGGGCATTTGCAATGACTACCGAGGGTTTTGCCCTTCGAATAAAAGTGGCCACCCGGCAAACGGCATCGCGGTCGAAAGCATTCATAAATCCGTCCTGGAGTTCTGCATTCCACCTAAAGCGTGCTCCCAAAATTTCGGCGGCAGCATTGGCCTCCTGAATCCTGAGCTCCGGTGTGCCGCGTGTACCGAGTTCCCCCCTGCACAGGTCCAACAAACCGACGGAATAACCCTTTTTTACTTGTTTGAAAAGGGTCCCTGAGCAACTCAGTTCAATATCATCGGGATGAGCCCCGATAGCGAGAATATCAACCATTAAATTACTATTGTTTAGATGATCTACCAATGTAAGAGTACAGAGCCCCAGGTAAATCCGCTACCAAATGCAGCCAGGCAAACCAGATCACCTCTTTGCACGACGCCCTGCTCAACAGCCTCGGAAAGTGCGATGGGGATTGAGGCAGCAGTGGTATTTCCGTATTTTTGAATGTTACTATAAACCTGGTCGTCCCTGAGG
Organism: Saprospiraceae bacterium; assembly: GCA_007121335.1. GTDB lineage: Bacteria > Bacteroidota > Bacteroidia > Chitinophagales > Saprospiraceae > PWJY01. The sequence continues at coordinate 3,216 of SKLY01000067.1, read as the reverse complement.
CGAAGCAGTTTTTGCACAAATTGACTTATGCGTAAGTTGGCCTGATGCGGAATTACCAATTTGAGTTCATCTGGTGACTTACCTGCACTTTTAAGTGCTTTGGTTATCACCTCGGGAAACTTTTTTACTGCGGTTTTAAAAACAAATTGCCCATTCATATAGGGAAAGAGCAAGTGATCATCCAGCATTTTTTGAGTGACAAAAATAGAATCCCACTCATTGTCAGAATAGCCTTGTTTATCTTTATTTCCGTGCACACCTCCGTGACAGCCTGGGTTTATAAATGCGAGTTCCTCGGCATGTCTTCCGTCCGCGTGAAGATGGCTACTGAGAATTTCTGAAGAATCTCCCTTATCTGCCGGCTGGAGGACCACAGCGCCGGCTCCATCTCCGAAAATCACGCTGACATCGCGACCTCTGGTAGTGAAGTCCAATCCCATCGAGTGCATTTCCGCACCGACCAAAAGAATATTTTTGTAGTGTCCGGTTTTGATAAACTGGTCGGCCACTGAAAGGCCGTAAACAAAACCAGAGCACTGATTCCTAACATCCAGTGCTCCAATTTCAGTTTCGCAAATACCGAGTTCTCGCTGCAGCAAAACACCACAGCCGGGGAAAAAGTAATCCGGGCTCAGTGTTGCAAAAATGATAAAGTCAATATCTGAGGGCTGACACCCCGCATCAGCGATGGCTTTTTCAGAGGCTTTTTTGGCCAGCATGGTGGTGGATTCCTCGAATCTGGCTCCAAAACGACGCTCATGGATACCCGTTCTCTCTACTATCCACTCATCGGAAGTATCCATCACTTTTTCCAGGTCGGTATTTTTAACTACCCGTTCCGGGACGTAGTGCCCAACCCCTTTAATTTTGGTCCTATTCATTTTTCAGGAATTTATTTCGGACTGCAAAATAGACAACCTCAGCCAAACAAACAAGTTCAACCGACACAAATCAAAGACTTTGCACCAGATACATGTAAAGTGGGATTCCAATGGTGACATTGACCGGGAAAGTAATTCCCAGAGCCATGGGCAAAAACAGACCCGGATTGGCCTGGGGCACAGTGAGCTTCATGGCAGCAGGGACAGCAATATAGGATGCACTGGCTGCAAGGATAGCTAGCAAAAATCTGCTGGAAATATCGTCAGATACCAAACCACTCAACCAGGCGACAACCGATCCATTAAAAAGCGGTATTGCAATGGCGAATAATAGGGGAAAAAGACCGCCTTTAAAGAAGTAATTTAACTTTCGCCCACTGGAAATACCCATGTCCAGAAGAAACACAGCGAGAAAACCCTTAAAAATATCAGTGGTAAAAGGCTCAATACCCTTGGCCTGCTCAGCAGTCGCTAAATACCCGATAAGCAAACTACCGAGTATGAGAAAAACACTGCCATTGGTGATGGAGTGCCTCAAAGCCACCCGCTTTTTTATGCGGGGTCCGGTTGTGTCTTTATTGAAAATGGAAATGAGTAGGAGACCGGCAATAATCGCGGGGACCTCCATTATGGCCATCAGCGCCACCATAAATCCTTTTGGATGCATATCCAGCAACTCGAGATAGGAAATGGCGGTGATAAATGTAACTGCGCTAATTGAACCGTAGGCAGCCGCTATTGCGCCGGAGTCGAACAGGTTGAGCTTCCGGCGGGCGATAAAAAAACAATAGATCGGTATCAAAGCCGAAACTAAAATGCCCATCCCAATAGTCAGCCACACTTCCTGGGTAAAAACCTCGGTTGACAGCTCCTGGCCTCCCTTGAATCCAATGCTGAAAAGCAGGTATATTGAAATGAATTTCGAACTGTTGGCGGGTATTTCCAGGTCGCTCTTCAGGTAAACAGCAGCTATTCCCAGCAAATAGAAAAGCAGAGCCGGATTCCGGAGGTTCTCCACCAATAGGGTCAAATCCATAAATCACCGATTGTTGAAAACTCGATCAACACCGCAAAACAATGTCAATCACAGGGCAAAGGTAAGCATTTTTTGCCGTGAGGTCTCCGATAGTCTAATACGGATGTAATTAGACTGATTCACAGTCTATCAAACACCTTCCGGGATTTAAAGAATTTCAGCATGAATCAGTGGTGAATCAATTACTGACCCTGACCCAGAGAGAAAGCATCGACGCCGTCAAAGCTGTAGAGGTTTTCTGTCTTGACCACATCTACACCCTTTGCTTCGGCATTAGAGAGCACTTCGATGATATCCTTTTTGCTCACTTCACCTCCATCCGGATTTTTGAAGCGGCATCTCCAGTGGTCGGTGCAGAAAGTCTCTTCAAAGCCATCGGGCCAAACCTTAATACCGCGGTTTGTAATCATGGATAGTTTGAAGTTGGCTGTCTCAATTTCCTTCAAAAGAGCGCCCAACTTGTCAGGCTCTGTTCCACTCCAGTGAACGAACAGGTCAGAGCCTTTCAACACTTTCTTTCTGGCCGGCTTTCTGTTGACCTCCTTCATTTCAAAGTTTCCTGCACCTGCGTAAGAGACCGGTTTTAACTCCTTAGGTAATTTTCCGAGGTTAGAGATGACCGCATCGGCAAACTCTTCCGTATTGACGCGCTTTTTGCTCGTACCTTCTTTGTAAATATCGGCAGTGTGGACACCACTTTCGATGGTTGTCAACCAGGCGTTGTGGACCTTTTCTGCCACGTCGTTTTGACCGATGTGATTGAGCATCATAATCGCTCCATTTAGCAAGCCGGAAGGATTGGCAATTTTCTTTCCGGCGATATCCGGGGCAGATCCGTGAATAGCCTCAAACATGGCGCAACTTAGTCCGATATTCGAAGAACCGGCAAGACCTACAGAACCTGTTATCTGTGCGGCAATATCACTGATCACATCCCCGTAGAGATTGGGTGTGACAATGACATCAAAATCTTCGGGCGAATCTGCGAGCTTGGCGGCTCCTATATCGATGATCCAGTGTTCGTTCTCGATTTCGGGATACTCCGCAGCGATTTCGTCAAAAACCTGATGGAACAGTCCATCGGTTTGCTTCATAATGTTGTCTTTAGTGAAGCAAGTGACTTTTTTGCGGTTGTAGAGTTTCGCGTATTCAAAAGCGTAACGCACAATTTTCTCGCAACCCGGGCGGCTGATCAATTTAAGACACTGAACTACCTCATCGGTTTGCTGGTGTTCTATACCCGCGTAGAGGTCCTCCTCATTTTCCCTGACAATGACCACATCCATTACAGGGTGCTTG
>SKLY01000229.1 GCA_007121335.1 Saprospiraceae bacterium | reverse complement strand
TATGCGTCACATTTTCCAGTAAAACCTTCAACTGAAATCTAAACTAATCCTCCTCATCAACAGTCATAATAATCCTGAAACCTACAAAGGGCTTTGGTCCGTCGTATTCCATAACAGCTGTGTTTCGAATGTCGTGGCCCAGACAATTCCAACTTCCTCCCGGGGCTATCCCTTTTCCTCTATCATCTCTGCTACATTGCCGTTCATATTGTAAGTGCGTGATATTCCGGAAGAATAGGAGCCCACAGCTCCGGGTATCGTCACATTGGTCCCGGTAACTCTTTTTTCCTCAGTTTTATAGATACCGCCTACGGTCTCGCGATGAACGATTGTCACCTCATTGGTCTCCCGGTCAAGGGTAAATAAACTGTTGGACACATGCTTATAGTTGGCCCTGCGGTTTCCCTCCTGATCACATAAGCTATGAGAATTCCAGGAGTAAGGGCGGTCTGTGCCTGCCTGTGCCACCCTTAGACACTCGTAATAAGTTGGAAGGCGAAATAGATACCTTTCATTCCCTCCTGATTCCCGATTGTACTTTTCAGTTAACCATTCGCAATAAAGTTTTGCTGCTTCATGACTGATATTTACTACCTGATAATTACTGTAAACCGGGTGCCAGTGATAGTTCCGACCTATTGCAGCTCCATTTTTTAAGTAAACTTCCCATTGAGTGGTATCCGGAAGCGCTATGCGGTATTCATCCTCCATTGAATTGTTTTCCAGATCTGCTAAAAATGCTGAATACTCCGCATTGGTCAACTCATATTTTGAAACCCAAAAAGGCTCAAAAGTAGCGGTATCTGAATTAACAATAGCTATTCCTTCCGGCATATATGCAAAGGAACCTGGGACCTCATCTGAGACCAGATTCATGGTCTTTTTGCCTGAGGCACATGAATTTAGAACCGCTGCAAAAAACAGCAAGCTGCATAAAGAATTAAGTTGGTTGCTTGAAAAACTTTTGTCATCTCTATGGCTTTTTAAATTTTCATCAATTAGTCCGGTTTATTTCTTTTAGGAAAAATCAGTTCCCGTCATGGAACCAAGACCATTCCAGATACTGCCGGAATATCAATATGTAGCCTTCCATCCGTTGTTTCCAGTAAGCTGCCACTTATCAAGTCTGATAAGTCTTCGTTTATATATTCGTGCTCAATCGACAACTGCTGGGGACTATCAGCCCGGTTGAAGACTAAAATGGCATAATTTTCAGCATCCATTTTTCTGATAAAAGCGATAACATCCGGATTTTCATCACCTGACAATAGTTCGAGATCACCATGTCCCAATGCCTCCACGGAAGAGCGAATGCCGGCGATTTTTTTGTACCAATGGTGTAAATCTGTATTAAAGCTGACGGGATCCTGTGGTCGCTCTCTGCCAAAACGGTGACTCACTTCATCCTCAAATTCTATATCGGGCCATATCATTGGTTTTCGGTCATCAGGATCATCAGCACCCCACATACCTGCTTCGGTTCCGTAGTAAATCATAGGGCTGCCCTTCCAACTGAACTGAAAAAGTGCAATTAATTTTAAGAGATCGAACTCCTCTTCAGTTGGTTTTCGGACATCGTAGTCATTGTCTTCAGTGCGGACGATGGTATTGTCCTTAAAAGCCCTGTCGGCATTGACAATTTGTGTAGCTAAGCGCTCCGTATCGTGACCATCCATGAGGTTTTGCATGGCGAGATTGACCGGTTTGGGGAAGTCCTGAAGAAGGGCTGACAAACGACTACCGAATGTCGGTGCATCAATACTTTTTCTGATAAAAAACTCGTGGGTCGCATAGGTAAAACGGTAATTCATCACGGCATTGAACATATCTTCACTCACGTAATCCACCGCCTTATCCGTCCAAATCTCCGCTACAGTAAACGCCTCCGGATTAATAGATCGAACATGTTGGTGCCAATCGCGCCAGAAGTCTTTTCCAACTTCTTCAGCTACATCCAGCCTCCAGCCTGATACACCGCGATCTATATCGCCATCAGGCGCCATCCAACGTTCTGTAACGGCAAAAATATGTGCTTTTACCTCAGGGTGAAGGTCGTCGCCGACCTCAGTAAACTCCGGCAAACCCTTATAACCCCACCAACCCTCATAATCAAACCCATCTTCGTATTCATCACTAAATTCAATGATTTTATACCAATCGGTGTAGGGTGAGCTTTCGCCATTGGCAATAATATCCCGAAAAGCCCAGAAATCTCTTCCCGTGTGATTCCATACACCATCTATAATGATCCGAATCCCTCTCTTTTTGGCCTCTTGAATCAAATCCAAAAAAAGGAGATCCGCTGAAGTCCATTGCCAGGTAGATGGATCGGCTGGGTCTTCCTGTTTCATAATTTCCAAATCACCCTCTGGATCAGGACCAAAATGTCTATCGATATGATGATATGCGCTCGCATCGTATTTGTGCAGTGAGACCGCATCAAAAATGGGGTTAAACCATATAGCGGTCACTCCCAGTTCTTGCAGATAATCAAGTTTATCCATTACGCCCTGAAGGTCACCTCCATAACGTCTGTAAAAAACAGGGCGGTAAATGTCGTCCATATTTTTTTTCCATTCAGCCTGTGCATACCAGTCGCTACCCCAGGGCATAATTTCCCAACCTTCAGGTGCATCTATACGCTCAGCCACGGGATTATTGGTGGAATCACCATCTCGAAATCGCTCAGGGAAAATCTGGTACCAGATGACATTTTGCGCCCATTCAGGCACATTGGATACCGTTTCAACTTTTGATTCCTCTTGAGTATTGGTGCATTGTACCAGACAAAAAAACAGCAGTAAAAGGAATGCGACAAGATAGTGATGATGTAATTTCATACTAAGCGATGTTTGGAATTAAGATAAAAACAGTGATTCGTTAATGTGGTAGTGCTGCTAAGATAAGGCAATACCATGAATACAATGGGTGCTTAAAACAAAAGATTTGCCCATCGCTGGTAAGTGTGATAGTTTTTCCTCATTATCAATAGCAAAAGCTTTTCCAGTTTTTGAAAGTTATTTTACTAATGAAAGGGTATTTTAATGGGGTGGTGCGAAGTGACACACCCTAAGCTGTCATTAGGGGAGATGTTAATTGATAAGTGATAAAAAAACGTACAAACCTATTTCCTCACCACCTTAGCCTCCCAAGATTTACCCTCCTGATCACTTAGACGCAAGAGATACATGCCGGAGGACAATTGCCCTATTTTCTGCTGCATGCGAATATTGATCTGATCGATATCTCCCTGATGGGTCATAATGAGTCTGCCTTCTGTGCTGAAAAGCTCAAGCCGGAAAGTTCCCCTGGCATCGTCCATCTTTATCTCAAAGGCATCATTTGCTCCAACCGGATTGGGGCTGATGGTCAGAGTTGGGATTGTCTGGAGGATTTCCACAGATGTGGGTTCGGCCGGATAGACGCGTTTTCTCTCTCCATCAAAACCCACGGCATAAACTGTGGCTGCATTTTGTGGAAAGGGAACCGTAGTTGTTTGATTGCCGGGGTCTCCGGTTCCTGAAATACTGACATGAATCAAATTTTCATCCTCATCGTAAGTTTCGTAGGCTACGGCATTTTGCCAGACCTCGTGGGCAATAATTATTGTCTCGGCTATCAACGAGACCCCTTCACCACTTTCACCCGTCAGCTCTAATTGGTTTTTGAAAGCGTTCAGGCTGTGTGCACTGATGTAGTGTAGGACCGGGGATACCGGCTTCTCATAGCCCCGGGATTTTATGTAGTCTATGGCCTCATCGACCTCAGCCTGAGTGATAATGAAGTCCCGCTCCCCGTAATCATCGATAACTGTATTTATTGGACGGAGAAAGCCGGTTTGGATGAAAAAATCAGTCAGATCTTCCTCAACTGCATCGCAGACCATTTTAACAAAATTGAGTTGGAGCTCACCGGGGCTTAAGTCACTTAAGTCGGATTCACTTGCCATTTTAGCCACTTTCGCATAAAAGTTGGCATAATCCACTCCATCATAATCCGCCGGGGGATCATCGAAACTCAAGACAGGCGCATTGCGTGATGCACCTCCGAGTTGATAGTATAAATGCAATTGCCAGAAAGGTACCAGGACCTTGAAAACATCGTACGGTTCTGCCTCCTTCAGTGCTTTTTCCCGAACTCCGGTGTCGTAAATATGCGCATTGATGCGTCCGCCGGAAATGGGGTCCAGGTCCCCTGTCGGCCTAATCTCCTCACTTTCCAACCGGGTAAAGGGATTGCCACCATAATTCACGTGGTAATCTACCCAGGTGGAGTAAATATTAACGGTCACCTCCACTGTGCCATGCCAGGTAATTCCGGGTCTCACTTGATTTACGTGGCCAAATTCATGGGCAATACCCCATAGGCCAAGTTGATCGGGATTGGTAATGCTGTTGACTCCCCAGCTGAGGTCGAGGTGAATTCCCAGGTTCCCGGCATACCATCCGCCACTGAATCCACTTAGTGACAATATCCTGTTTTTTACATTTCGCTCGGGGAATGCGTACATCCCAAGCATTAGCCTTTGATGATTTACAATAGAATCGTACATCATTATGAGCCTTCTGCCATCAAAAGGAGAGCTGTATCTCATGGCACCTTTATCGTAAATCAGATGAGCATATTTGCCGCGGATATCCAGTTTGGAATAGTTTTCTCCGGTAAGCAACTCCAGCCAATCTTCCTCATCAGATTCATGAATATCAAAGTAACCATTGATTTTTCCGGAGACAATATGCACATCAATATCCGGAAGGTCCAAATCATCATCGAAATAACTGATGTACCCAAGACCGGAATTTTCCAATGTGATAACATTGAGCCCATTGACCAGTTGGTATGCTCTGTCAACGGGATTATCCTCATTGGCGAAGTCTCGTACACGTAAAAAGACGGCCTTGCCGAAGGGGATATTGCGGACAAAAAGTGCTGCCTTTTTTCCTTCTTCAAAAACAATGCCTGTAGGATTTTCAAAAGCGTTGTAGTTGCCCACATTCAAAAGTCTTCTAATAGAAGCTAAAGGTTTGTAAACTTCATAGGATTGCAGGCGATATCGCAAGTTGTAATCCCCATCAAAAAGACACTGAGCCAAAGTCCGGTAAAAATCAGAACTGATGGTATCTATGACGGCTTGAGTTACATCCACATTGAGTGCAGCATAGAGCTCATCTGTAAAAATATCCGCATAAGGCCTTTCGCTGCCGGGTCCCTGCACACGGGTATAGAATTCCATTTGTGCACAACTTGCAAAGCCGCCACCCCCATCAAGAATTTCAAACCTGATGTTAAGTGGCACAATGGCCTCCGGAAAATCCACAATCGTAGGCAGACCGGATTGTCCAAAATCATAATCCATTAAATGTACAAACTCACTCCCCGGTCCTTCTTCTGCGGTGTTGTAGTGAATTTCCACATTCCCAAAATTCCCGTTGGTCCCAAATTTTCTGGGAGTATAGCGCAGGTAATCAATTGTCGTCTCACCATCTAAGCGGTAATTTAGAGTCACAGGAAAAGTCGTAGCAGTCCAGGAAGAGTGATACAGCGTATTGAAATCTCCATCAAAAGACCGCTCAATGTTTTCCCCGGGCTGAAAGGAAGAAGCCCATGAACCATCGACGAAAATCTCTGCCTGAATATCCTGATCGTTGGTTGCGCCTAATTCATCAGTTGGCACCCTGCAATCGTAGCCCGCAGCTGATTCGTATTCTTCATTGGAGAAAAAGCGCAATTCAGCACAACTGGAATGCATGGAATAACTCTCATTTACCGCAAAGCGGATTACAGCGGGGTTTTCGATGGGTTCATTCAAATCTATGATTTTATCCTCATTGTCGCGCGCCCATTCAAGGGGATTATCATATAGCGGGAAAAATTCCGAAGGATTGTCCTGTGTAGAGTAATACACATCCACATTGGCCCATACTCCATTGAACCCACTTTGTCTCGGAACATAAACGATGCGGTTTACGCTCTGGACCCGGTTGGTAAAGTATGCATCAACGGTGTCGGGAATACCCACCTCCCCCCAAAGGGAATGATAAATGGTATTTGGATCCCCGTCAATGACATTAATTCCCTCGCTGCCCGGCTGGGGCTCCTGAAAGGTAGTCACGGTATAAACCGGCATCTGATGGGACTGACCATTGAGAAAATGAGCGAAAAACAGGCAGATAACAGCAATTGCGTTAGTAGAAAGTCGAGCCATGTGAATAATCAATTGATGATTTCAATGATCAAAGTTAGTGAAAATCCGGCGTTTGATTTAATTGACAATGGACAGTTGACCCACCCCCCAATGCTTTGGGGGGGCAGGCTAATGGACAATGTTTGTTTTGGCGAGAATCCTAATCTTCTTGCTGGAATGAGGGATTTTAGGATGATTCGTTATGTAGGATTTTGGTTCACGCAGAGGTCGCCGAGGCAGTATTCATTGCTTCATTATTTTTCCGTAATCTATATGGTCTGAGAGGAGCCAAATGTAGATAGGATTTCACGCTGAGGCCGCGGAGGATTCAATTGAAAATAGTGAAAATATCTGTAGAAACGCACGGCCGTGCGTATTGCCCTCAACCTCAATTATTTTCTATCCCAACAAGAAAATATTTTTCTTACGCCCTCGGTTGCATTACCTTTGAAGGATTTTCTCATTCGTGAATACAGTTCGGTTTCGAATAGAGGGTGCAACCTTTTTGCGGCTGCCTTTTTTACAGAGATGAGTCAAACAAAGCAGAAAACCGATGAATTTTAAGCTCAAAGCACCTTTTAAACCCACCGGGGACCAGCCCCAGGCCATTGAGAGACTGGTATCAGATGTGGGGGCCGGTGAAAAATACCAAACCCTGCTGGGGGTGACCGGCTCGGGCAAGACCTTTACCATGGCCAATGTCATAGAGCGCCTGGAGCGTCCGACGCTGATACTCACCCACAACAAAACCCTGACTGCACAACTCTACGGAGAATTTAGGGAGTTTTTCCCGGACAATGCGGTCGAGTATTTCGTCTCGTACTACGATTACTACCAACCGGAAGCTTATATTACAGTCAGTGATACATACATTGAGAAGGACCTCTCCATCAATGAGGAAGTCGATAAATTGAGGTTGCGCGCTACGAGCAGCCTGCTGTCCGGAAGGAGAGATGTGATTATTGTGGCTTCGGTTTCCTGCATCTACGGTATGGGCAACCCCGAGGATTACAAATCGGGAATTACTCGCATCCACGTGGGACAAACCATTACCCGGAATCGCTTTTTGTACTCGCTGGTGGAGTCCCTGTACTCGAGGACGGAGGGATTGCTGGAGAGGAGTAACTTCAGGGTCAAGGGCGATACGGTGGACATCAATCTTCCCTATGTCGATTTCGGCTACCGGATCAGCTTTTTCGGTGACGAGATTGAAACCATTGATGTCATTGACCCGGAGACCGGGCGGAGGCAGGAGTCGCTGGAGCACGCTGCCATTTTTCCAGCAAATCTCTACGTAGCACCCAGAGACCGCCTTAATACCATAATCCGCGAAATTGAGGACGAATTGTTTGAGCACGAGAAGTTTTTTGAAAAGGAGGGCAGGTTTTTGGAGGCAAAAAGGATAAGAGAGCGGACCGAATTTGACCTTGAAATGTTGAGGGAACTGGGGTACTGTTCAGGAGTTGAGAATTACTCCCGCTTTTTTGACCGTAGAAAGCCCGGAACCAGACCCTTTTGCCTGCTGGATTACTTCCCGGAAGACTACCTGATGTTTATCGATGAAAGCCATGTCACCCTTCCGCAATTACGCGGGATGTGGGGCGGGGACAGAGCCAGAAAACTCAATCTCGTCAACCACGGTTTTCGTCTCCCGAGCGCCATGGACAATCGCCCGCTGAATTTTGAGGAATTCCAGGCCTTGACCAATCAGGTGATCTTCGTAAGTGCAACCCCCTCGGATTTTGAACTGGAAATGACGGACGGTGTGTTCGTCGAGCAACTCATCAGACCCACCGGACTGCTTGATCCTCCAATCGATGTGCGCCCGAGTCTCAATCAGATAGACGACCTGCTGGATGAAATCCACAACCGGTCGAAAAAAGAGGAGCGGGTTCTCGTAACCACCCTGACAAAACGCATGTCGGAAGAGCTGGCTGCTTACCTTATAAAGTTGAATATTCGCACGCGCTATCTCCATAGCGACATCGACACCATGGAGCGGGTGGAGATCTTACGCGACCTGCGACTCGGAAATTTTGATGTATTGATAGGGGTCAACCTGCTCAGGGAGGGATTGGATTTGCCGGAAGTGTCTCTGGTTGCCATCCTGGACGCCGACAAGGAGGGCTTCCTGCGCAACGACCGCTCACTCACCCAAACTGCCGGCCGCGCTGCGAGAAATGCAGATGGTCTGGTGATTTTTTACGCCGATACCATCACGGAGTCCATGCAGCGAACCATAGATGAAACCAACCGCCGACGGGCCAAACAAATGGCCTACAATGAGGAACACGGAATCACACCGGCCACCATTTACAAGTCCAGGGAGGAGATCATGGGCCAGCGATCTATTTTGGACATAAAAGGCGGAAAGAAAAAGGAAACTTATGCCGAAGAAAGCCGTCAGGCCATGGCTGCCGATCCCGTAGTGGACTACATGAACAGAGACCAACTCAAAAAATTAATCGACGAGACGGAGCGAAAAATGAAACAGGCTGCAAAAGAACAGGACTTTATGATGGCCGCCCGGTACAGGGATGAATGGTTTGAGCTGAAGGAAAAAATCAAGGAAAAGGTTTGATGTTGAATGGACAATGGACTGATGTCCGCTCAAACAGGAGTTCAAATAATTAAAGCTGTTGGAAAGCGATATTCAGGATTTTTTGGAGTGGCAGTGGCAGTTATTAGTTTTGTTGATTGCATGAGTCATTATTAAGGATCATTAATGGATACCAGGATAAATTTGATCTATTTAACTAATTATTTTACTTCAGTACTTGGAGTTGCTGGATTGTTTTTATGGTCTTCGGTTCTTATTGACAGACCAATTTACATCCCATATCTCGAGATACTACTTTTTGGGACAATCAATTGGTTTGTGTTTACAGACAAAATAGTTCAGCTTATTCACAGAGAAAAATTAGGGGGTAGTATCAAGAAGGTACTGTATAGGTTTTATCTGTATTTTTCCTTACCCAACCTGCTGTCTGGTATAAGTGTTATTTACGTCGTTGATGTCCTTCTAGGGGCTGATTTAGACAGAATCGAGTTAATTTTAAGTGGAGCTTTCATGGGTGGTTTTATCCTTTTTTCAAACGCTAAATTGTTTTTAAAGTTACTAGGTGGCTTGAGGAAGGCAGATGGAGATTGACGAATTACGAATTGGGGTTTTGGCGGGAATTCTGAGGTTTCGGTAAGAATAGATACAATACAACCTCAAAAATCCAGAATCCCGACAAAATAGCTCGCGTAATTGAGACCTTTTTATAGACCTTGCGCAATAGATCAAGTTCCCCGATTTTACCCAGGATTATCAAACAGCTTGTGTCTGCTATGATAATTTTACGCATTTTCAACGTCTCTTGATAGATCAGATGGTGGATAGTTAAAGATCGAGACGTCGTATTTCTCAAGGATTTCAGCAAATGTCCGCTTGGTCAATCCGGCCAATTCTGCGGCTTGTCCAAGGGAAAGTTTTCCTCTCTCGTAAAGTGTTGAAGCGACCAACAATGCTATTTCTTTGTCGTCAAGGTCAACAGTGTCCGGTATTTTAAAATTGATTGTTCTCATGCTGAGAAAGTTTGTTGATTTTTGAAAAATTCGCCCTACTCGATGGTGTTTTTCAGTGCTCAAATGCACTGGTTTTTATAACGATAAACCTAGCTATTTCCTAAGCTTAATTCCAATGAATTCGATTGACTCTTTTGCATGATAACACCATAGGAATGAATAAAAATTTGCTTTGGTTGTATTTTTTTTCAGTCATCTTCTCGCTGAATCTCATATCACCACCAGGCAAACTTAAGAATTTTCCTAAAGAAAGGATGTTTTTTTGAGAAGAACATGATCTCCAGGCC
>SKLY01000106.1 GCA_007121335.1 Saprospiraceae bacterium | reverse complement strand
GGTAAGCTTCACGGTGGGAGAGATTACTGAATTGATGGTACTGTTGAAAGAGAGAACCGTAGGGTCAAATCTCCGCTGCTCGACAATGTACTTGCTGCGGTTGCCGGTGACGTTATTTCCCTCTATGCCATCCACATCTTTAATGGTGGTTTGACTTCTGCGATTGACGAAGTAAAAATCGTCCCAGTTTAATTGGCGAACTTCCGGCTCATTTTTCCATCTTTCAGCAATCGCATCGGCCAATCCCGGATCGTTGGCATAGCTCGGCATGTAGCGATAGTAGTCTGGCCTGGGATCTCTTGCATTGTTCCAGTCGAGGGCTGTGGTCCCATACATCCCTTTCTGGAAAGAAATTGCCGTGGTTATATTGGTTTGATTTATTATTTCCCAGTCGTGTCTCAGGATTACGGTGGGTCGATGCGATCTGGCAACGCGTGAATTCCGCTTTTCACCATCCTGAAACCCCCAAAATGAGTTGTAGTGATTGTCGCCACTCAGGTCATAAGCTTCCTGGGTAGCAGGTCCCGATCGCCCTCTTTTTGACTGTGCACCAAAAAAGGTTAGATTGATGGAGTGACCGTCGCCAAACAACTTGTCGGCCGAAATAAAATAACTCCAGGCGTCGTAAAAAGTCCCCTCCTGAAAGCCCTCCTGGGCCCATCTTCTCGATGCAGAAACGGAAAGTGCCCACTCACCGGGCATCAATCCTGTGCTGTGGGTAGCCATTACACGGTGGTTGTAACTTCTATTCGAAGCTGCGTACCCTATGCGGGTCTGCTGCCACTGTTGCAGGGCCCTGGTGTCGATGCTTGTGCCACCACCAATGTCAGTGAATGCAAATTCAGTGGGTTCCAAACCTACCGAACTCGTTCTGGAGCGAAGCACATCGTTCAAACCACCCCAGTGTGCCCAGATGATATTGCCGCTTTCCAGGTCATTCATGGGGATGCCGTTGAGCATCATGGTGGAGTACTGGGCGTCGTAACCCCTTACCCTGAACCTTCTCTGGCCAAAGGCAAAACCGGCGCGGGCCTGAAATAGATCGCGGGAAGCTGAAAGCATCTGGGAGTAATCCTGGACTTCAATGTCGGAGCTCTCAAAGTCCGATTCGTCAAGCTCAATTACCGGTAATTCTCTTCTGAAATCCAGGTCGTCAATTCTGACATCTACATTAATGGTGCCGAGATCGAGTACTTCGCCTTCCGCAATTTCAATTGCCTGTTCGTAAATGTGATTCTCCCGGCTGCTGATCACCAGATGGTAGCTGCCCGGTTCGATGTTTTCCAGTAGGAATCTACCCCTGGTAGAGGTGGTGGTTTGGTGAACTGTCCCCTCCAGGATTACATCCAGCCCGGGAAGTTTTTGCTCTGTGTTGTCATCCTCAACTACGCCGGTAAGGCTGCCTGATTGAGCAGAGGCCATGCCGGTTAATAGAATGAGAGCAAGGCCGGGGGCCATTAGTCTCCATATGTTTTTCATACAAATAATTTTTCTTCAGCTAGTTTTGCTGCCTTTTCCCGTACTTTTTCATCCCTCAGCTCTCCATGCTTTCTACCTCCTCGACTGGTACAGTCTAAATTTCAGCACTTTATACATTCAGCATGCAAATGTAATCAATTCTGCGCATTTCTAATTGATTTTTTTCAATCAGCTATTTGGAAAGTTTTACTCACTGTAAACTTTTACCGCATTCAATTTTTGGCTATTTGAAAATCAGGTTTAGCAGGTGAGTGGTTGTTAGAATCAGCATCGGTTACTTTTTTCAGTCCCTGCTGTTTTTCCGGGCATCATTTTGCAAGTGCTTTCCGAATTAGTGTTATCTCGTTATTTCGAGAAAAGATGTCATTCGACGCTGCTGCATTTTCAGGATAAGCCTATTGGATTTAACGAAAAGATAATTCCCTGCCAGAGCAATTTACGAGGGCTTTCAGCGGAAAAGAATCCCGGCAATTTGGATGAACTATCATTGGAATGATTTTAAATGCATGGACCAGTTTGTAGCCGTTTTTAGAGGCAGACAAAAATTTTTGGATTATCTTTGGGGTTCTTAGATCAAAAAACATTCGATCCATGTTATTTAGCAGCGTTTTTAGGCGATTTCTTCCGGTGGCGCTTATCGCTACCATGATTCTGGGCTCGGTTCAGTTGAATGCTCAGCGGCAACAGTTTGAACTCGCTTGCATTGCCTTTTACAATGTGGAGAACCTATTCGATACCATCAATGAACCGGGGAAAATGGATATAGACTACACCCCGGAAGGCAGATATTTGTGGGATACGGAAAAGTACCTGGACAAGCTCGACAAACTGGCCTGGGTACTGAAGAGGCTCGGTACCGAAAAGAGTCCCGATGGAGCTGCTGTTATTGGCCTGGCTGAGGTGGAGAATCGCCGGGTTTTGGAGGACCTGGCTGCCCATGAAGATATCAGGGACCGGAATTATCAGGTAGTACACTACGAGTCACCGGATTTCCGGGGTATTGACAATGCGCTGTTTTATAATCCCGATTACTTTGAATACATATCCTCCCGGCCACTGCCTTTTGAAATAGAGCGACCGGACGGCAGTATCGAAAAAAACCGGGATGTCCTCCTGGTGACCGGGAAATTGATGGGCGAGAAAATACACGTCATGGTGAATCACTGGCC
>SKLY01000055.1 GCA_007121335.1 Saprospiraceae bacterium | reverse complement strand
TCAAAGTCGTAGGACAGGTAGTTAGTGTATGTTCTCCATTCGCTGCGGTCCTCCACCACTTCTTCATTTTCGCGACTGATACCTCCTATTCCCCATAGAGTAAAACGGTGGTTGTTGGAATTGTCAGACCAATGGGTGACGAAAGAGAGATCCTGGAAGGTATTGGAAATTCGCTCTCCGACCAGGTGGATGCCCATTTCATTGAGTAGCCCAAGGGTTGAATACCGGTAGTTGACCAGGTAGGAACTCTCTCCTTTTTTGATGGGCCCCTCGGTTGCAAAATCAAGTCCCAGAATCCCCGCTCTCAAAGTGTGTTGGCGTCGGTTGCGGTTTCCCCTTCGGAACTTCATGTCAAAAACCCCTGCGGTGGCATTGCCGTATTCTGCCGGGAAAGCCCCACTTGAAAAGTCCGAAGTGGACAGCAGGGATGCTGAGAAAATGGAGATGCCGCCCCCGGAAGATCCAATTCGCGCAAAGTGATTGGGATTGGGGATGTCCACGCCCATCAGCCGCCAACTCACTCCGGCAGCGGAGTTTCCCCGCACAAAAATATCGGTCCGTGTATCGCGCTGTGGTTGCACGCCCGGAAAACCAACCGCCAATCTGCCCGGGTCATTTACTGAGGCTGCATATCGCTGCGTCTCTTCAACCGTGAAAGAACGGGAAGAAACTGTTGAAAATGGATTGACCGGATCGCTGTCAGCACGCTCGGGTCTCACTGTGACTTCTGCAGCTTCAATGGCTGCAGGACTGAGTTTTATTTCCACTTCCAATTCCCGTCCGCTTGTGAGGTTCAGATTGGAAAGGCGGCGGGTCTCGTAACCAACATAGGATATCTCCAGGCTTCTCCTTCCTACAGGTAGATTACGGAAGGAGAAATTTCCATTTTGGTCAGTAGTAGTTCCGGTAAACTCCTCCTTTTCTAGAACAATCACGGTGGCTCCGGGAAGGGGTTGTCTGCTGTCCCGGTCAATTACAACACCACTTATATCTCCGGTGGGTACCTGGCCGATAGTGGCTTCCAGTGCAATCAGGGTAAAACCGGCTATCAACAGAGTAATTCTGAAGTACATTGGTCGGTGCTTTATTTCAGGGACTAAAGTTAGATATTTTTGGAATATGGACTATTGCAGAGGGTTTAGGTTATCCAGGGAAAAGGTTGGCAAAGCGGACGTAGCACGTGTCAAACATCCGTTTCAGTTTGCTTATGGACCATAGTGCAAGGTGGTAGTATGGAAAGTGGGTTTTGGAAACAGGGCCTTTAATCCACGGGTCTTTTGTGTTTCCATCTTTTGTGGGACCAGAGCCAGTATTCCGGATTTTTCAGGATTTCAGATTCCAGCAATTGGTTATAGGTTTCCAAAATACCCTCAGCGCCCATTTCCCGTGGTTTTTTTGTGATGAGTTTAAAGGTTATTTCGTAGTGGCCTCGTTTTACTTTTTGCATGCCTCCGTAAACCACCGGCATATCGTATCGAACTGCATAGGCTCCCGCGCCGAAGGGAATACCAGTTTCACGGTTTAGAAATCGCGTCCAGTATGCACTTTGGCTCCTTTTTGGTGATTGGTCGGAGAGAAAACAGGTGGCTACAGGTCCTTTTTCTGCTTCTGTAAGCATCGTTTTCAAGGCCTGTTTTTTTGGCACGAGTTTCATGCCGAATCGGCTGCGTGTTTCCCTGATGTAACTATCCATAGTTGGATTTCGAAGCGGGGAATATATGCCGAGACCTTTGTATTTGAAGAAAAGGGGTTGGACCATGGCTGCCAATTCCCAATTGTTGTAATGACCCGCAATGACAATAATGCTTTTCCCCTCCTCGTAAAGGTCGTTCATCAATTCAGGATTTAGCACCTTGCACCTTTTGATGGCATCTTCTTTTTGAATTCCGCCCAACTTGACCGTTTCCACGATTAGATCGCAAAAGTGCCGGTAAAAACCATTCATCGTTTTTTTCAATACAGAGTGGTCCTTGTCTGGAAAGCAGGTCTTCAAATTTGACCAAACCACGTTTTTTCTGTAGCCGATGAGATAACGAATCGGAAGGTAAAGCAAGTCGGATAAGAAGTAGAGCAGCCCAAAAGGGAGGCGTGAAAGGGGTTTGAGAACTACTGTCACCAATGCTTTTGTAAAATCCATCGGGGAGAAGATTGTTTGCCGGCTTTATTTGTTGCAAAGATAGCACTTTGAGCGTCTGGTAGGAAACCACCTGCATTGTCCCATCAAAAAAATTAATTGGGCATGGGAATTTCGCAGGAGCTATTGCGTTTCAAAAGCTGTTTAAATCGTATGATTATGCCTGTATTGATGATTTTATTAAGTGTGCTGCTTTTGGCTTTAAGTCCTATCTCAGAAAGTTATTCCGACCCTGAAATTCCATCAGGCTACTGGAAGATTCTTGATGACGACAGTGGTGAAATGCGCTCAGTGGTTGAGTTTTACATGAATGGGGATAAACTTCACGCTCGAATAAAGGAACTGAGAGAAGGTGCCGAGGATGCAGTATGCTCGGAATGCCCCGGTGAACTGGATGACAAAAAGCTGCTGGGTATGGACCTGATATGGGACCTTAGTTGGGATGGAAGCAGGTGGTCCGGTGGATCTATTATTGATGTGGATGAGGGTGAAATATACAGTTGCAGGATAAATTCTTT
>SKLY01000143.1 GCA_007121335.1 Saprospiraceae bacterium | reverse complement strand
TTTGTTTATGTTGAAAAAAATTAAGTCATTGTTCATTACCGAAATTGAGGATCCCATCAGGGAAGATCAACCGGTTGAAAAGGTTGAAAATGTCGATATGGAAAAAGGTGAAAAGCCCGAAAAGGAGCAGAAAAAAGCGCAGAAAAAGGAGGAAAGTGAGTTTGCCGGCAGGGGAGAGCCCAACCCGGACTTTATCGGCATTTTGATCAACGCCATGCAGGATGCCCGCGAGGAGGATTTTGACTACCTGCACTTCAAAAATAACCTCAAATCCCTCAATCATCTGGATTTTGATGCACCCACGCAGTTTAAGACCGCCTACGCCATCGCAAAAAACCAGGGTGTGGACAGGGACTCGCTGGTTAAATCGGCTTCGTCTTTTATAGAGGTGCTGGAACGGGAGAAGGAGAAGTTCAATCAGTCTTTGGAGACCCAAAAGCAAAACCGGATTGAATTGCGGAAGGAGAATATCCGCAAACTAAGGGATCAGATTTTTGAGAAACAGACGGAAATAGAAAAGCTGGAGGAGGAAATCCGCCAGTTGGAAGGTGATATTGGAGAGGAAAAGGACGAGTTGCAAGAAAACCGGGAGCGGATTGAGCGCACCTCAGCAGACTTTAGCGCCTCTCTGGAGTTTTTGAAGAAGAAAATAACGGCCGATATTGAGAGTTTGAAAAAGTACCTAGACTGAAAATAGCATGTCCGTACCGGCAGAAAATTTTAAGAGTTTTTGGAAGAGACCCGAGGGGGTGACCGGAATGGTCGTCCTCATTTTGGTGGTGCTCGGAGGCGGATACCTCCTATGGACCTTTTTGCCGTTCCTCATTGCCTTAACACAGAATATTCTTGCTCTCAGCTTAATGCTACTGGTTCTTGCCGCGGTAACCTATCTGGTGTTCGACACCAAAATGCGGATTTTCGTCTGGTACATGTATCAAAATCTGATGCGGTGGTTGACGGGTCTTTTTATCCAGATAGACCCCATCAAAATGCTCCAAAACTATGTGGCTGATCTGAGGGAAAACCTCAAAAAAATGAATCGGCAGATCAACAAGCTTAGGGGGCAGATGCATCTTTTGCATGAGCAAATCCACAAGAACAACAAGGCCATTGCTTCCAACCTCAATCTCGCCAACGAAGCCAAAGAAAAAAACGAGCGCTCTGCTATGATCCTCAAATCCCGCAAGGCAGGCCGGTTAAAAGACTCCAATATGAAACTGGAAGACCTCTACAGGAAGATGGAAGTCCTCTACCGGGTACTGGTGAAAATGTACGAAAACTCAGAAATATTGGTGGAGGACGTCAGCGACCAGGTCCATGTTAAGGAGCAGGAGCGCGCAGCCATTCACGCCGGGCACTCTGCCATGCAATCCGCCATGAACATGATTTCCGGCAATACGGACAAACGAGTGATTTTTGACAGAGCACTGGAAGCGGTGGCCGATGATGTTGCCGGTAAAGTTGGGGAAATGGAGCAATTTATGGAGTTGTCCGATAATTTTATGTCCTCCATAGATCTCCAAAACGGCGTATTCGAAGAGCGCGGACTTGAACTACTCGAAAAATGGGAAAAACAGGGAGACTCGCTGCTGCTCGGAGAAGACAAACAAAATTTGATCGACAGTCCAGGCGATCCCGAAGCAGAACTCCGCCAACCGGAAAAGCACAAGCGAAAGGAAGCGCGGAAATCGAGCAATCAGTACGACATTTTTTTTGACTGATAATTGCGTGAGTTCTTAAACGATTGTTATATTCGCGCTTTTATTCATCATAGTGTCACCTAAAATTTTTTACAATGAAAAACATAATACAAATCGCACTGATAGCGTCCTTCGCAATTCTTTGGACAACGGGCGCGGTCGCACAATTGCAAACCCCTGCGGCAAGTCCCAATGCAAAGGTATCTTATGATGTGGGACTCAGTCAGGTTCACATCGACTACAATCGACCCAGTATTAAAGACAGGGATATTTTTGGAGGCCTTGTACCTTTTGATCAGGAGTGGAGAACCGGCGCCAACTCGTCCACCAAGATCACTTTTTCCGATGATGTGGATATCATGGGCAATACCCTGGAGGCAGGCACCTACTCTCTCTTTTCCATTCCCGGACAGGATGAGTGGGAGTTTATTTTCCACACAGACCTGTCACACAACAGCCCGGGCGGAAGAGATCACGAGGATGATATTCTCAGAATTACTGTAGAGCCTCAAGAAATGGATTTCACCCTTGAAACCATGACCATTACGGTCAATAACCTGCGCAACAATTCAGCGGAGATTCTCCTAATGTGGGAAAACACCGCTGTGGCCATTCCATTTATGCTGGATACTGACTCAAAAGTGATGGCAAACATCGAGCGCGTGATGGCTGGACCTTCCGGTAGAGATTATTTTGTGGCCGCTGCTTATTTTTTCGAGGAAGGTAAAGACCTGGAACAAGCTCTCGATTGGATTCAGACAAGCATCGAAATTGACGGCGAGCGTTTTTGGGTATTGAGAACCAAGGCTTTGATTCAAAAAGAATTAGGTCACTACGACGATGCTATTAATTCACTCAATCGTTCCACGGAAGCAGCAAAGGAATGGGGCAATGAGGGTTACCCGCGCATGAATGCTGAAACTATTGCAGAGATTAAAGAAATGAGATAAACCAACGGCAAATAAACGCTGTTGCGATTGA
>SKLY01000292.1 GCA_007121335.1 Saprospiraceae bacterium | reverse complement strand
TTTCTTTGTGGGCAATAATTTTGACCAATCCGTCTAAATCACCACTGGCACGGCTTCTACCGAGCGCTTTGAAGGGAAATTTACCCTTTTTAAAGGGGATGGCCTCTTCTTTCAGTTGCTCCTCGGTTTTGCCCACTGCGGCGAACTCCGGCCAGGTATAGACCACTGAAGGGATTAGGTTGTAGTCAATATGCGGCTTTTGGCCGGTGATTTTCTCCGTTACAAAAATGCCCTCTTCCTCCGCTTTGTGGGCCAGCATCGCTCCCCGGATCACATCACCGATGGCGTAAATGTGAGATTTTGCCGTTCTGAGGTTTTCATCCACGGGGATTCTGCCATTGTCATCGGTTTCCAGTCCGGCATTTTCCAATCCAAGGCCTTCGGTGTAGGGTCTCCGACCTATGGATACAAGACAGTAGTCCGCCTTTATTTCGGAAACCTCCTCGCTGTCTTTTTTCTTATAACCTACCCGGACGCTCTTCTTTGCCGGTTTCACACTCTCTACCATGTGGCTGAGATGAAACTTGATGCCGAGCTTTTTCAGGGCGCGCATCATTTCACGACAACCGTCTTTGTCCATGCCGGGCAAAATCGTATCCATAAACTCGATTACGGTCACTTCAGTACCGAGGCGGGCAAAAACAGATCCCATTTCCAGTCCGATTACGCCACCCCCGACGACCACCATTTTCTTGGGTACCTCTTTGATATTCAGCGCTTCGGTGCTGGTTATTACCCTATTCTTGTCGTAGTTAAAAACATCGGGGGTGTTGGGTTTGGAGCCGGTGGCGATAATGATCTTTTCCGCCACGAGGATTTGCTCCTCTTTATCCGATTCGACCTTTATGGTATTTTCATCAAGAAAGGAACCGATGCCATGAAAAACTTCCACCTTATTTTTCTTCATCAGGAATTCTACTCCCTTGCAGGTTTGATCGACCACTTCATCCTTTCGACTGATCATTTGGGGCATATTGACCGCCAAATTTTCGAGATCAATGCCGTGGTCTTTAAAACTGCCGTGGGCATTGTGGTAGTGTTCCGAGCTGTCCAGCAGTGCCTTAGAGGGAATACAGCCCACATTGAGGCAGGTGCCTCCGAGTGTGGGATATTTCTCAATTAATGCCGTTTTAAGGCCCAGTTGTGCTGCGCGAATAGCTGCGACATAACCGCCCGGTCCTGATCCAATGATTACCAATTCAAATTTTTTGGAAGATGTTTTTTCTGCCATATCAATTTTCAGTTACTTCTTAATTATTTTTTTTGTCTTTATTCTGACCCTTACCGGGCTTGTTTTTTGACCGCGACTTGCCGGACTGTTTATTTCTCTGATTTTGGCCTTCCCGAGGACCTTTGTTTTTCGGCTGTTGGTTCCTTCGGGATTTGCCTCTTTTGCGTCCTCTTCTCTTTTTCTTCTTCTTGACTTCGGGCAATTCGAAGCCCTCTGAGACATCGGAAGTTATCTCACTATCCTCCTCCTCTGAGTGATCACTTAGCAAAATACGCTCTCCGGGGAGGTCTGCGGGGTTTTCTCTCTTTTTGTTCAGGTCCAGCACTTCCTTGACCCGCTCTACATCCAGGGCAATGAGAATCCCACGTCCCCGCTCTGTTTCGTAAGAATAGTACATCAGCCGCTTAAAAATGTCGGTTTTTACCAGGACTGCTTTGCCCTTTTGAGTATATAAGTTGTCAGCCCTCCTGGGAAAGTGTTTAAGCGCGTCGATGTAAGTGTCGAGTTCATAATTCAGACAGCACTTCAGCCTTCCGCACTGGCCCGAGAGTTTGGCCTGGTTGATGGCCAGGTTTTGGTATCTGGCAGCAGCGGTGGTCACCGACTTAAAATCGGTGAGCCAGGTAGAGCAACACAATTCCCTGCCACAACTGCCAATTCCTCCAATTCGCTGTGATTCCTGCCGGGCACCGATCTGTCGCATTTCAATCTTGGTTCTAAACTCACGGGCATAGGCCCTAACCAGTTCTCTGAAATCGACCCTTCCATCGGCGGTGTAGTAAAAGGTGGCTTTACGCTGGTCGGCCTGATATTCCACGTCGCCAATTTTCATCTCCAGTCCAAGTGTATTGGCAATGGCGCGGGATTTTACCAGGGCGGGCATTTCGAGTTCCCGGGCTTTATTCATTTTATCCAGGTCTGCCTCGTTGGCTTTTCGCAATACTTCTCGGTGCACTTTGTGCTCCCTGACTTTTTTCTTTTTCATCTGGAGTTTGACCAGATCGCCACTCAAAGTCAATCGGCCGACATCAAATCCATTTCCCGTATCCACTACGACAAAATCTCCCGTTCCCGTTCGGGTATAGGACGGGTTGATAAAAAAGTCTTTACTGGCTCCATTTTTGAAACTCACCTCTACCAGGTCGGTACCGCTCGGATCCTGGATATCCAGCGCAGTCAACCAATCGTAGGTATTTAATTTATTGCAACTACCTGTTGCACAATGTCCATTGTTCCCACATCCTGTAGGCTTACCGTTCTCCCCTTTTCCACAAGTCGCACACGACATAATTTATATATTTGACTAACCGGCAAGATCAGGCGCGGGCAGATTCCCTGCTTCGCTTCAGAGCCACTCTAAGGTCGCGGCCCAATTGCACGGTAGCGTAAGTTAGTAATATTTTCACACTGGCATTTCTATCGATATGTACCAGATACTTTTCGAAACTTTCACAAATTTGCTCTATTGCA
>SKLY01000131.1 GCA_007121335.1 Saprospiraceae bacterium | reverse complement strand
GGCATTATTTGTTAGATCAATTATTCCCAAGATACTATCTTTGCCACTCGGAATCTTAAAAAGTTGATTTATGCTCGAGTTAAAAAAGTTAAAGGGCCATTGGAAAAGTGCTGCTAAAGCTCTTGAAAAAAGGGGAATGACTGAGGGAGAAATTGAGGAGTATTTCCACCAACTCAAGAATCTTGATTTGAGAAGAAGGCGAAACCTCCAGCAGGCCGAGGAGTTCCGGTCTGAAATTAAGAGACTGTCAAAGGAAGTGGGGATGTTGTTCAAAACCGGAAAAGCCAAAGAGGATGAAGGAACCGAATTGGCCAATGAAATGCGTGAGCAGGTTTTGCACCTCAAAAGAAAACTTTCTCTTAAGGAGGCCAAGCTGGAAAAGATAGAAGATGAATTGCGGGAATGCCTCTACAATATTCCCAATCTGCCTCATGAATTGGTCCCGGCCGGAGACAGTGAGGAGGACAATTACGTGTATAAAGATGCATCCGGATCTTTGCCGGATCTCGGTGACAATGCTCTGCCACATTGGGAACTTGCAAAAAAATACAAGCTCTTTGACTTTGAATTGGGTGTTAAAGTGACCGGTTCAGGTTTTCCTGTTTATACCGGGAAAGGTGCTGCCTTGCAGCGAGCTATGATCACTTACTTTTTGAACAAAGCCATGGAGGCCGGTTACAGGGAGGTTATTCCACCCTTATTGGTCAACGAAGACACGGCGCGTGGAACCGGTCAGTTGCCCGATAAGGAGGGCCAGATGTACCACGCTGAAAAAGACAATTTTTATCTGATTCCCACAGCAGAGGTCCCCATTACCAATCTCTACCGCGGGGATATAATTAAGGAGACGGAGCTACCGATCCGCATGGTAGGTTATACACCTTGTTTCAGGAGAGAGGCCGGCTCTTATGGAGCTCATGTGAAAGGACTCAACCGGGTCCACCAGTTTGACAAGGTGGAGATTGTCCAATTCGCCAGACCTGAAAATTCTTACGAACAATTGGATGAGATGTTAACCCATGTGGAGGGCTTGCTCAAGGCACTTAAATTACCGTACCGGATTCTCCGACTCTGTGGCGGAGACCTTGGGTTTACTGCTGCTCTCACCTACGATTTTGAGGTGTGGTCTGCAGCTCAGGAGAGATGGCTGGAGGTGAGCAGTGTTTCCAATTTCGAAACATACCAGTCCAACCGCATGATGATAAGAACCCGGAGCAAAAGTGAAAAACCGAGATTGCTTCACACGCTCAATGGAAGTGCACTTGCTCTTCCTCGAGTCATGGCAGCTTTGCTGGAGTTGTATCAGGATGAAAAAGGAATAAAGGTTCCTGAAGTACTCGTGCCATATACCGGATTTAAGAGGATTGATTGACGGCGAGCGTATTTTAGAAGTTTTCTGTACAAAAAATACGCGAGTGGGCGTTTTATCGGAAAAAAATTAATATTTCATGGGTGAATATATGGCCTTTATTATTGTGGCGGGTGTTTTTTCCGTCATCGGTTGGTTGATACAAAATCGCCTTAAGCAGGTTTTTAGTCACTACAGCCAGATAGGTTTACGGAGTGGATTGACCGGAGCTGAGGTGGCCGAGCGAATGCTTCGTCATTACAATATTAACGATGTTCGCGTGGTACCAGGTAAGGGTTTTTTGACAGACCACTACAATCCCACTACAAAAACAGTTAGTCTGAGTGAGGCGGTTTACAGTAGCCGGAGTATCTCTGCTGCCGCTGTGGCTGCCCATGAATGTGGGCATGCTGTTCAACACGCCACAGCTTATCCAATGCTGCAAATGCGGTCGAAATTGGTTCCTGTGGTTCAGGTCGCTGCCGGACTTCAACAGTATCTGCTTCTCGCTGCTCTTCTTTTCCTGGGTACATTCCCTCAGTTACTCTTGGTCGTTATTGCATCCTTTGCGGCTACCACACTTTTTAGCCTTGTAACTCTGCCGGTGGAGTTCGATGCCTCTAAGCGGGCTTTGAAGTGGTTGGAAAGGGCTGGAATAACCAGTGGGGATGAACAGCGTGGTGCTAAAACTGCACTTTGGTGGGCGGCATTGACTTATGTAGCTGCCGCACTGGCTTCGTTTGTAATGTTGCTTTACCTCGTATTTCGCTATATGCAAAATCGATAAAAATTATTACCTTTGGGCCAATCAACAAATAGAGAATAAAAATTATGAGTGCGGATTTAGAAGATATAATAAAGGAGGGTGCCAGTGCCATGGAAAGTAGTGTTGATCACTTGAAAAAAGAACTGGTCAAATTGCGGACAGGTAAAGCTTCGGCCTCTATGTT
This sequence comes from Saprospiraceae bacterium, assembly GCA_007121335.1. Lineage (GTDB taxonomy): Bacteria > Bacteroidota > Bacteroidia > Chitinophagales > Saprospiraceae > PWJY01. The sequence goes on along the minus strand of SKLY01000131.1, from coordinate 26,738 downwards.
GTCCGGTATTGAAGTGGATTATTACGGGACCTTAACCCCGCTCAATCAGGTGGCTAATGTCAGTGTCACCGATTCCAAAACACTTAGTATCCAGCCCTGGGAAAAGTCCATGCTAGGACCCATAGAAAAGGCCATATTTGAGGCCAATCTCGGACTTACTCCAATGAATGACGGCGAATTGGTGAGAATAAGTATTCCGCCTCTGACTGAGGAAAGGCGAAAAGATCTTTTTAAGCATGTAAAATCCCTGGGGGAAGATGCGAAAATTTCCCTGCGGAATACTCGCCAAAAACTTATGGATGCTGTCAGAAGAGAGGTTAAAGATGGATTCCCCGAAGATGCGGGCAAGCGCATAGAGGGTCAAATACAGGGCATGGTCAATTCTTTTTCCGAAAAAGTGGACGAAGTTATCGATGCCAAGGAAAAAGACATTATGACGGTCTGAGTTTTCGGAAAAGCGGAAGTCTGTTTTTGATAAAGTTTCTAACCGATTTAAAACTCATGGCTTTTCTGGCTTTAAAGCCGGTAGAGTTCTACTTTGTCTCCTGCCCTGAAGAAGCAGCGGGTACTTGTGGCTCGAATTTTTTCAACTCCATTTTTTCTCCGTCAAATACTGCGTAAGTGAAGTGATGCATCCAATCCCCGAGATTGATGTATGCACTTTTGCCATTTTCCAGGGTGTGTTGTATTGGCAGATGTCTGTGTCCAAAAACAAAGTAATCGATGGAGGGGTCTTCGGTTAATTTTCGCTCACAATACTGGACCAACCATTCGCGATCGGCACCCAAAAAACCCTCTCTTTTTGAATGCAACCTGCTTTTTCCCGACCAAAAATTGGCCAGAGATATGCCAAAATTTGGATGAAGCCTGGCAAAGAGCCACTGACACAGCCGGTTTCTGAATATCTTTTTCAGCCTTTTATATCCGCGATCTCCAGGGCCGAGCCCATCTCCATGCCCAATGAAAAACCGTTTCCCGTTCCACTCTCTGACCACCGGTTTGTGAAAGACTGGTATACCAAACTCTTCCTCGAAGTACCCAAACATCCACATGTCGTGGTTTCCGGAAAAAACAGATATGGAGATTCCTAAATCTGATAATTCTGCTAGTTTTCCAAGGAATCTTGAGTGACCTTTAGGAATGACGGTACGGTACTCAAACCAAAAGTCAAATAGGTCACCTACGAGGTAGATTTCGCTCGCATCATTTGCGACAGTGTCCAACCACCTGCAAATAATCAGCTCTCGCTCACGGTTTGTGAATTCCCCGGTATCCAGTCCAAGGTGAAAATCAGAGGCAAAGTAAATTTTTCCATCCATTTACACTCCAGGGGTTCAGTCCGGTTTTTCCATTACGGTACCGCATTTGTCACAAGTCCTGAGTTGTTCATTGTTCATGAAATTGTTGATGACCGGTGGCAATTGATTGACGATATCAGTCATTTCGAAGGTGTCTTCATGCAACTTGTGGTTGCAATTCTCGCAAAACCACATCAATTTATCCACCTCATCCCCTCTGCGGTATCGCTCTATAACAAGGCCGACGGTATTGGCAGGGCGCTGTGGCGAATGCGGGATCCTGGCAGGCAGCAAAAACATTTCCCCCTCTTTGATTTCAATGTCTTTCCGCTTGCCGTCCTCATCGATTATTTTTACAGTGATATCACCTTCCAGTTGGTAGAATAACTCTTCTCCATCTTCCCAGTGATAATCTTTACGTCCATTGGGTCCGCCAACAACCATTACGATAAAGTCATCGTTTTCAAGGTAAACCTGCTTATTTCCTACAGGAGGTTTAAGAAGGTGCCTGTTGTCGTCAATCCACTTTTGAAAATTAATTGGTGGCAACATAATCTCGCTGAATTTTGATTAGAAAAAATTACTTATAAATTATTGAAATTCAGATCATAATGCGAGTTAGAATTCCAGGTCAAGGAATTTAAATCACGCTACTTTTTAAAATATCCGTGAATTTACGGAATTTTACGCAACCCAAGGAAAAAATAACAGGAAATAAGACCATATTTCTAAAAAATCATTCATGGATTTAAATCTCACAAAGAAAAACGCTCTGGTCTGTGGCGGTAGTCGCGGAATTGGACTTGCTGCTGCAGCAGAACTCGCAGAATTAGGTGCCAATATCACGCTTGTGGCCAGGAGCGGCGATAAGTTGGCAGAACTCGTGCATAGTTTGCACAGAGACAGCAGTCAGAATCACGACTTTTTGGTAGCTGATTTCAGCAATCCTGTTGAGTTGTCAAAAAGAGTCAAGGCGCTGTTGACGAAAAAACCAATTCACATCCTTCTCAATAATACTGGTGGACCAAAGGGTGGACCTATTGCGGAGGCCCAGGTTGAGGAATTCACCCGGGCTTTCAATAACCACCTGGTGTGTTCACATATTTTGACCCAAATTATTAGCCCGGTCATGATAAAAGAGGGTTACGGCCGAATTATTAATGTCATTTCCACTTCTGTGAAAGAACCCATACCAGGACTTGGGGTTTCAAATACCATTAGGGGAGCTGTGGCTTCATGGGCGAAGACACTGGCGGGAGAATTGGGTCGATACGGTATCACAGTCAACAATGTACTGCCCGGTTACACGCAAACCAGTCGCTTGGAGAGCATAATTCAAGCAAGGGTAAAGAAAACCGGAAAGTCAGAGCAGGAAGTAATTGATGAGATGTTGGCCAAAGTTCCGATGCGTCGTTTTGCAGACCCTTCCGAAACCGGATCTGTAATTGCTTTTCTGGCCTCGCCTGCAGGATCTTATGTAAATGGGACTAATATCCCGGTAGATGGGGGGCGGACCAAAAGCCTTTGATGTTTTTGGCCTGCCATGATCTAAAAATACATGCTTGAAAATCGAGTGCAGCCTCAATTTAATTGGGATCGCGAGCAGTTTAAGTCTAACAGATAGAAAGTCCTACAGGCTTTTTAATTGTCTTTGTAGCGCCTGTAAACCAATTGGATGAAATTTTTGGCCTTGTTCTTTTTATCCGGGTCTGTCCACTGGTAAGTATATGCAACCTCTGTAGATAAAAAGTTTTTGGCATCCTCAAAAGAATTCAAGGTGTTGAGTTTTTGAATGACCTGTCTGAATACATTGTCGTCTCCGGCAAAGAGTTCATTCTTCACAAAAATTTTCTCATTAACACCCATGGCCCGATTCAAGTCGCTGATGGGCAGCTGAGAGAGTTTTTCAGAAATTTCGTTGGCTTTCTTAATGGTGAATAACTCTTCCACCTCGGGCTCGTCTTCGACCTTTTCTGCTATGAGCGTTTCAACTTCGGCTTCCTCAGTTTTTGGTGCTTTGGCAATGCTGGCTTTTTGAGGCTTTTCGACCGGCTTTTCTTCTGTGGCTTCAACAGCTTGCGGTTTAGCTGCCTTTTTTTCGACCTTTGGTTCCTCTATTGGAGCTTGTTGTAAGGGCTCAGTTTCCTGCACAGGCTCAGATTCGGTCTCAGTTTTCAGTTGCGGTTCCGGGGCCTGCTTTTTTTCCACAGCTTGCTGGACCAAAGTTTCCGTCTCCTCTTTTTGAGGACTTTTCGGTTTATTTACAGGCTTTTGGGGAGCAATTGATTCTGCTGTTTTGGGTTTGAAAGAAGATGAATCCAGAGAAGGTAAATCAGCATCTGAATCATCGAGCACACATTCATAGAGTTCTCGAATGTAGGTGAGGAGAAGATCGCGCTCGAGACGAGAGGTTGGACTTTGGTCCGGCTCAATGGTGTCAAGGAGGCGATTAATCTTGTTCATCTTTTTCTTTGCTTGCTCGAGATTCATACCTTTTTTTGATTGATAACGATGGATTGTTATAATATTATGCGAAGGTCCTTACTTATTACGAAATTTACAAATATATTTGGGGCGAAAATCATGCCTGTAATGGTTAAATTAATGTGAAAATCAGCAAATGTTTCTCGAATCAAATGTTAAGTTACAGCCGGCTGGATGGATAGAAGTGGTTTGTGGGTCGATGTTTTCGGGCAAAACAGAGGAGTTGTTGCGAAGGCTTAAACGCGCTCGTTATGCCCGGCAGCACTATGTTCTGTTAAAGCCGGAGAAAGATGTTCGGTACTCGGAAAAAGCAGTGGTGTCGCACGATGAGAATGCGATGGATTGTGTGCTAGTAAAAAATTCGTCGGAGATTCTCAGGCACATGTCCGGTGTTGAAGTCATCGGTATAGATGAGGCCCAGTTTTTTGACGATGGTCTGCCGGAGGTTTGTGAAAATTTGGCCGTGGCAGGTAAGCGTGTCATCATTGCCGGACTGGATATGGATTTTCGCGGAAAGCCTTTTGGACCGATTCCCCAATTGCTCGCCATGGCTGAGTATGTCACCAAGGTTCATGCCATTTGCCCCCATTGTGGAAACCTGGCCTCTCATTCCTACAGGTTCGCCCAGAGCGATGAAACTATTTTGCTCGGTGCATCTGATTCCTACGAGCCCAGATGTCGCAAATGTTTTAGTCTGGGAGACAAACTTAGATGGAAGAAAAAATCAGATCCCGGGAAGTGAGAAAGTGGTAACTCTAAAAACAATGACTGAGGATTGTTGTCGTTAACTTTGCTAGTGTCATATTATCAAATTCAAACTTCAAACCCTTTTATTAATGGCAAAGCTGATTGCAGTTCTCTTCCTTACTTTTTTCACTACACCTCTGTTGGCGAGTTACATGATTATTTACATGGAACCCACCCAAAATAATCACCTCAAAGCTTATGGATTGACCTATTGGGTTCTCGAACAAGATGTGGAGGCTTACTGGCTGCTCAATTACCGGGGTGGAAGTTTTGCCTTTATACACACTCAGGCTTTTGAACGCGAGGCCATTCTCAGGGATGTCTCCTACGAAATTGTCACCACGGCTCAGTTCAATCGAATAAGACAGGATATAGCCAATCCCGCGGTAAACAAGGAAGTCATCAAACTCGAAGTAGCGCCACGGATTGCAGTTTACACCCCAGACTATAACCCCTGGGGAGAGGGTATCCAGCCGTGGGGTGATGCGGTAACCCAGGTGCTCGACTATGCCGAAATTCCCTACGATAAATTGTACGACAGGGAGGTGCTCGACGGCCGGCTAGCTGAATACGACTGGTTGCATCTGCACCACGAGGACTTTACCGGCCAGTTTGGAAAATTCCACCGTGCTTTTCACGCTCATAGCTGGTACCGAAACCACGTCTCCTCTTTGGAGAATCTTGCTTCTGAGCTGGGTTTTGATAAGGTGTCTGACTTGAAGTCAGCCGTTGTGGAAGAAATACGCAACTATGTCGGGTCCGGCGGTTTTATGTTTGCCATGTGTTCGGCCACTGACACCTACGATATTGCCCTGGCTGCAAGAGATGTAGATATAGTTCCCGAGGTATTTGATGGAGATCCACCACATCCTAACGCACAGGAGTTGTTGGATTTTTCAAGGACCTTTGCCTTCCGGGATTTTATACTAGAAATGGATCCAATGGTTTATGCATACAGCAGTATTGATCCAAAAACCAGACAGGTGGCACCGGAAAACGATTATTTCACCCTTTTTGATTTCTCTGCCAAGTGGGATCCCGTCCCCACCATGCTCACACAAAATCACACGCGAACTGTAAAGGGCTTTATGGGGCAAACGACTTCTTTTGACCGTGATCTAATAAAACCAACTGTGGTAATAATGGGTGAAAATCGGGGACTGAATGAGGCCCGTTACATCCACGGTAATTTTGGGGAGGGTTTCTGGAGTTTTTACGGAGGCCACGATCCCGAGGATTACACACATAGAGTTGGAGATCCGGAGGTCGATCTCAATTTGCATCCCAATTCCCCGGGGTACAGACTTATTCTAAATAACATCCTTTTCCCTGCGGCGAGAAAACAGGAGCGAAAGACCTGATGTGTCACATTATATGCTGATTGTCAGTCCCGTTTTGAAGTGGAAAATAAACCGGGTAATTGGCACAATGGGCTTGTCTTCGTAGCTGAACTCAAATGAATTGGTCCAGGAGAAATACCTGCTCAATTTTGTGTTTAGGTTAATATTGCCACTGGTTCTGTGACGTGGTACACTCAAATCCCTGTCGTAGCCAAGCTGGTAATAACCGATGGCATTAAAATCCACGAAGTCGTTTACAGAATAGCGAAATGAAAGGTAATTGGTGGATTTTATGTATTGGACATTTACGGATTCTCCTGTTTCGGGATGTTCCCACCACTCGCCCTCAGCCAAAGCCCCAACTCCGAGATGTAAGGTTGACCGCTTGGTGTCCAACAAACGCTTGCGGATCCCGGCGCCGGCAAGTGCTCTTGGATCCAGTCCTCGAAAATTGTCATAAGATACCTGGGCAAAGACTTCCAGGCTGACATTATTTTGGTAAAAAAAATGCGACCTGAGGTGCATGTAGCCAAAGTTCAGAAAATCGTTTTCATTGATTTTCAAATAATCCAGGTGACCAATTGCCGCATAGGAGTGTCGCTCTGAAAAATACACTGCATTGATACCCGCATTGTAGCCAAACATATCAACAGGAGAGTCGGCTGCCGCACTTCGATTGTACAAACGCACACCAATGGTACCATTGACCATCCAGGTTTTGGCGGAGTCTCTCTGCATTCGCTCCCGTTCAATATTGAGTATTTGGCCGGACACCTCAGTCGGTTGGCTCATAATTATAACCAGTACTAAAGCAATCAGGGCATTTGGACCCATTCCCCAGTATTTTTCCATAATTACATAGTTTTTGTGGGTGCAAATATACCCTCTACAACTGCTACTATGATAATACATATTTAAATTGTCGCATGGTGATAGTTTTTAGAATCATTGTGGCCAAATACATAATCGGCTCCTATTCTTTCGTTGACAAATAGGTGAATTGGTTTCAACCTATTGACAATCACAGGATACTGTCCTGGATAGCTTGCGCTGGTGGCCTTGTGGATTTAGGGATGGGCTTATTTATTAAGCGAGTGTTTGATACTCAGTCGGGATATAAAATTTTAAACAATGTCAACATTCTGGTTAAACTTCCTGGATGTATTTTTCCTGGTTTTTCACAGCACCCTCATCGTGTTCAACCTCTTTGGCTGGGTATATAAACCACTGCGAAAGTGGAACCTCCTGTGTTTGTTGCTAACCGGTCTTTCCTGGTTTGGATTGGGTATTTTTTATGGAATAGGATATTGTCCACTTACCGATTGGCACTGGATGGTTTTGCGAGAGTTGGGTGAGACAGGAATACCGGCATCTTACGTGCAATACATACTCGACAGAATACTTTCCATAAGTGTCACCCCGAGTCAGGCGGATATTTTAACTGTATCTACTTTTTTTATCGCCCTTGTGATTTCTTCCCTGCTTAACTGGCGGGATAGAATAAACCGGAAGAGGCAATCCTGACAAATTCCCTGTATGCGGAATTTTTTCAGACCCTATTTGTTAATAAAATTAACAAATGCACTTGAAAATGCTAACAAGTGTTAAATTTTTAGGTTTTGAAAAAATTACCCGCATGAAGAAATTAGCTCTACTACTACTTACTTTACCCATCTTTTTTCTCATTGAAAATCCGCTGTACAGTCATTGTTCCGACTTTATTGTCAGCAACTTTGTCAGAGGAAATACTCAATTTATTACTACTGCCGACCGCAATTTGATAGTGAGAGGTGATTTTACTTATCAGGCTGGTTTTGTAGCAGATGCCCGTGGTGTCCTGTTAAAAGTTATTTCCATTGATGGCATGCAATTGGAAAGAGGTGATGAAATGATTTTCATCGACAATACCGGCCACCGGGAAAGTGCTGTGTTCACTGAAAGGGGGTCGGTTCGCCAGGATGGCAGGGTTCCGCATTCGACTAATTTTATCTCCATTGATGCTGAGATGTTGAATTGGTTGGCCGAAAACCGAATATCCACTTTTTTTCTGAGAAAGCGACATGAGAATGTAATGCGCAAGATTAGTTTGCACTCAAGCAGGTCAGCGGAATTTAATCAAATAGCAAGATGTGTGCGAGACATCGTGGACTGGGACATGGTCCCAAGCCCCGCGCAGCCTGTTGCAGCCCAACAACGGAAAAGCCCTGGCTCTTCTGTTGGTACTGATCGGGAATCCGGGCGAAGTGGCACTTCAGGTATATCAGATACAGAAACTTTGGCTCTCCAAGAGGAATTAAAATCCACAGGTGAGCGACTGAGGGCCGAAATTGAGAGGGAGCGAAGAAGGGCGTATGAAGTAAAGCAGGAGTTACAAGATGAAATACAATCAGCCAGACGCCATCGCAATGAGGTGATTGCCGGCTTTGAACAGGAGGTTGAAGATGAGCGCGCAAAAACGCACAGCGAAATTCTTCGTATCCGCAATGATAGGTTAGAGCGGATAGCCAGTGAAAAAGAACAGACCGGTTCCATTATTGACTCTCTTCGAATGAATGTAATCACTGAAATGGAGCGAACCAGAGACAAGGTTGCCGAATTGCGCAAAAACACAAGTGAGCAAATCGCCAGGCAAAGGGCAAAAGCAAATCGAGTAATTGATTCACTCAGACAAAGTAAAGTGACTCAGCAACAACTTTACGCAACTGAGGTGGTCCAGTCCCGGGAACGGGCAGCAGAAAGGATTTCTCAAATTAATTCCGAATTGGAGCGAAGCCTTCAGGAAGCCAGAGACAGTGCAGAAACTGAGAGAGAACGGTCTGCCGGAGAGGTTGTCGCTGCCAGACAGTCCGCTGCCAATGAGATTATGGAAGCAAGACAGCGCGCAGCTCGTGAGATAGCAGAGGCCCAAACAAGGGCTGAACTCGAAATGGAGTCCATTGCCAATGAGGTTGCTGAAGCCCGCAGAAGAGCTGCAGACGAACGGGCCGCCATCGCTGAATCCAATCAACTTGAAATCACTGAACTGAAGGCGATGGCAGAAAGAGAAAGGGAAACTATTTTGGCAGATGTGTATTCCCGCCGTGCAGAGCGATTTGAAATGGAGGAGACCCACCGCGCTGAAATGGAACGAATCAGATTAGAACACAACGCACTCGTAAAAAATACACGAGCAGCGCATGACTCTCAATTACTCGCCATGAGAGATGACTTTGTCCGTGCAGTTCAAAGAGCTGAGATGCGAAAAGCCGAACGCATTGCAAAGAGCGGGCAGGAAGCCGACTCAGTCCTCGCGATTAGAGAGCTCCAGGTCCATGTCGCCAAAGACCGCAAGAACCAGCTGATTGATTCCATTCAACACGCTGTCGTCGAGGAGAGAAAAAGACTTGCTCAAGCCATTCAAAGTTGGAGACAATCCCACCGTCAAATGCTGGACTCTATCAGTACCGAAGGTGAAAATCAATTGGAAGCTGAATTGGCGGTTTTGCAGGAAAGGAGAAGAGCGATTGCTGAAAGAATTGCCGAAAACGATGAGAGGTTAGCTACACTGGAGACAGATTTCAAGCGAAAAGAAGATTCTTTGAGATTGGATCATGCCGCGAGGATTGGAGAAAGTCGAGCCAGATCTGAGGCCCGATTGAAAGAAATTGAAGAGAGGGAGGCCGGAGAGTTAGCTGAAATTACCAGAGAGTTTGAAAAACAGCGCAAATTGTCAAAAGAAGAAGGGGAGAGTTACCGGCTTCAATTGGCTGAAGAAGTAAGAGATGCCAGAACCAGGGCCTTAGAAGCAGTAACCGAAGCAAGAATGAATGCCGAGGAAGAAATTCAAACTATGCAGACGGAACTCGAACAAATCAGACTTGACAACCGTATGGCAGTGGAAGATGAACGACTTACAGGGGCCAGAGAATTGCGCGAGATCAGACAGGAAATTATGGCGATGAGGACTGCTTTATTGAATGAGCGCGAGGAAATGGCCAAAGAACATCACCAGTTAATGAGTGAAGAAAGAGAGAGAATAGCCGGAGAAAGAGCCGCCCTGGTCGAATCCCACAATGAATATCAACTAGCCTTCCGCGATTCTCTTCAAAAATTACAACAGCAACATGCGGAAAAGATTTTTGCCATGCGTTCGTCACAGGCCTCTGAGCGAGAAAACATCTTACATACTTATGAGCAAGAGCGAGATAATCGTGCTGAAAAAATGGATCGAGAAAGGGAAGAATTTGCCCTTGAATTGGCTTCATTCAGACAGCATCGCGCCATGATGAAGGATAGCCTGCGAACAGAACATGAGGCTGATATTCAACAATTGCTCACGGAACACCGGTCCACAAGAGAAGAAATTTTAGCCCAAATCCAACTGGAGAGAAATCGTGGTAACGAAGAAATTGAAACTGTACAAAGGGAACAGGCCATGCGGGTCTTCGAGGCAAAAAAACAAGCCGATTCTGAAATAAAAGCCGTTAAATTGCGGACCGCTTCTGAGATTGAGGTCTTGAAATCCGAAATCGCGGATAGGAAACAGGAGTTGGATAATCTTTTGATTCAAGTAGAGAAGGCCGAACTCCAACTAAAGTCTATTACGGAATCAGGTGAAAAAGATTGAATCCTGGATCAGGGTTCAATCTTAGCTTCTGATAAAATATATTCTTTAAATCTCTTCATGCCTGTGGAAGCTTTGTCAGCAACCAGGGTCAATCGCTTTCCAAAGTAGCTGGTTAGCTCATTTCCCGGATTGGGGTCAATATACCAGATTTTACAATGCGGAGGTGTTTGCAGTACCAATCCCGCTGCGGGATAAACCTGCAGAGACGTACCGACTACGACTGCGATATCTGCATTCCTGATAATTTCTTCAGCCGGTTCCATCATTGGAACCATTTCCCCAAACCACACCACATGTGGTCTCAACTGGCCGCCTTTAGGGCACTTGTCTCCCAAATGTATGTCTCCACTTACTTTTACAATGTAGTTTTCATCGATTTCACTGCGGACTTTTCGCAATTCACCGTGAAGATGAAGTACCCTTTCACTTCCGGCTCTTTCGTGGAGGTCATCGACATTTTGGGTAATTACTTCTACATTAAACCACTGTTGTAATTCTGCACAAATACGGTGGGCCGGATTGGGTTCAACTGAGAGCAGTTGTTTTCTGCGCTTGTTGTAAAAGTCCAGCACCAGTTCCGTGTTGTTTTGCCAACCTTCTGGAGATGCCACCTCCATAATATCATGTCCTTCCCAAAGTCCACCGGCTCCGCGAAAAGTGGCGACTCCGCTCTCAGCACTGATTCCGGCACCTGACAGAATTACTATTTTCATAGATTTTGTTGTTTTAAATCAAAGGTAAGGCGAATATGGCAAAATTTTTAATCCGGCTTTTTCGAGAGCAATAAAAGAACCAGGGTTGAGTATTTTTTCCTGTTTCTCCTGTGATACCAGATTACATTACACAGTATTTTTAAAACCTCCTGATTCATATTTTTTCAAAGACCTTCAAAGCGAAGGGTAAGTGATTGGCGATATCTCTGGCGATCAACCCATCCTGTCCCAATTTCTCAGCAGCCAAATCTCCGGCCAGGCCGTGAAGATACATACCTGCGATGGCAGCATGGGTCGGTTTAAGGCCCCTCCCCGAAATTCCGGCAATTACTCCTGTCAGCACATCCCCGCTTCCGGCGGTGGCCATTCCGGGATTGCCCGTAGGATTGAAAAAAACTTCGCCTTTGGGTGTGGAGACCCTGCTGTATGCTCCCTTGAATAGTATATTGAGCTTGTATTCAACCGATGCGGATCGCTGGATTTCAAGTGTTTCAAAGTCATTCTCTCCAATGCCAAACAACCTCTCAAATTCTCCTGGGTGCGGTGTGATAATGGTATTTGGGGGAATTGATGTAAGCCAATTGTTTTCAGCGATAATATTGAGGGCATCCGCATCCAGGATCAGGTTTTGATTCGAGTGGACATTTTCCAGCATTTTTTTCAGAGCGGAGGCTGTTACCGGATTTTTACCAATTCCCGGACCACAGGCTATGGTGTCTATTCCGGGTAAAATTGGGATATCGGAGATGTGGCTGGTTTCGGGATCCGGGATACAAATGCTTTCAGGGATGATAGCTTGTACCGGAGAGATGCAGGATTTGGGCGTGTGCAACCAGGAGAGTCCTGCTCCGGAACGCATACAACCGAGTGCTGTCAGTGCTGCTGCTCCCGAAAACCCTAACTGACCGGCAACCAATTGGATTTTTCCGTAATCACCTTTGTGGCTGAATTTCTCTCTGGGAGTTAAAAGAGAGTCAATGTAGGTTTCGGTCGGGTAATAGTGTGGGCATTCGATCTTATCAATACCTTCCTTTAACAGTCCGATGGACCGGTAATCCCAATTGCCCACCCGATCTTTATTTTCCGGCATAAAATAGGCCAGTTTAGGAAATTCCAGGGAAAGTGTCCAATCTGCATTCATTGAAACGCCATCGCTGTGTTTTGAGGCAAACAAACCTGTGGGGATATCGATGGCAACTACGGTGTTAGGGAGATCATTAACGGTTTCTGCAAGTTTTTTTAATCTGCCTTCAAGAGGGCGGGTCAGCCCATTTCCCAGAATCGAATCGACGACAATGTGATTTTTATTGATTTCCCTCAATTGACCAGGGTTTTTAAGAACATTGAAATTCTCAGGGTAGAGTTCTTTAAATTTTTTTATATTTGCTCCGCAATCGGGCGAGGTTTTTTTTAGGTCGCCCACAAACAGGACTGCGGTCTTGTAATTTTTTTCAGCCATAATTCTGGCACTCGCCAATCCGTCACCACCATTGTTTCCCGGTCCACAGAGAAAAATTATAGTCTCTGTTTTGTGGGGGAATTTTGAGGTCAACCAATCGCAGAAAATATGCGAAGCTCTTTCCATGAGGCTCAGGGACGATATTGGCTCAAAATCAATGGTGAATTTGTCAAGAGTGGACACTTGCTCTGGTGCGGGTATCTTAATGATTGAAGTCTTTGTTTTTTTTCTATCCATTATGGTCAGGAAATTAATTTTTGGCAAAAATTGTTTAATTCTTATCTTGTGCTTTGAAGAGACGTTAGACCGTATTTAAAAAGGTAGTACGGTTTTTGCAGTTAATAATATGCTGAAGTGTGTCTTTGGTGATTTTTTACAAAGATAGCACAGGTGAAAAATAAATAAACCAGTTGTATTGAAAATACTATTACGGATGAGAATCAGTCTTTTGTTGCTGGTCTTTGTGGTCCTCGGTGGGTACGCCCTCAAGGGACAGGACCTTCATTACAGCCAATTTTTTAACAGTCCGCTGAATAAAAATCCGGCATTGACTGGGATATTTAACGGGGATCAACGGATTTATGCCAATTACCGCCATCAATGGTATTCGGTGCCGGTTCCTTATCTTACATTTTCAGGGAGCTACGATCAGAAATTCATTAACCCCCGAAATCCGGATAATTTTTTCAGCGGTGGACTTCTACTAAATTACGATAAATCCGGTGACTCGCGTATGGTTACGCTTCAGGCCGGATTGTCTCTTTCTTATACAGCCGCCCGCGACGAAAACAACCTGCTGACCATCGGTATTCAGGGAAGTTATTTGGATCGCTCATTTCACTACGGCGATAATTTGCAGTGGGACAATCAGTTTGACGGACTGATGTTCAATCCCGGGCTTTCGAGTGGAGAGCCTTTTGACGAGGGCCGTCACGGCTTTTCTTTTGGTACTTTAGGTGCCGGTGTAAACTACAGATGGCAGCAAACCGCGAGAACCAACTTAAATATTGGTGGTGCAATTCACCACATTAATTCACCGGATCACACATTTTACGATGACGGGGACATCGATTGGCCCAATAGATTTACAGTTATGCTGGCTTCCAGTTGGCAGTTGAGCAACTTACTGGATCTGAAGGTAAAGGGAATGGCCCAGTTTCAGGGGTCTGCGCATGAATACGTACCCGCAATGTTGTTGAGTTTTCACATTAATCAGCAAAGAGGAAGGCAGTTTATTATGGACATAGGTTGTATGGCGAGACTAAATGATGACGAGGTTGATGCGGTGGTCCCTATGATTGCTTTTGATTTCAACAGTTGGTATGTGGGCGTGAGCTACGATATCAACTTGTCAGACTTCAGAGTAGCTACCCAGCGCTACGGTGGCCCCGAAATTTCCTTTAGGTACATTATTACCAGGGTGAGGCCATTGCACAATTTTAAGACCTGTCCTATATTCTAAACAATTGATCCCAATGAAATTATACAGTTACCTGATATTGTTTCCACTGCTTTTTTTTCCGGCTTTATCCCAGGCGCAGACACTGAATGCCTTTTTGCAAGCAGCCGATGAAGCAGAGGAGAACGAGGATTTTTACTCGGCCCTGGTTTTTCACAGCAATGCTTTGGAATTTGACACGAGCAACATCAATCAAATATACAATGTGGCCCGATCCGCCAGATTGTTTAATGCGTTTCGCCTCGCTGAGGAGCATTACGCCAGGGTATTTGATTTGCAGACAGAGGGTGAGTATCCCAATGCCGGCTTTTATCTCGCTCTGATGAAGATGAGACAGGGCAAGTACGAAGGAGCCGCAGAGCACTTTAGTATTTACCTTAGTGAATTTGAGGGAGATGACGAAGAATACTCGAAACGCGCCCGAAGGTTAATGGAAGCCTCTCGTTGGGCGATTGACATTGTCGATAACCCCGTGGAAGAGTTTATTATTAATCATACGGGTTCAGAAATTAACACACCCTTTACTGAATTCGGTGCAGTCAATGTGGATGATACCATCTATTTCTCGTCCATGCAATTCGACAATCCGGAGGATGATTACATACCTCCCCGTCCGATAACCCATATTTTGAAATCGGATGGAGAATTTGCAGAACCACTGCCAGACACCATTAATTTGCCGGGCAGACATACTGCCCACAATGCATTTACACCGGAAATGGACCGCGTTTATTACACCATATGCGATTATGTGACCGGAAGACAGATAAACTGTGAACTCTATTACCGCGACATTGAAGATGGTAAGTGGGGCGCTGCAGTAAGATTGCCCGATACCATCAATGTAGAGGGTTATACCGCCACCCAACCGTCGGTAGGACTTGATCCGATGACCATGCGGGAAGTGCTTTATTTTGTTTCAGATCGGCAAGGTGGGGTCGGAGGTATGGATATCTGGGCAGTGGAGATACTTGACGACGGCGAGTTCGGAATTCCATTTAATGTGGAGTCGCTCAATACGGAAGAAGATGATATAACCCCATTTTACCATCACGCCACTCACACCTTGTATTTTTCAAGTGATGGTCGAAAGGGACTCGGTGGATTTGATATCTACAAAGCTTATGATGAGAACGGTCAATGGGGAGATATTACCCACCTGGGCTACCCACTCAATACCAGCTACGATGAAATTTACTACACTCTTTCTGATGACAGCCGCACGGCTTTGTTTTCATCCAACAGAGAGCAATCCTTTTTCGTAGATGAGGAAAAAGAGGCATGCTGTTTCGATATATATGAAATGGAAATACTGCCTACGGTACATCTGATCACACAGACCTTTGATGCAGTGACCAGAGACTCCTTGCCTGGCGCTGTCGTGAGATTGGTGGACAGAGCCGATCCGGAAAATTTGGTGATTGAACACTACTCACCGGATGAGGTGGAGTATCGTTTTCCATTGGACCGGGACCGGGAGTACATGGTAGTAACTGAAAAAGAGGGCTATATGCCCGATACTATTTACTTCGATACCAGACAGCTGGATGAAGACGAAGATGAAATTGTCAAGCAAATATACCTGCGACCCGATCAGCTTGAGTTGGATGTGCTGGTTTTTGATGCGAGAACCAGATTGCCTTTGTTGGGTGTAGAGGTTGCAGTCATCAATACCGATGATCTTGACAGAGAAAGGCAGGAGTACACCAATCCTGATTCCAATAACTTTAATTTCCCAATCCAGCGTGGCTTCACTTATCGCATTGTCGCCAATAGAAAGGGTTACACAAGTGCCACTGAGTTGTTGGAACCGGAGGATTACGCCGGTTTAGACCGAATTGAAAAGCGCCTTTATCTAAATATTGGAGATTTGGCAGACTTTCTGCCACTGGTGCTGTATTTTGACAATGATGAGCCGGATCGAAGGTCCTGGAGTAGGCAAACAGATGTGAAATATTCAGAGACATTTGGGCCATTTTATGCAAAAAAGGATAAATTCATAGAGAATTACACCGAGCCACTCGAGGGGGAGGAGAGGGATGAAGAAGCACTGAGACTCAACCGATTTTTTGAAACCGAGCTTAAGAAGGGTTATGATGACCTGGCCAGTTTTCTGAAAGTATTGGTTCCGCACCTTGAAGCCGGTGACCGGGTGGATATCCATTTAAAGGGTTATGCTTCGCCCAGAGCCTCTCGAGAATACAATATGATTCTTGGATTCAGGCGTGTCAATAGTGTGATCAATGAATTGAGAGAATACGAGGATGGGATTTTGGTGCAGTATCTGGATGAAGGTCTTTTGAATATCCGTGAGGAGTCATTCGGTTCGACTCAGGCACCACCTGATGTTATTGGAGATTTGGACGACGAGAGAAATTCCATCTACAGTCTGGGTGCATCCAAAGAGAGGCGCGTTGAGATCGTTAAAATAAAAGTGGGGCAATGATTAGGGATGTGTTAGTTTCTAATTCCAAAGTAAGAGAAATGCAAGATACCAACATACATTTGAAGAGAAAATCAGGACTGAGAAGAAAGTTACTCCGTGCAACCCTGGTCTTTGTTACAATGCTGTTCTTTTGGGCCAACCCGGTTGAAGTAATGGCTACCCATATCGTGGGAGGAGAACTTACTTATCGCTGCCTGGGAGACGGTAGGTTTGAGATTCAACTCATTGTTTTGAGAGATTGCGATAACGCTCAGGAGGGTGCTGTTTTTGATGATCCTGCTTCGATAGGAGTATTTGTGAGAAACGAGAGAACCGGGGAGTTCACCAGGAATAGCCGTAATCTATTTGATGTAATTGGGGGTGCAATATCTACCGATCCTAACGAAATTGCAATGCCATTAATTGATTCTGACACCATTCAGGAAACAATTCCCGCAACCTGTCTGGAAGATCGTCAACCCGGAGATTTGTGTATTGAGCGCGCTGTGTATAGAGCGGTTTTGCATAGGTTTAATCGTGATGCCGAGGACTTGTACTTTGTTTATCAGCGCTGCTGCCGGAATCAAATTTTAGATAACATAGAAGAGCCACTTGAAACAGGTATGTCACTTATGCTTAAGTTCAGCCGTGAGGCCCGGATAAGTTGTAATTCTGCACCTGAACTGGCTGATTTCCCTCCCTTGTATTATTGTAGAGGCGTTCCACTGGAAGTAGAACAGGGAGGTCCTGATATAGACGGAGATTCCGTGGTTTACAGGCTGTGTGCACCATTAACAGGTGCAAGTTTGGGTACTTCCAAACCTCAACCTCCAAATGTGCCTCCCAATAATACAGTTGACTCTGCCTATAATCTAGTGACCTGGGTGCATCCTACTTACTCTACCACCGATATGCTCGGAAATCCTGACGACCCGCTGACCATTGACCCGGAAACAGGAGTGTTGACAGGTACTCCATTAATCAATGGACAATTTTTGGTGGGTATATGCATAGATGAATACAGGGATGGTGTGCGAATCAATACTTTTAGACGGGATTTTGAAATGAATGTGAGGAGCTGTGAACAGGGTCCAATTGCAGATTTTGAATTGCCTGAGGTACTCTGTGATGAGGACCGCACCGTGACCTTTTTCAATACCAGTGTGGATGCCGATAATTATCAGTGGTTTGTAGATAGTGGGGATGGCCCCGAATTTTTTACCGATGAAGAAGACCCGCCGCCCTATACATTCCCGGATACCGGCAGATATTACGTGACCCTGGTGGCTGCTTTGGATACGCTCTGTTTTGATACGCTGACCAAGCCCATCGATGTACAGATTAATGGATTAATCCCGGATTTCGATGTGATTCTGGATGAGTGCGTCGATTCACTCGTACTTGCTCCCATTGACAAAAGTATTGATACGATTGGCCACATTGTTGAGTGGACCTGGATTGTGGACACAGGAGATACCATTTTGGTGTCGAATGACAGTTTGCCGCAATGGATATTTAGGGATCCACTTACCATCGATATAACCCTGGAGCTTCTGTCTTCCAATGGCTGCACAAACTCTTTGACTAAAGAGAATATCCAGCTAAATATTATAGACTTTGAGTTTATTGGAGACACTGTAGAAGTATGTCCGTTCGAACCCACAGAATTAGTCGCACAAAGCGATCCGGGACTGACATACACATGGGATCCAGAGGAGGGTCTGGATTTAACCAATCCGCATAACCCACTGGTTTCGATCGACTCCAGTAGGCTTTATCGGGTTTCGGTTACGGATGGGATTTGTACACTTGAGGATTCAGTGATGGTGATTATAAAACCGGTAAGTGATATTATCCTAACTGACCTTGCCGACAGTTGTGACCTCGAGCGAATCGTGGTAGCAGAAGGCCTGGTTCCAGGAAGTGGGAATTGGTATAGCGATGACGAATACAGCGATTTGATTGGACAGGGGGACACTCTGCTGATCGATGTGCCCATCAGCCAAACGGTGTATTTTACCGGAATAGATACCATCAGCGAATGCCTGATCAGAGATAGTATTGATCTGAGAAGTTTTATTGTAAACCTCGAGTACCAGGATAAATATGATTTTTGCATTGGAGAAACAGGCGTGATCAATTTAGTGAATATAGACCCACTGGACACCGTTTCTATAATTTGGGAGCCCAATGATTTGATTGTGAGTGACCTTGATCAACTTCAAATAGAGGTATTCAGTGATGTTCCGATTGTAGAGACACTTTATTTTGATGCTGTGAATCAATTTGGTTGTGAGTTGCGGGATTCTATAGTGGTTGAGTTTCACCCCTTTGAGGAGGTGGACTTTGAATACGATTATTCCTGCGGAGAGAGCACCGTGCAATTTACCATTACCACCGGAGGGAGTTTTCCCGTGGTCTGGGATTTCGGTGATGGGAATACAAGTACCGATCGCAATCCGACCCATACTTATGAAGAAGAGGGTGTCTATACGGTTGTGCTTCGTTCTCTTGGCTTTTGTCCCGACACTGCACAAGCTGAGATAGTTATCAATTTCTTCGATATCAATCTTCAGGATACTGTTATTTCCTGTTTTGGAGAAGAAGTAACGCTCAATCCTGGCGGAGATCCCAATTTGGTTTACGAATGGAGCCCTCCTGAATTGTTTGACGATCCGGAGGCGGCCACACAGGTGGTGCAGGTGGATGAGGATACGCGGGTTACAGTGATTGTATTTGATCCTGATGCCGACACGACCTGCATCTTGTTTGACACGATTGACATTATAATCCCACCTGAGTTTGAAATTGAAACCAGCGTAGATACCCTTCTTCAGTGCGAAGAGGGCGAGTTTACACTCGGTGTGGATGTTCAACCTGATACCATACCGGTGAGTGTAGTTTGGACGGATGATCAGGGCAATGTAATAGACAGCACCAGAGAGATTGTGGTTGAAGCCGGTGAGTCGGATTTTTATACAGTAGTGGTTACCGATGAATTTGGTTGTCAGCGGACCCAGGTCATTCCGGTGATTTTTGACCCTCTTGACTTTGATTTTGAAGTTGGAGCGGAGGATACATTATGTGTCCTGGAGCCTACTATTATTGTCATTACCGGGCTTGATCCGGATGAGGAATATATCATCGAATGGATGGATCACCCATCGATTGTCTCCGGTCACCGGGATGATACCCTGCACATAGTGCCGGATGGCCCGACCACCTACGTGGTTGCAGTTACCAATGAGGCCGGGTGTACAGAAATAGATTCTGTGAGGGTCACCCCAAGGGATCTATCCGATTTTATTACAGCATTTGCCGACCCGGATGAGATATTTAAAGGAGAGGAATCCAACCTGGGTGTGCTGAATGGGAGTCCCTTCTGGGATTATGTCTGGACCGACACTTCCGCTGAATTGACGCTGTCTGACACGACCATTCGAAACCCAATTGCCTTCCCTGAAACCACGACTACGTATTATGTGGAAGTAGTGGATGAATTCGGCTGTGTAGCCGATGACTCAGTTACAGTTGAAGTTATTGTATTACCCTGTGAGCCACCGTATGTGTTTTTGCCCAATGCTTTTTCTCCCAATGGAGACGGTACGAATGATGTACTATACGTGCGCGGAATTCACATTATTGAGGTCGAGCTTATGATCTATAATCGGTTTGGCCAAAAAGTTTTTGAGACCGATGACCAGGAAGATGGCTGGGACGGGTTCTTTGACGGTAAACAAGCTCCTGCGGGCGCTTACGGTTATCACCTCTATGTGATGTGCAATTGCGGAGGCGAGTATGTCGAAACCGGCAGTGTCAATATTGTGAGATAGCGGTTTTTGGTTAAAGACTGGTATGAAACTTTAGCGTCTGTGAAATACACCTGAAAAAACAAAGTGCTTCAGTAGGAGGGAAATTGAATCCGCTGAAGCACTTTTCTATTTCACGGGACAGCACTGAAAAAAAACAGAATGGATGCCACACTGATAAGTAGCATAGTTGTCTAAGAAGTCCCCAAATGCAATTTGAAGTAGCATTATCTTTCGGGTCCATGAAAAAAGTGGAACCCTACGAATGATTTAGGAGGAAATTATCCAGTCCATGTAACTCAGCTTTTACACCAGACTCTAGCGGAATGGCTTTCAGTGTAAATTCTCATCAAATTCCTTTTTGGAGATTGGGAAAGTCCGCGAAGTTAATACCAAAGTGTTAGCTGGAATTATTGATAACGGTCTGAAGCCGAAGATTAAAGAGGATGCAAAAGACTGTTTTGCTTAGGGGCTGAAACCGGCCAGTCCTTCAAATATCCAATCTGCTAAAGCTTGTCTATTGGAAGGTAAAATAACCCGCATGAGGTCGTTTTGGTTTCTTATGTTGGCCAGTTCAATCATTACAGCTGGTGGGGCAGTGGTTCGCAAAATGTATAAATTTCGCCCCGACACGGTCCCTCTGTATGGCCTGGAAGGACGGTGTTGGTTGTATTTTTCGCTGAAAACCGAGTGCAATTGCTGAGCTGCCTGTCTTCCCTGTCTGCTGTGATTGTAGTGGTAGAAAAAAACATCCTGCCTTTGGTTGGGAGGCCTGGAATCAATGTGAATTGACAACTTCAGGTGCTCCTTTGCGCCGTTGTTTTGCTCCTGCCTGTAAAGTTGATTCACAATTCTGGCACGTTCTCTCAAACGCGCCAACTGGTTGGCGGGAATTCTCCTGTTTCCGTAATGGACTTCATCATTGTCACAGAGAAGGATCTTGTCGTCTCTAATGCCGTCATAGGGATCTTTAACTATGAGGTGGACAGTGGCACCGTGTTCTTTAAGTCTTCTGGCCAGCCGCAGTGTTACATCATAACAGTATTCATCTTCACAAATGGTATGGCCATTGTAATTCCCCATTGCACCAGGGTCAGGGCCGCCATGACCGCTCTTAAGGTAATATACCTTGCCCTGCAACATATTGCTCTTAACAGCGACATCTGCATATTGGGGGCCAAAGAGGGGAAAATTGATAGTTCTGCTTGCTGCAGTTACCGCCCTGGGACCCTCATCCTCGCAGCCAAAAAGGTGATGGGGCACCCACAATTCACCTCCTTCCCTGTAGTCTTTGTTTAAAATGCCAGACCTGACGAGGCGCTCATTGTATTTCTGAATGGCTACTGCCTGATCCCAGTCGTCTATACCAATGGTCGATCGAATGCTCGTTCCATCGTACTCCCAGACTGTGACGGGAAGTTTGTACTTCCTTCCCCGGTGCAAATTTTGCTGAGGGCTCATCCTGTTGAGCTCGTGAAATTTATCGTAATTGCATGGATATTGGTGCAGGTTGTAGCGCTGCAAAAGACGAATAACCCCGTCACCTGCTTTTACTGAAACTTGTGGGTGCGTGGATTGGGCCGTCCAACCCTCCGTGGGAAGGGCCCAAAAGACCAGAGTTAATAATGGTATAAACCAGATTTGAGACCTCATTTTCCTTTGACTTGAAATCAGCTACAAATTACGGAAATATTTAATATGTGTGCAAGCTTTTTGAATAACTTTTTCTTCAAAACCACTTTTTATTTACCTTGCTTCAAAAATAAGGCCTACCAGCCGAATTGAGCGTTGCATTCAACAGCTTTGTATTTTTTTTAACCTATGATTGAATTAGATGATATATTGGCTCACAGTGCTTGGTAGAGTAAACGGGTTTAGCTGTTCAACTCTAACACATCAAAACAAGAGGTCGAGCAATCCGAAGAGGTATGCGATATAAGCAGTTGCAAAAACGACCAAACAGATTAGACAAATTAGAGAAAAGGTCTTATAACCTTTTGAAAGCTGAGCTTCCTTCGGGATGTTGTCGGATGTGATGAGGCTGTAGTTAAACCATGCCAAAACCGGAGCTGATAAGAAGGATAGGCCTGTAGCGAAATCAATAAAGGCAGTGAAAGTTCCGGTAAAGGTATTCAGAATGATAAGCGCCACTCCAGGAATTATGAACAGAAAAAGATTGTAGGTCCTCTTGCGCACTATTTTTTTTCTGTCTCTCTCAGTATTGATGGAGATAACCCGGGTCATCACCCTGGTAAAGGCATCCAGGACGGCCAGGGTAGTGGTCAACATAGCTGTAAAAGCGGCAATGGAAATAATAGGTTCGCTCCAGGACCCCAGGGCATTGCCGTACATACTAACCAATTGGGCTGAAAATTCCAGGCTTCCCGATGCGAAGGAGGTGCCACCTCCATACATCACAAGGGCACCAAGCAGAAAAAAAAGCAGACCCATGATACAGGCCGTCAGGTATCCGATGTTAAAATCCCAGAGTGATTCACTTAGACTGGGTTTATGACCCGATTGCCAGCGTTTTTCTTTCATCCAAATCGACTGCCAAACAGCCGCATCAATGGGGATGGGCATCCATCCGATAAATGCAATGATAAAGGCTATTCCTGCAATATTGAAGTAAGTTGATGGTGGCTGTTGACCAACTGTTTTCCCCGCGCCGGCTCCCAACGCCATCACTACTGCTGCAAGTGTAGCCAGAGCTAAAAGTGATACTATGATTTTCATAGTAAGATCCAGACCCGGATACCTGCCAACAAAGAGCAGGGAAATACAAAATCCAATAATGATCAAACTCCATTGGATGCTGGTCAAGCCCAATCCAAACAATTGCTCGGCCAGTCCGGCTGTGACGATGGTTACTCCGGCCTGAACCACAAACATTGTACCCACGGTGATTATGGTGAAAATGATGAAGGGCATGAGTCCCATTTCCCGGTATCCTGTTATCAGGTTTTTATTTGTAGCAGTGGTGTATCTGCGACCGAATTCCAAAAAGGGGTATTTTGTCAGGCATGCAAAGGCAAGGGCCCACCAAAGGGCAAATCCATAATCAGCTCCTGCTCTGGTTGCCTGCACCAAATGGGAGACCCCGATAGCTGCTCCCGCAAGAAGCATTCCCGGACCCAGGGTGTCGATCAAAAACTTTTTGCTATAAAACTTCACTCAGTCAAATATGTATTTTCGGTGAGCAAATCTAAGGTTTTTATTGGATCTAAAGGCTGGGGATTGTCAGTCTAAGTATCCGAAATTTATATCATATCTGAATAGGATTCGGCCGAAATTTGATTGGCATTTATACCGAAAAGATTTCTGTAGTAGTCGCATTGATTCCTGAGTTGTACAACCGGTGTATTTCCCCTCCGGTCAATGGCTTCCACCTCTACAAAATCACCCAATTTGTCGAGTTTATCGAAGTGAAACTTGACATTTTCAATAAAGTAAATGCGCCTAATCTTTTTTACAACCGTCCAAACTCCATTGGATACAGTCAATATTTCCTTAATTCTGCTGTCCGGGGGTATCTCTTGTAAAACCACCTTTGATTCCCTGGCTTTGCGGTCATCGCTTCTATGGTAAAGAATCAGAGCGTTTTCCACATTTCCCTCCCTGAGTTTTAATCGTCCGGATTCACTGTGAAAATAAGTATCAGTCTGATGGTCTTCTCCGGCAAATTTTGGATGCAATTTCAATAGTTGCTTTTCGTGTATGTCGCAGTTTTTTACTGAGGCCTTGAATTCAAAGTTGGTAAATGCCATTCGGTTTTTTGATCAAAGTTAGTCAAATGTGAGAGAAATTGACCTGGTAGTTCAAAAGGAGATCCGGTTCAGGAAATTGCGCAGTTAATAAGTGTTTGGATGTCGAGCAGCGGACGTCCTGCGGCTGAATTATGATTTTTCCAATGGGAAATCCGTGATTCATGCAGTTTGGTCTGTTAACCACCTCCATTTGACTAAAAAAATCCTGGATTGAAATGTCCCTTGTATCTTTACATTAAATTTGGTTCTTTGGATGAATGGGAATTTTCCTCATCTACCAATGCCGATGAAAACTAAGAAAATGGATATGAAAAACATGAAGACCAGCTTGAATGGATATTGTCAGAAGTACTGGTCTGTACTTGTCCTTTTTTCAATGTTGTGCTTTACCCCCTTATCGGGAATAACAGCTCAGAATCAGATCGAAGGTCGGGTAGTTGACCAGAGGACAGGGGAAGGACTGCCATTTGTCCATATTGTGATTGAGGGGGTGCAGTCCGGATTTGTCACAGATTTGGAGGGGTATTTTTCCTTTGAGCCGGAAGCGGATGCCGTCAGTTTGAGATTGTCTTATGTAGGGTATCGGACAAAAACGTTTACCGTGGATGCATTAAAGGGAGAACCGGTACTGATCAGAATGCGTCCTGCGGTAGTGGGACTTTCCGAAGTGGTGGTAGAGGCTGGTGAAAATCCAGCGCATCGACTTATCCGCGGGGTTTTTGAAAATAGAAATAGGCACAATCCCGAGAACAACACCTCCTTTCGCTATCTATCCTACAATAAACTGCACGTGACAATCGATATCGATTCAATGGTGCGGGAGGAGCGCCTGGAAAAGAACGACACCAGTTTTCAGAACTTAGTGGATTTCATAGACCGTCAACATCTTTTTATGATGGAGTCCGTGGTGGAGCGCGTATTCAGGAGACCGTCTGCTAACAGGGAGGAGGTGCTGGCGAGTCGCACCTCTGGATTTGAGAATCCCATTTTTGTGCTTTTGGGTACGGAACTCCAATCCTTCTCATTTTACGATAGTGAGTTTGTGCTTTTTGGCACTGCTTATAAAAGTCCGATCAGCAGGAATTTCACCAGATATTACGAATTTCACATAAGGGATACTATTATGGGAACTACAGCGGGTGACACCACTTATGTGGTCGCTTATTATCCTGTAGAGGGACGCAATTTCCCGGCTTTGAAAGGATTGTTGTATATTCATGTGCCGGATTTTGCCATACAAAATGTCATTGCTGGGCCTGCCAGGGAAGAAGAAGGGGTCAATGTAACCATTCGACAGCAGTATGAAAAGATTGATGATGAGTATTGGTTTCCCGTTCAATTGGACACCGAACTCAACCTTCAAATGGTAGATATGGGAGACGTTAATCCTCAATTGAAGGTCAGGACTTATTTGGATAGTATTGAGATAAACCTGCCGCGTGATCAGATTCGAATGGGTCCAGTGGACGTGGTCTTAAACCGGGATGCTTCAAGCCGTGACTCCCTGTTTTGGACCAAGCACAGGAGAAATCCGCTGGACTCCAGAGAATTGAGGGCTTACCACTTTATGGATAGCCTGGGACAGGAACACGATTTTGAGCGTAGGGCAGAGTGGATGATGGCCCTTTTCTCGGGTCGAATTTCCTTTGGAAAAGTAGATTTGGAACTCGACCGTATAATGAGTTTCAATGTATATGAGGGATTTAGGCTCGGAGCTGGTTTGAGGACCAACCACCGTTTTAGTGAAGTTTTAGAAATGGGTGGCTGGTTCGGTCATGGCTTTAGAGACGGCAGGATGAAATACGGCGGGGATGCCAATGTCCTGTTGAACGAGGACTATCAAGTGAGATTGGGGGTAGGATATCAACGCGAGTTGTTTGAAAGCGCCGGAATAGAACACAGTCTCAGGCGCACCGGGGGCTTGTTTAACAATGAAATAAGGCCTTTTTTTATCACCCAGTTCGATCTAACCAATGAGTACCTCGCTTTCGTTGACTTCCACCCGAGGGCAAATTTTCAAACCAGGATGTCAGTTAAGCGTCAGAACAGGAAAGCGATGGGTGATTACCGCTACTTAAGCGAAGCCAACTCAGAAGGAAGTCGGGAGTATGTCTTTTCGACCCTGAATTTTGAGGCTGCTTTTGCTCCCGGTGACCGCTATTTTCAGGGTATGCGGGGTAGGCAATCGCTCAACTTTACCTATCCGCGGTTTTATTTATCCTATGCGCATGGTATGGATGGATTTGCCGGAGGAGAATTTGACTTTCAGCGATTGGTATTAACGGGATTATTTGAAAGGAGGTTTCCTGCATTTGGCAGACTGTCGGCTGAATTGACTGCAGGAGCAGTTTTTGGCGAGGTTCCCTACTCGGGATTGTTTACAGGGAAATACAGTGCCCTTGACAATACCGGATTTTGGAGGAGAATTAGTGTGGCTGACCGCAATTCCTTCGAGACAATGAGGCCTGTTGAATTCACCAACGATCGCTTTGTAATGCTAATGCTTCGCTATGACCTGGGGAGCTTATTATTCAGTCCAGATTCCAGAAGTGCACCCCATCTCGAATTGGTAGGCAGGGGAATGTACGGAACCCTGGATGTGGACCTTGACAAACATCAAAACATCGACTT
>SKLY01000208.1 GCA_007121335.1 Saprospiraceae bacterium | reverse complement strand
ACCTATTCCGTGACGGTGGAGGACAACGAAATAGCCGGCTGTGAAGGAGAAATTGTGATTGAAATCGAGATGCATGGTGACTTGGATTTGGACATCGCAATCGACCACACCACCTGCCAATTGGAAAACGGCTCAATCTCCGTCACACCAACCGGGCCTGGACCATTTTCCTACTTTTGGGACGGGCCAAGTATCATCACCGGTTCTGAGGGGGAGGATTTGGAATCTGGTTTTTACAACCTGACAGTGACAGATGACCTCACAGGTTGTGAGACAGAAACCACCATAGAAATTGAAGACTCCGACCCTCTCGATATTTCAGCCACTACCGAAAATGCAGATTGTGACGGAAGCTTGGGCAGTGCAGAACTCATTGTGACAGGCGGTTCGGGTAATTTTTCCTACAACTGGGACCCGGCTGTGTCAACTGATGCATCAGCTTCGGATCTGGATGCGGGCACCTACTCAGTGACAGTTGAAGACAACGAAATAGACGGTTGCGAAGGAGAGATTACGATTGAAATCGAGATGCTGGGTGAATTGAATTTGGACATCACGCTCAATCACACCACCTGCCAATTGGACAACGGTTCCATCTCCATATCCCCTGATGGACCGGGCCCATTTTCTTACTTTTGGGATGGGCCAACTGCGATTTCCGGTTCTGCGGGAGAGGATTTGGAATCTGGTTTTTACAACCTGACAGTAACAGACGATATTACAGGTTGTGAAGCAGAAACCAACATCGAAATTGAAGACTCCGACCCTCTGGATATCTCCGCCACCACCGAAGATGCGGATTGTGACGGAAGTTTGGGTAGCGCTCAACTAAGTGTGTCAGGTGGTTCGGGTAATTTTTCCTACAACTGGGACCCGGCTGTGTCAAACGATGCCACGGCTTCAGATCTGAATGAGGGCATTTATTCAGTAACAGTAGAGGACGACGAAATTGACGGCTGCGAAGGAGAAATTGTGATTGAAATCGAGATGCTGGGCGAATTGAATTTGGACATCACGCTCGATCATACCACCTGCCAATTGGACAATGGTTCCATCTCCGTATCCCCTGATGGTCCCGGACCATTTTCCTACGATTGGATCGGGCCAACTGCCATTACAGGCTCTGAGGGTCAGAATCTCAGTTCTGGAACCTACGACCTCACTGTTACCGATGATTTTACCAATTGCACAGCCGAGGCGCAGATAGAAATTGACCCCTCGGATTCTCTTCATTTGACAACTGATATTGAGCATCCTCAATGCGATGGAACAACCGGGTCCATAGAAATATCTGCATCCGGCACCGGTGGAAGTTACAACTACACCTGGAGTGATCCCCAATTATCAGGGCCGGAGGTGGATGAACTGGAGGCCGGAGTTTTTACAGTTACCGTAACCGATCCCGATATTCCCGGATGTGAAAGTGAGGAGGTTATAGAATTAATTTGGGAAGGTGAGCTGCCGGTTGAAATAACAGCCACCGAGCCATCTTGCAATGAGAGCAATGGAGAATTATTTCTCGACCCCTTTGGCAACGAATCATTTGAATACGAATGGAGTGTTGACAATCCATCTCCGCTTACAGGTGATGGCGGAACAGGAATTGAGCCCGGCACTTACTGGGTCACAGTCACCGGCACAGAGACCTTTTGCACCGCAGAGCTTGAAATAGAACTGGATGACATACCACCTTTTGACGTGGATATTGAAATCGTTCATCCCGACTGTTATGAAGACAATGGAAGTATAACACTGAATCCTGATGTACCGGGATCCTATGAGTACTCCTGGGGATCAGGGAATCAGTTGGAAGACCTGGGACCCGGGCTTTACGATTTTATAGTTACCGATGTGCAAACGGGGTGTGTGTGGAGGGGGGATGCTGAGCTGGAATACCAGCACCTTTTCGATGCCACCGTAGAGGCATTTGACCCATCCTGTGGGGAAGATGACGGAGAGATTTTGATTAGCCCGGACGGATCGGGTGATTATTCTTACCAGTGGGACGGGCCGGGAAATGCAACAGGCCACAATCCCACCGATATTCCAGGAGGCGATTGGTCTGTAACCATCACAGATGATCTCAGCAATTGCACCCTTGAACTGGACATAATCCTGGGAATTACCGAGCCTTTTGATCTCGACAGTGTGATAGAGCATCCATTTTGTAGCCAGGCCGACGGTTCAATTTGGGTTACTCCACAGGGGGGCGGACCTTTTGAGTACGAATGGGACCCTGGAAATCTAATCCAGGGCATGGGAAGTGAAGATTTAGCCGCCGGGATTTATCAACTGACGGTGACCAACACCGCAAATGGTTGTGAACTGGATTTTGAGTTTGAACTCACCACAGACCCGCCATTGGAAGTTAGCAGTTCGGTATCTCATCCCTCTTGTGAAACCGATGACGGGGAGATATCATTGAGCCCCGATGGAACAAGTCCCTACGATTACGAGTGGAGCGGACCCGTCGCAGTAAGTGGTGAATCGGGAGAAAACCTGCCCGGTGGCATGTATTGGGTGACTGTCACAGAACTGCAGACGGGCTGTTTCCAGGAATTGGAAATTGAACTCGAAGCTCCCGTTCCCTTCACCACGGAGAGCTTCGTTCAACAGCCCTCCTGTCAGGAAGAGGATGGAGTCATTGAGGTGGAAACTGATATATCCGGCGATTTCGACTATCAGTGGAGTGGGCCGTTCCCTATCGATGGAAGTATTGGTGAAAATCTTCCCCCGGGGAGCTACAGTTTGCTGATTGAAGATTTGAACACAGGTTGCACGGACTTTTTAGAGTGGGAACTGATTGCCCCCGAGCCATTTGACCTGGATTACGACTCAGAGGATACCAATTGTGGATTGGACAATGGCTCGGTATCGGTTTTTCCCAGTGGCAACGGCCCCTACGAATATGATTGGTCAGGTCCTGTGGCTGTAACGGGAGATTCGGGCACAGGATTAGAAGCCGGAATCTATACGCTTACGGTTACCGACATTAACACCGGTTGTACGGAGGAGGTGGAAATAAGCATTGAATCCTCCGAGGGCCTTGACTTTGACTACGATCTCACCAACCCCAGCTGCGGAGAAGACAATGGCTCTATTCAGCTTATTCCCCAGGTTCCGGGCAGTTTTATATACCAGTGGAACGGACCTGTACCGCTTGACGGAGATCAGGTGGAAGATCTGCCGGCTGGATTTTACTCCTTGACGGTCATTGACCAGGATACCGGCTGCGAGTGGTATATGGATTTTCACCTGCAAACCGACGCGCCATTCGATGCAGAAATAGACAAAACCCATTCCACTTGCGGTGATAACAACGGCTCCATTGAAGTCCAAACCGATGGCCAGGGGCCTTTTGACTTTGAGTGGGACGGCCCGGTTGATGTCAGTGGCACTGGTGGAACATCACTTCCTGCCGGCAACTACCTGCTAACCATTACCGACCAAAGCGATGGGTGCTCCAGAGAATGGAATATTGAACTCATTGACAGCGGCTCCTTCTCTGCCGATTTCGAACTTTTGCCGCAAGACTGCGATACCGGACTCGGTGGAATATCCATAGAAACGGACGGTGAAGGACCCTTTGATTTTCAGTGGAGCAGCTCATCAATTCCCAATAGCCCCCAGGCAGACTCTCTCCCGCCCGGAATTTATGAGGTGACCGTAACTCAGACAGAATTCCAATGCGAAGAGGAACTCACCATAGAAATCGACTCATTATTGCTTCTGTCGATTAATGCCACCGTCGAAAACACGAGCTGTGGAGAAGATAATGGAAGCATTTTTATTGAACCTGATGGTTCCGGAAACTTCACAATTGATTGGAGTGGGCCGGTTTCCGTGCTTGAACTCGGCGACAGTATACTCCCGGCCGGGGCCTATTCGGTTACAATTACCGATACGATAACCGGTTGTACAAAGGAAAATGAATTTACAATTCAGGACTCAGAATTGCCAGAGGTTGATATTGAAAAGGTTCAACCTGACTGTGGTGTGGACAACGGGGAAATTTGGGTTGTAAATACCGGTGGTCAACCCTTTGTGTTTGAATGGACCGGTCCTGTATCTGTTGAAAACACAGGTTCTTCCGGGCTTCCCGCGGGCGTTTATCTGCTGAACGTAACCGATACGACAACCGGCTGTTCTAACCAATATTCAATGGAGCTGACCGGCGATGACCTCTTTGAATTTGACACCACCTACACCCATCCCATTTGCGAAGAAAACGATGGCAGCATTTTGGTGGAAGTCGATGAACCGGACAATTACGATTTTTCATGGAGTGGACCTGTGGAAGTAAATGGCCCGGGAGGTAGTGATCTTCCATCGGGCACCTATTCCGCTACCATCACGGAAATAAGCACTGGTTGCAGCAGGTATTTTGAATTGGAACTCGAAGGCGGGACTCCCCTCGAATTTGACTTCGATGTGCAAAATACGTCCTGTGGCCTGGAAAACGGTGGAATTGTCGCAAACCCGCTCAGACCGGGAGACTACAGCTTTTACTGGGATGCGAATCCGGGAGACAGTATATTGTCAGAAATCGGTCCCGGCACTTATACCCTGATCATCGAAGAGGAATCCAACAGTTGCACAGCAGAATACAGTTTTGAAGTAGAAGAATCGGTCGCACCCGGTTTAGTCCTTTTTGAAGAATGCCAATCCGATGGCGAGCACTATATCGTTTCCGGTTTTGTGGAGAATGGAAGCCCCGAGTACACTTCTATTGCAGGTGGTGTGGACATTTACTTCGATCAGGATAGTTTTTGGTCAGATCCTATCCCTGGTGGAAATTCTTATGAAATTCAGATTTCTGACTCAAACGGCTGCCTGACGGACCTTTACTCCGGTGTCAAAGAATGTGAATGCACAACCAGTGCCGGTGAATTGCCCGACGACACTTTATCGGCCTGCATAGAAGAGCCTGTGGAAGCAAGTATTATCTCCGGAACGTCGGTGAATTCCGGCAGTGATGTTTTTTCTTACATCCTTTACGAAAATCCATTGGATCCGTTGACTAGCCTGATTGCAACCAGTCGTAGCGGAATATTTTATTTTGATTCCACGGAAATGACGAGCGGTCAATTCTATTATATTTCCCATATTGCGGGTGCACCTGACGAAAATGATAATCCCGATCCGAATTCTGCCTGTTTTGATATTGGAAACTCCCAACCGGTGAAGTGGTTGGATTATCCTGAAATCAGTGCCGGTTACCAACTTGTTGCCACCTGCGAAGGCTACGAGGCAGTGCTTTTTGTCGAGATTCATAACAGTTCCCAATCCGGGTATATCGACTATCAGTGGTTTGATGAAAATGGACAGCCCGTTGCGGGTGAAAATGTACCGGACCCCACCATTTTCAATAGTGGTCACTTTGTACTTCAGTCTTTCAATTCCGCCCGGTGCGAAGCCATCGACACCATAGAAGTGACAATTCCTGAGTTTTCTGAGATTGAAGTTGATGTTTTTGTAACCGATCCGACTTGCCCCGGAGAATCAGATGGCAGTGTGATGCTGGAAATCACAGGTGGTGAATTTTCGCCATACACTGTTTCAATGGGTGGAGAAATTCATCTGGAGGACCATATTTGGGATAATATGTCTGCCGGTATTTACGAATTCACAATACGGGATTCACTTGATTGTACCAAAGAAGTACAAATTGAGCTTGATGAGCCGGTGGGTCCTGTGATAAGTTTGGGTGAGGATATCAGTACTACGGCAGGAAGCGAGGTATCAATCGAGGCCGGCATCGAAGGCGGGGACCTTGAAATTATCCACTATCAATGGGAATACCCCAGTGGCGAGTTGAGTTGCTCCGATTGTCGGGAATTGACCTTCACGGTTGAGCAGCCGGGCCATGTGCAACTTACGGTGACAGATGCCAACGGTTGCAAATACATCGCACCACCGATTATGATCCGCATTTCCGGCCAGGCAGAAATATATGTACCCAATGCATTTTCGCCCAACGGTGATGGAGTCAATGACATATTCAAGCCCTACTTTTCAGACAGTGAAATAAAAATTGAGCATTTCGAAATTTACGACAGGTGGGGTACGCGTGTTTTTTCACAAAAACATTTTCAGGCAGGTGACCAGAACACGGGCTGGGATGGTACTTTCCGTGGCAAGGAGATGGGCCCGGGGGCCTATATCTTTTCCCTCAGGGCCGTTGAAAACACGGGTAAAATCATTACAATGTCAGGCGATTTCTTACTTTTGCGATAGAAGTTAATTCTGAATGAGGGGTCTTTACACGGGCGGCAGCCCATTGAACCCATCGCAAGTCGGTTGGGATTTTTCCCGGCTATAACATCTAATCACTTTAAATTTCCAGACCCGTTTGATGGTGAAGTGGTTTCTCTAGTGGTATAATAGGACAAAATAAGCCACCTGGTATTATCGAAAAATGTGAACAAACTATAAAAAATGACCGAAACGGATAAATCTGACCCATTGGCAAAGGCCGTAAAAGAGGGGTTTTCAAAAACACCAAAATCAATCCCGAGTTGGACGTTTTACGATGAAAAAGGCGACCAACTATTCAGAGAAATTATGGACCTGCCCGAGTACTATCTGACTGATTGTGAAGCTGAAATTTTTGAGAATTCCGCAGCGGAAATGCTGGAGACTTTTACTGCCGACAATGAAAAATTCGATCTGATAGAACTGGGGGCAGGAGATGGAATTAAGACAGAAATACTGTTGAAAAACTGGGTGGATGCCGGCGCTAAATTCAGTTACTATCCAGTGGATATCTCACCTCATATCCTCAAAACTCTTGAGAACCGAATGGGTAAAAATCTTCCGGATCTGGAGATTCACTCACTGCCTCTCACCTTTGATGAAGCACTGGAAGGGCCGATTGAAAAAATGGACAAAAACCGCAAAGTGTTTTTCTTTCTTGGTTCTAACATAGGGAATTTAAATCGCCAGCAGGGGATTGATTTTCTAAAAAACTTAAAATCCCGGATGAATGAAGGGGATATGATGTTGGTGGGTTTTGATCTCAGAAAAGACCCCAGGGTCATCCTAAAAGCTTACGACGATTCGCGCGGCGTAACTGCGGAGTTCAATCTCAATTTGCTCGATCGGTTAAACCACGAATTGGGCGCCAATTTTGACAGGGATGCCTTTTCTCATTTTCCATATTACGATCCGGTTGTTGGAACAGCAAAAAGCTATATAGTTAGTCACAAAGACCAGAAAGTTACTTTTGACCGGCTGAAACGCTCCTATTCTTTCGATGCCTGGGAGCTGATTCACACCGAAATTTCCCGAAAATTCAGTCCGGAAGAAATTGAAGAACTGGCCGACCTGTCAGGCTTGCGCCCGGTTCATTATTTCGAGGACAAGCGGTTCTATTATCGCAACACGGTTCTGATGTGAGAAGCGGACTATTTTAAAGGAACTTCAATAAGCAGCAACTCACTGTCTTTTTCCACCTCAGCAGTCAGACTTTCAAATTGCTGAATACCCAATGCATCACGTCTTCCAGCGCGAACGCCATTGATTTCCACCCCACCTTCGATCACAAACAGAAACAGTCCATTACCGAGTCTTCTCAGAGAGTAATCCAATTCAGTATTGCGATTTGTATTGAAAAGGTGGAACCACGCTTGTTGATTGATTTTGAGGCCTTCTTTTCCCACGGGTTCCACCACCGTTTGTAATTTTTCCATACGCCCTTCCACCGGAAACCTGCGCTGTTCGTAGCAGGGTTCAATATTCATCTGTTCGGGGAAGATCCAAATTTGTAAAAATTTCACCGGTTTACTGCCGGATGCATTCATCTCAGAATGACTAATACCGGTCCCGGCACTCATAAGCTGCACATCACCCTGTTTTATCTCCCCGGACCTGCCCGTGCTGTCTCGATGAGCAAGGGCTCCCATTAGTGGTATGGTGACTATTTCCATGTTTTCATGCGGATGCATACCAAAACCCGCAGCAGGGGCCACTGTGTCGTCATTCAACACCCTGAGTTTACCAAAACCGGTGAGTTCGGGATTGTAAAATGAGCCAAAACTAAATGAGTGCCAACTTTCGAGCCATCCGACCTGAGTACGGCCTCTTTGCTTCGCATCGAAAAATTTGATTTCCATGATTAAAATTTTTAGTGACCAGACGTATTGTAAACCGGAAGATTCGACGCCCTTTGTCTGTGTTTAACAAAGTTTTCGGTTTTTGGATACCGATAAATGGGGGAATTTTTCCGGGCAAAACAGTTCGCGCTTTATTTAGAAGCAGTAGTGAGAATTAGATGACAGTGTAATCCACTACCCGGAAGACTGAAAAAGAAGTTGTAAATTAATGATTTGAGGCAGCTTAGAAGCAAATTGTATGATTTGACGGAATTCACTTCACATTGGTACTTTTATCCAAATAATCAGTGATTTGATATAAAAAAGCTGTTCACACCCATGATAATTGGTTAATATTGCCTTGTGGAATAAGGTATAAATTATGAAAAGCACAAAATTTATTTGGTTTGCTTCTGTAGTGATGCTACTCGGGTTTAAGGCTGATGGACAGGAAGTCTGGACACTGGAGCAATGTGTCAGGCACGCATTGGAAAACAATCTCAGCATTAAAAATGCCCTGCTCAATGAGCAAATGGCGGTACTGAACAAGAATCAGGCCGGTCACAATCGCTACCCCTCCCTCAATGCCAACACCAATTTTGGAAACAACTTCGGTCGGACGATTGACCCTGCGACCAATCAGTTTCGCTCCCAAAACCTCACATTCAACAGTTGGTCACTCAACTTCAACATGCCGATTTTCAATGGCTTTGCCATCAGCAATCGCATAAAACAGGCCAGAGCTGAGTTAGAGGCCAGTCAATACGACACAAAGCAAACGAAGGACGATATTCAACTCAATGTGGTCACCTTTTACCTCAATGTATTATTTGCTGAGGACAACCTCGAGAATGCAGAAAATCAATTGGAGATAAGCACGCGCCAATTGGAACGCATGAACACCATGATACGCGCCGGAGCGGCCCCTGCATCCGAGCGATATGATTTGGAGGTCCAGGTGGCTCTGGATGAGGAGCGGCTTATTCAGGCAGAGAATGCTGTCGAGCAAAGTCTGATAGAACTGAAAAACCTTTTGCAGCTCGACCCTACCAAAGAGATTGAGTTGGACAGGCCTGATCTGGAGATACCGGATTCGGACCCACTCCTGGCCGTGGATTTCCAAACTCTTTACAACAGGGCGCTGGAGAGTCAATCTATGGTCAAGAGCAGCGAGCGTCAAATTGAGGCAGCCAGGCTTGGAGAAAAAATCGCTTCCGGCGGGAGGCTTCCTTCCGTTTCTTTTGGGGGGTCCATATCTACCAACTATTCCAACAGAGCACAGCGAATTACAGATATTGAGATCGTCCAGCAAAATTTACCAGTGGCAGTCAACGGTGTGCCTGTAGTGCTTACCCTACCTAGTGAAATGCCCGTTTTGGAGGACAACCCGTATTTCAGCCAATTGGATGAAAATTTTGGATACGGTGTGGGAATCACGGTGAGCATTCCCATTTACAACAATTTAAGCAACAGAATTAATCATCAGCGAGCGCGACTCAATACCATACAGGCAGAAAACGCCAGCGAACAAATCAGACAAAACCTACGGACCAATGTCTCTGAAGCCAGGGCGAATGCAAGAGCAGCATTGCAAGCATATCGCGCAGCAGAGCGCTCACTGGAAGCAAGTCAGATAGCCCTTGACAACGCAGAGCGAAAACTCGAAGCCGGCACAGCCACCACTTTCGACCTGATTAACTCACAGAATCTCCTGAACAACTCCCGAAACAATCTGCTACAGGCGCAATACGACTTTATATTTAAACTGAAGGTCATCGATTACTACCTCGGCAATCCACTGACCCTTGACTAATAAAAACAGACCGGCTTTTACCGGCGTTTAAAATATAGAAATACCTAACAAGATGAAATCAATTACAAAAATCTCTCAGATAATCCTCGTACCAACCATGGTCGCAATGGCATTTCTGCTCCCAGGATGCGATGCGGGATACACCGAACGCCTTACTACCGAAGAGGTTAAAGAACGGACTATTGTGGAGCGGGTAACAGCCAGCGGGAGGATTTTTCCGGAAAGAGAGGTTAAGATAAGCTCAGATGTTTCCGGAGAGATAGTCGAACTCAAAGTGGCGGAAGGTGATTCTGTTCAGCAGGGCCAAATGCTCGCTCGCATCAATCCAGACACCTATATTTCTGCTGTGGAACGGGGAAAGGCCAATCTCAACAATGCACGTGCACAAAAAGCGGTGGCAATGGCCTCTGTCGAAAATGCGAAGGCTCAGATGGAACAGGTTCGAGCTCAATACAACAATGCCAAAAGAACTCACGAGCGCAATACCAGCCTACTGGAGGATGGAATTATATCCGAGTCTGAATTTGACAATTCGCTGGCCAATTACGAATCGGCCAGAGCCAATCTCGAGGCAGCCATTGCATCCATATCATCTTCTGAACAGAATGTGCAGGCCGCTGAGTACAACATCAGAGGGGCCGAGGCCAATTTGAATGAGCTGCAGTCCAATCTAAGGAGGACCACTATTTTTGCACCGGTTTCCGGTATTGTATCGCGACTTGACGTCGAGCTCGGAGAAAGGGTGGTGGGTACCATGCAAATGGCCGGAACTGAAATGATGCGCATCGCAAATTTTGACGCTATGGAAGTGCAGGTGGAAGTGAGCGAAAACGACATTTTGCGGGTGTCTCTTAGAGATTCAGTAGAAATAGAGGTGGATGCGTATGTCGATCGCGTATTTTATGGACGCGTAACGGAAATTGCCAACTCCGCTGCCAATGTAATGCAAACCGGACAATCCCTCTCAACCGACCAGGTCACCAACTTTATTGTAAAAGTCCGCATTAATCCCGAATCCTACATGGACATGGTGCGAGAAGGACGACCATTCCCTCTCCGCCCCGGTATGTCTGCAGCAGTTGATATCATTACTAACATAGAAGAGGATGTGCTTTCCCTTCCCATTCAAGCTGTTACCACCAGAGAAGATGATGATACGGGTAGATTTGAAGAAGTGGTATTTCTTTTCCAGAATGGTAAGGCCAAAATGCAGCAGGTTAAAACCGGAATTCAAGACGACCGCTTTATTCAAATTCTCTCTGGCCTTGAAAAAGATCAGTTGGTGATAACCGGACCTTTTTCCGCTGTGGCAAGAAGACTGTCAGATGGAGATGAAGTCAGTATCTCAAGCCGTAGGTCAAATGACGAAAGGTGATTTTCCGCCACTTGCCGTTTTTGTAAAAAACCTCATCCCGGGTACATTTAAAACTCGCATTGCCGATGAAAAGGGATTGGCAGTGGCGAGGGAGGTTTACATCGCTCTCTTAAAAATAACCGAAAAAGCAGTAGCCCACTACCCCGGTGAAGTCTTTATCTATTTCAATAATTCAATTCCCAAAACAGAGGATTTTTCCTTCTTTAAGAAAATGGCCTGGAGAGTCCAAAAGGGTTCTGACCTGGGCGAGCGAATGTCCAATGCCTTCGCAGAATTACTTTCCAACCACAGCGGTGCTATTCTAATCGGAAGCGATTGTCCGGTGCTGAATTTGGATCATCTGTGGATGGCTTCAGAAATGCTTCGTCAAAACGAGGTCGTTTTCGGACCCGCAGAGGACGGTGGTTACTATCTCATTGGAATGAACCGTCACTACAGCCAGCTCTTTGAAAATATACCGTGGAGCACCGCCTCCGTACTTGATAATTCCATGAGAATCGCCCACCAATCTCAATTGAGTTTCGATAGGCTTCCAGTGCTTTACGATGTGGACAAATACAGTGACTGGAAGCGGTTTATTAACTCCGGTTGACTCCGTATAAGCTTGCCGGATTGTGAGTGATGGACGCTTTTTAAAAGATTTATTATATTTGTACAAAAAAATAACTGCCCGCAATGTCTTTACACACGGGCAGTTAAATGGCGTTAGCCAAAATAGTCAACTTATGAAAAACGCTGTTGCGATAGCGTTAAAACTATTTATGGAGTATTTGTGGGTGTACTCATGATCCTGGAACCTCATTGCGATTCAGTAAAATGATGTCACTTGAGTTTTTGATTAGCAGGGATTCAACACTGCCTCTGCCGTCGAATAAGAAACTGAATCTGGTGGTGTCCAGGCTTTGGTCTTCAAACAAGAAATCGTGGACTGGTACCGGGTATATTGACTTGTCATCAGGCCCACTTATTTTCAAGTGACCGCCCTCTACGGTGATATTCAACTCCATGCCACTCTCCAAATTGTAATAAGAGCCTGTAAACAAACTGAGTTCGTCCTCATCAATGGAAATACTCACCAATGGCTCAGTTTTTGGATCTTTTTCCAGTACATTTGAAAGAACATTTTTCAATACTCTGCTGAAGTCCTCGTCCAGTCCATTACAAAGGACTGCTATCTCAATTCCTGCTTCAGGGTAATGAGCGACAAAAATGTAGTACTCATCCAGGCTGCCGTAATGACCAAAACCCAGGTGGTGATAAAAAGGAGTTTCCAACAGACCGTAACCAAATCCCTCCCGTGTATCAATCATCGACTGGAGGGATTTCTCACTAATCAATTGACCGTTGAACAAGGCACTTATAAACACATTCAAATCACTTCCGGTCGATAACACTCCGCCGGCAGCATGCGCATTGTTC
Source organism: Saprospiraceae bacterium (assembly GCA_007121335.1). Taxonomy (GTDB): domain Bacteria; phylum Bacteroidota; class Bacteroidia; order Chitinophagales; family Saprospiraceae; genus PWJY01. The sequence goes on along the minus strand of SKLY01000208.1, from coordinate 16,410 downwards.
AGGTCCATTTCCGGCACCATGGGCACCCAATCCCAGTTGGTCCTGATAAAGGATGTACTTTGTAAATGGCCGGGAACCTCATCTCTGGTGAAAAAGGTATTCTCCAAACCAAGAGGTCCACTTATCCGTTCGTTGAGCAATTTTCCAAAAGATTTTCCGGTGACATCCTCGAGTATGTATCCCAGTAGCACGTAATTGGTGTTGCTGTAGGCCACTTCAGAACCGGGCTCAAAAACCAGGTCAAAACCGGCAAACCACTCCAACATTTCGTCGCGGTCTTTTCCCCTGTGCATCCAATGCAGGAATTCCTGCTCGGCTGTGAAATTGGCAAGCCCACTGGTATGCCCCAGTAGATCGCTGATTTGAATTTTTTCTGCTCCTGGCATATTGGGGTAAAAGCCTTCCAGCGATTGATCCAGGCTCAGTAAACCCTCTTCAGCCATTTGCAAAACCATGACCGAGGTCATCATTTTGGTTGTTGAGCCAATGGCCAGTGGAGTGTTGGAATCTGTTTTTCGCTCTTCTCCCTGATTGTACCAGGCTGAACCTGACTGCCATTCGTAAATGGCTTTACCACCGGAACTGACAACCACGGAGCCCTTTATCTGGTCCCCGTCATCCAATTTTTGCAGATATTTATCCAAAGCGGAAAAATCAGCTGCAGTTTGAGAAAAGGTTACAGCGCACATCAACATCAGTGCAATAGTCGAATAAAATTTTGTATATCTCATATCTTCTTTATTTTCATTGCAAAAATACGGCGATTGGTCTGCTGTATTTTCCGTTTTACGACCATAAGACGTGAATAATCGATGAAAGGTTACTCGATAATTTTTGTGTTAGACAAACGGTTGTTAATTATCGATGAACTCAAAAAGTCTTTGAGATTTTGCTTCGGCCATACCAATTCGGTGGTTCATATTGTTAACTTTGTAATCCGTTTTATCCCGGGCAAAAACCTGATTGGGATTGCCCATTTTATTAGTTATTAAATCCTTTGCCATGCCTGAATTTGTCCATTTACACAACCACTCCCAGTTCTCCCTCCTCGACGGTGCATCTTCTATTGAGGATATGGTAAAAAAAGCAAGTGAGGACGGCCAAAAGGGGGTAGCACTGACCGACCACGGAAATATGTTCGGGGCATTTAAGTTGGTTGCCGAAGCCACAAAGCATGGAATCAAACCGGTTATCGGTTGTGAGTTTTACCTGGTGGAGGACCGCTTCAAAAAATCATTTTCGCGGAAAGCGGGGGAAAAGGATGTCAGGTACCACCAGTTGATGCTCGCCAAAAACAAAACGGGCTACACCAACCTGATAAAAATGTGCTCGCTGGGCTACATCGACGGCTTGTACAGTGATTTTCCAAGAATTGACAAAACACTGGTTGAGAAATACCACGAGGGTGTCATCGCAACCTCTTGCTGCATTGGTGCGGAGGTTCCACAGACCATCCTGAAGGGAAAAATTGCCGAGGCGGAGGAGAAACTAAAGTGGTGGCTGAATATTTTCGGTGATGACTACTACATCGAGTTACAGCGCCACTGTGGCATGGAAAATATCGATAGTACGGGCTACAGTCAGGAGGATGTCAACCAGGTCCTTCTGGGATTTGCAAAAAAGTACGACATCAAGGTCATTGCAACCAACGATAGCCATTATCTGGATAAAGACGACGCGGTCTCTCACGACATTTTGCTTTGTATTAACACAGGGAAAAAGCTGACAGAGGAAAAGCGATTCAAGTTTGCCAGCGACGATTTCTTCTTCAAAACCCAGGACGAAATGGGCGAGGTCTTCAGCGATATCCCCGAAGCACTGGACAACACCAATGAAATCCTCGACAAGGTAGAACCCCTGCAACTGGAAAGGGATGTGTTGCTGCCGGCATACCCTTTGCCACCGGGATTTGAAAATCAGGAGGACTACCTCAGGCACCTTGCTTTTGAAGGGGCCAAAAAGAGATATGGTGAATTGACCCAGGAAATAGTCGAGCGGCTGGACTTTGAGTTAAAAGTAATTAACGACTCGGGCTACCCCGGCTACTTTCTCATCGTCCAGGATTTTACCAATGTGGCCAGAGAAATGGGAGTGTCCGTGGGACCGGGCCGGGGTTCGGCTGCGGGTTCTGCTGTGGCGTACTGCATCGGGATAACCAATGTGGACCCCATTAAGTACAAACTACTGTTTGAGCGATTTCTCAATCCCGAAAGGGTTTCCATGCCGGATATCGACATCGATTTTGACGATGAGGGCAGATCCAAAATCATAGATTATGTAATTGAAAAGTACGGTCGCAATCAGGTGGCCCAAATTATCACCTACGGAACCATGGCTGCCAAATCCTCCATCCGGGACGTCGGCCGGGTAATGGACCTGGAGCTCAGAGATGTGGATCGCATCACGAAGATGTTTCCCACCCACATGGGTGCAAGCCTCAATAAAATACTGGGTGAGAATGGCATCGATCAGGGATTGATGGAAAGCATGCGGTCTGACGACAAGGAGAAAGCAGTTAAGTTCAGGGAGTTAGCGCAGGGCAACAGCCCCATTTCCAAAATGCTTGAAAGCGCCAAAAAACTGGAGGGTTCGGTGCGAAACTCGGGCATCCATGCCTGTGCTGTGGTAATCACCCCTACAGATATCACCGATTACGTGCCCGTCTCACTCGGCAAGGGTTCAGACCTCTACGTATCGCAATTTGATAACGAAGTGGCGGAGCGAGCCGGCTTGTTGAAAATGGACTTCCTGGGACTGCGCACCCTCAGCATCATTAAAGATGCGGTTCGGTTGGTTAAAGAAAACAGGGGTATTGACATGGACCCCGAAGAGGTTCCACTGGACGACCCTAAAACCTACGAACTCTTTCAGCGCGGAGAGACGGTCGGTATATTCCAGTACGAATCCGACGGGATGCAAAAAGCACTAAAGGAGCTAAAGCCCAATAAATTTGAGGACCTGATAGCCATGAATGCGCTTTACAGACCCGGTCCTTTGGAGTACATCCCCTCCTTCATTGCGCGAAAACACGGAAAAGAACCCATCAGTTACGACCTCCCGGAAATGGAGGAATATCTGGCGGAAACCTATGGAATAACCGTTTACCAGGAGCAGGTGATGTTGCTTTCACAGAAACTGGCCGGTTTTACCAAAGGCGAGGCAGATGCGCTGAGGAAGGCGATGGGGAAAAAGAAAAAGGAGATTATCGACCAGCTTTACCCCAAGTTTTTGGAAGGTTGTAAAGCCAATGGCCACCCGGAAAAAGTGGTGCAAAAGATTTGGGGCGACTGGGAGAAATTTGCTCAATACGCATTCAACAAATCCCACTCCACCTGCTATGCCTTTGTCGCCTTTCAAACGGCCTACCTGAAAGCCAATTACCCTGAGGAATTTATGGCCTCTGTCCTCAGTCACAACAACAACGACATCAGCAAAGTCAACTTTTTCCTCCGCGAAGCCAAGCGCATGGATGTCGAAGTGCTCGGCCCGGATATCAACGAGAGTGATCCTGATTTTACGGTCAAAAAAGAGGGGGAAATCCGTGTCGGTCTCAAAGCGATCAAAGGAGTTGGACAGGGTCCGGTGGAAGGCATCATCGAAGAGAGAAGAAAAAAAGGTCCATTTGAAGACCAGGTGGATGTCGTCAAGCGACTGAATCTCAGGCATTTTAACAAAAAGGTCTTCGATAGCCTCGTACTCTCCGGGGCTCTTGACAACTTTGGATTGACGAGATCGGCCTATTTCGAAACCTCGGGCAAGTACACCACTTATATCGAACACCTGCTCCGTTTTGGACAAAAATTCCAGGAGCAAAAAGCCCAAAATGTAAACAGTCTGTTCGGAGGGGGAATGGAGGATATGCTGGACGAACCCCCTGTACCGGAAGCTGAACCCTGGGATAAACTCATAGAACTGGAAAAGGAAAAAGAGGTGGTGGGCATCTATCTCAGCGGGCACCCATTGGATATGTACGAGGTGGAGTTGAAAAATTTCACGGACTGCGAACTGCGGCATCTCGAAAAAGTCAAGCGTGATGGCGCCAGGGGCAAAGTGGCCGGAAAAGTTTCCTCCGCGCGGCACGGCATCGATAAAAAAGGCAACGGATACTGCTTTTTTACCATGGAAGATTACCACGGTTCCTACGATTTTGCCCTTTTCTCAGAGGAATACCAGCGATATGGTTCACTGGTTTCTGAAGGGCAGGTGCTTCATATTACCGGCATGTTCAAAAAGCGATTCAATTCCGGTGAGTTGCGATTTCAGATTCAATCAATCAAGTTGCTCAGCTCGGTGGCAGAAGAAAAAATTAAATCACTCACACTCAACCTGCAAATCCAGCAAATCGATGATCAACTGGTCTCAGAAATCCGGTCCATTACCGGCAAATACAAAGGAGAGCAAGACCTCCGCGTCAGGGTTTTGGAACCCAAAAACAAGTTGGAACTTGAATTGAAATCACTCAACACCAAAATTACCGTGGACAATGACATGATAAGAGAACTGGAAAACCTGAAAGTCAAATGTACCCTGAATTAAGAGGCTTCTCTTTTGGCAGAAATAATTAATATCCGGGCACATATTAACCAAAGTGAAGTTTTTTGCGTTAGTACTTGTGTTTGAGCGAAAATCAAACGTAAGTTTGGCAAATCAGTGAGTATGAAGATTATTTTGGTAGCATTGGGAATTCTCCTTGGCGTTAATTTCAGCGATACCGGGGATTTTGCAGAAAAGGCAGATAGGGTATCAAAGGTCGAGGTGCTTGATTTTGATGAGTTAGAGCCAATGCTTTGTCCCGAGCGCGTTGGAGAGGAGACCATAGTGGTCAACTTTTTTGCGACCTGGTGCCAGCCCTGCGTACGGGAAATGCCCTACTTCCTCGAACTCTACGAAGAGTACAGAGAAGAGGGCCTTAGATTTATCATCGTCAGTCTTGACTTTCCACAACACCTTGAATCCAGACTACTGCCCTTTATAGAAGAAAATAATATCGAAGCGGAAGTCTTTTTGCTGGACGACACCCGCCAAAATTACTGGATTCCCAAAGTGAGCGAGGACTGGTCGGGTTCTATTCCGGCGACCATTGTTTGTAACGGGGAAGTCCGTAAGTTCTACGAACGAGAATTTCACAACACCGGTGAACTCAAAGAAGTGGTGGACCCGGTGCTATTTAACTAATAATAAATCAACACAACCATGATCAAGAATTTATTACAACTCAGTTTGCTCTCAGCGGCGCTCATGTTTTTTTCATTTGCCAATCCGGCTGTTGAATCATCTGGCGGCGGTGGTTTATCGATTGGAGATGTAGCGCCGGACTTTTCCCTGAAAAATGTGGACGGGAATTACGTATCCATGAGCGATTACGAAGATGCCAATGGGTTTATCATTATTTTTTCCTGCAATCATTGCCCTTTCGTAGTGGCTTATGAGGATCGCTATAACGAATTGCACGAAAAATACGCTCCCAGGGGCTGGCATTTAATAGCCATCAATCCCAACGATCCTGTGGTGGTGCCGGAAGACAGTTTTGAAAACATGCAGAAACGCGCCCGGGAGAAAGAATTTGAATTTCCATATGTATTTGACGATGGCCAGAGAATTTTTCCAAAATACGGAGCTACGCGCACACCCCATGTCTTTTTGCTTGACAGCGACCGCGTAGTCCACTACATTGGTGCCATTGATGATAACCACCGTGATGCGGACCAGGTTGAAGAGAAGTATCTTGAAAATGCCATTGCAGCTATCGAGCGAGGAGAAAGACCGAATCCGGCTGAAACCAGAGCCATTGGTTGCACCATCAAGGTACAGGAGTAAATAAATCTACCTGTTTTTTTATAATCTGGAATATTCAGGTCTTGTGAGAAATGTATCTTTGTACGAGGTGGAAATGAATCCACCTAACATAATTCTACAACCATGAAGTCATTAAGTATCATTTTTTGGATGGTGGTCTCCGCTCTGATATTCTTCTCCTGTGCTTCAGATCCCATCGATGGATGGTCTGAAAAAGATCTGATGCAGCACGGCTTGCCTATTAGAATGCTGGTTCCGGATGATGTGACTGTGAAAAAATCAGAACTTGGACTTCAGCAAGACTTTACCATAGATGGTGGAGATGATTACGGTGTGCAGGTATTCGTCGCTGAACGCTCGGGTGGTAGCGTAGCAAATATTGTAGCTGAACTCCGCACATCAATTGAAAACAATTCCGCCTTTCATGAAATAGTTCACGAGCAGGAAGATGGCTTTGTCTATGAATTTAAGTTTGGGCCGGAAAGGTCTAACTTTGGATTCCGCAGGGTGAAACTACAGGGAGATTATGAATACGTCATCCAAAATGCTATGGGTAGGATTTTCGACAAGGAGCAGGCTATGAATATGTTTGAGGCTGTGATACCCTGATGGGCAAGCACTCGAAATTACCCTATCTTACCCTGTTTAGTAAGCGGTATTGGTTCTTTCCTGATGGCATTGCTGCGTTCTCCTTATGCAAAAGGAGACCCGGGGCGGTTGATTGAACAATCGGTTTGGTTAATTGCTGTGACTCCTTTACCCCTAGGCCTCCTGTTGCAATTCACTTCCCAACAACAGGATTACAGTCAGTAGGAAGAATAAAAATATCATGGGATTAAGTCTTTTTGTAATAATACTGTTGACTGAATAATCAATCACCGAATTAAATACAAAGACCGTACCAATTCGAAACCCCAGGTAGTTTTTTTCAGAAATAAAACATCAGGTAGCTTTCACCATAAACTCCGGGTTGGGACAATTTTCAATAATCCTCCGGTTTTTTGCTGCCACCACTCCCGGATAATCCCCACTGAAATTCATCATACTTTTTATCAATTGGAGGTGCAGATGCGGATACCAGCCTCCATTTTCCTCACGGTCTCCGAGCCGGCAAAACTGCTGGCCGCGCTCTATGGTCATCCCGGTTTTTATTCTACTTAGAGAATCCTTGCTCAGATGACCGTACAGGGTGTAAAACAACAGGTCGTTTTCCCGGTGCTCCAAAATAATGGTGCCGCCGTAATCAAGGGGTTTGTCATTGTAGGCAAAACTGTGAACCATCCCGGTGTAGGGTGCAAATACCGGGGTCCCGGGATGCCACCAGACATCGACACCTATGTGGATATTTCGAGCTGAGCCCGGCTTTTTCACATACTGACCGGCGGTGTAGATACCCCTTTTTTCCAGGTAACCACCATAGCAGCAATACTTGCCATCTTGCGAGGTCAGGTCCACCCAGTATTTCAAACCGTAATAAGGGTCTTCCACCACAGGACCGGTCCTGTCGGTTGATAAGTCAACGGGCACCAATTTTTCTGCTGGTATTTCCTCTCCCATAACAGGAAAAGGCTCGGGCAATCCGTCCATACTTTTTGCGCAAAATTACTGAAAAACTTCCTCAACGAGTCCACAGTGGAGCATTTGGTCTCCAAAGTAGGGATTGAGGATTTCTTCCTCCGCACTGATCCAGTCAGCACCCTCGTCATCAAATGCCATAGGACAATGTTGAAGGTAGAGTGCATCTGTATCGATTTCATAGTGTCTGAGCCAGTAGATGAGCGCCCGTGAAATCTTTTCAAAAGCCTCCCGCTGAACGGAGATATCCTCACTTTCTTCCAGCCTTTGAATGGCTTCCTCAGCTCGCTCGTGCCATCCCATCCAATTGTCTCTGATTGAAGCATCATCGATGGTGCCGGGAATATTATCCAGCTTTTCTCGCAAGGCCCCTGTCAGTTCTTTCGCCTCTTCTGCCCGGGATTCAACCAGTGCGTCTTTTACCCGGAGGTATTCCTGAATAAAGGCGACAGCGGCATCATTGTGGTGGGGATTAATGCTTTCGCGATGTATGTGCACCCCATCTTCTCCGACCAGTCTGTTCATCATGCTGCGTTGGTTGCTCAGTTGGGCGGCAGCATCAACCACAAAGGCTCCATGGCTCACCACCCGCTCACCGACTTCCAGTCCTTCCTTGATAATGGCTCGTTTGGTGGAAAATCGCTGAAGTACCACTTCCCTGTATTCGTAGGAGGGAATGTCGCTGTCCGGCACTTCCACCCAAACTACCGAACGCGGTCCGGTCCAAAGCACTGCAGAGGCCGGGATTTGTAACAAAGCCTCCTCTTCTGCTTGATCGGAAAAAAGATATGCACGGATGAGCATCTCGGGCTTGAGTCGCTGCTCAGCGGAAACCCTGGCGCGCGCAATAACGGTCCGCTTTACCGGGTCAACCTGTGGGTCAATAAAATAAACCGTGCCTGAAAACTGGCGGCCGGGTACTGAGAGGGCTGTAAATGTCAACTCACTGCCAATTCTCACCTGGCTCAAGTCTGCCTCAGGCACTTCAAATTCGGCCCAGAGTGAACTCAGGTCAGCCACCCGTGCCAGTGAAGTGCCCCTGCTCACCATGTCGCCCTCAGATACATTCAGGATGCGCACCGTACCGGATGCTGATGCATAAACCGGAAGGATGTCAATGGCGTGGCCGGTTTCGATAATCTTTTCTACCAGGCTGGAATCAATCCTCCAGTTGTCCAGTTTTCGCCTTGCTGCGCGGTAGAGTCCGGGGGATTCATCGCGCCGGTTGTAGGCCTGAATCAATTCCTCCTGCTGCAATCGCAATTTCGGGGCATAAACGTCGGCAATGTGCTGTCCCTTTTGCACTTTTTGACCTTCGTACCTGACCTTGAGTTTTACAATTTCGCCCGGGATGTAGGTAATCAAGCGTGCAGAGCGGTCCCGGTCTTCTCTCATTTTTCCGCTGAAAGAGAGGGTTTCACCTCCATCGGCTCCCACCGGCCTGGCTTCGCTTGTTTGAAGTTGCGAGAGGCGCACCGCATTTTCCGTCATTTGGAGTTGGAGAGGATCATCGGATTCAACGGCAGATTTCGGGACCAGGTCCATTTCACAAATCGGACAGATACCCGGTTCATCCCGCTCCACCTGCGGGTGCATTGAGCAGGTGTAAATGGTGGATTCTTCCGATCCGTTTTCAGCAGTAGTTTCTGTGGAATGATCGTGCTCCGGGGAGGGCAACAGAATATAAACCAGGCCGGCGCCCAACAGCAGAGCGATTATAGCTATTATTATTTCACGTTTTTTCATGATTATGGATTTTTATATTTTTGAATAAAGTACCAGGCTTCCTGAGCCTTCTGAGCCACATCCAATTGTGCCCATTTAAAATTGATGATGTCTTCCTGCAACTGCCAGTACTCGTAAAAAGTAGCTGTGTTGGATGCAATTTCAAGTTCGATCATTTGCAACAGGTCCTCTGTGTCGGCAATTTGCTGCTGGATGTTTCTATACCTGGATTTGCTTTGTAAAAGTTCATCCATCGCTGAGCGCACCACAGAGTTTAGACGGTTGTATTCATCCTCCCTCCGCAACTGAGTGGCACTAATGTTACGCTCCAGTTCCTGCCTCCTTAAATCGTAACGGGAGGTGAGGAAAGGCATTTGTACACCGATCATGGGCATGACCGCATTTTTGCCATTATCAGCAATTTCTACATCCCTTCTCGGGCTGTTTATAATGTAATCGACTCCGATGGTAAACTGCGGGTAATTGTCCATCCGGGCCACCTCCTTTTCGGCAGCAAATTGCCTGGTCATAGCATCGTAGGACTGCAAGTAGGGATGATTTTCCGAAAGCAGTTCCACGGGTAAATCTTCCAGTGCAATAATGGGAGGAAACTCAGTCTCCGGTTCAAAATCGGGCAAACTATCCACGCCCACCCAATAGCTGAGTTCGCGGAGGGCAGTTTGGCGCTGATAGGCCAGTTGGTTGATCTCCTCTTCGTATCGACGCATTAATCTCCGAATCAAAAGTACCTGGGAGTATTTTCCCTCGCCGATCTCCATTTGCCTTATGCGATCATTTTTCTGCTCATTGAGAGATTCCAACATGCGATTGATCAACTCTTCTTTCTCGTCAATTACATGGAGTGCGTAATAATTTTTCTGCACCTGGTATCGAAGTTGGATTTTGGTCTGTTCCTCCTCGATCTCAATTCCGTAGCGCCGGGCCTGCACGACCTCCCTGCGCGCTTGTTGAGCCCCGCTGTAGGGAATGCGCTGCTGTACGCCCAATCTCAATCGCTGTGGGCCAACTCTGGTTTCCACAGGTCTCAATCCAATGCCTGCAGTAAATACAGGAGGCGCCCAAACATCCTGAAGTTTTTCCGTTGATTCAGTGGCCAGCCGGGATTCTGTCAGTGCATCCAGACTGAGGTGCGATTCCAGGGCTTTTTGCACCAAAGAATCCAGGGTTTGAGCATGCATGCTGCCCGGGAGAAAATTCCACATTGCTAATACTATAATGGCTGTTCGCATGATTATTTAATTTTGTAAGATTTCCAGATGTAAAACAGCAAGGGCACGGTAAACATGGTGACGATCTGCAACGCCATTCCTCCAAAAGTGGGGATAGCCATCGGTATCATCACATCGGCCCCTTTTCCTGTAGAGCTCAATACCGGTAATAGGGCCAAAAGGGTGGTAGCGGTGGTCATCATGGCCGGGCGAACCCTTCTGAGCCCCCCCTTGACCACTGTGTCTTTCAACTCCTCCAGAGATTGGGGTGTATTTTCGCGGAAACTGTCCCTTAAGAATGTAGCCATCAAGACCCCGTCATCGGTGGCAATTCCGAACAGTGCCAAAAAGCCGACCCAAACGGCCACACTCAGATACACGGTATGAATATTGAACACGTCCCGCATATTGGACCCCCAAACCGAAAAGTCCATGAAGCCCTCCATGTTGTACAGTCCAATCATCAGAAATCCACCTGCAAAAGCCACGGCCACTCCCGAAAACACCATCAGAGTGAGTGGGGTGGATCGAAACTGCAGATAGAGGATGATGAAAATAAGTCCCAGGGCAAGTGGTACTGCAACGGCCAGCCGCTCATTGGCCCTGATTTGCTGTTTGTAATTTCCCGCAAATTCAAGGTAAATGCCCTCCGGGAGGGTCAGTTCTCCGCTACTTCGCATCTCGCTTATCGTCCTTCTGGCCCTGTCCACTACATCAAACTCTCCGTGGTCACTCTCTCTGTCAAAAAGAACATAAGAGACCAAAAAGCCATTTTCACTTTTGATGGATTGCGGCCCTTGAACGTACTCGAGGGAAGCAATTTCTTTTAGTGGAATATGGGCACCTGCCGGAGTTCGGACCAAAACCTCCTCTATAGAAGCGGGATGGGACCTCAATTCCCTGGGATACCGGACCCGGATATTGTACCGCTCCCGACCCTCTACCGTCGTACCGGTCACCGCCCCTCCAATGGCCGTCTGTATGTATTCCTGAACAGTTTGAATGCTCAAGCCGTGGCGTGCGATTTCGTCTCTGTCAATATTGATGTGCAAATAGGGTTTCCCCACCACCCTTTCGGCAAAAACCGCAGGGGCATTGACACCCTCCACATTCCTCAATACTTCTTCCAGCATTTGACTGGCCTCTCCTATGGTTTCCAGGTCGGGTCCCCTCACTTTTATTCCCATTGGGGCACGCATTCCGGTTTGCAACATCACCAACCTGGTCTCGATCGGTTGTAACTTTGGCGCTGCAGTAATTCCCGGGATGTTGGTCGTGCTGGTTATTTCACTCCAAATGTCATCGGGACTTTGTATTTCATCCCTCCAGTTGCGGTAGTACTGGCCCCTTCTGTCCGGTATTAGGTTGCCCTCATCACCTCGTTTAAATTCGCCGGATCGGTCCACGGCAAAACGCAGACGGCGCCCTCTTTCATCCAACTTGTACTCCGGTTTGTAAATGATTACATTTTCGTACATGGAAATAGGAGCCGGGTCAAGCGGACTCTCCACCCGCCCGAATTTCCCCACTACCATTTCGACCTCAGGTAAAGCACTCACGGCCATATCGAGCAATCTGAGGTTGCGCATATTTTCTTCCATTCCGGCGTGTGGCATGGTTGTGGGCATCAATAGAAAGGAGCCCTCGTCCAGGTCGGGCAAAAATTCGGTCTGAGTGGATTTGTACACGCTGAATCCACCGTAAAACATGCCGATAATCACCAGGAAAAACAGCCATGGAACTCTCAGTAGAAACCTCAGAATGTACTCGTAATAATAAATCACAGCAGAAGAAAATCCGTAAAAGATGCAGATCAGGACAGCAGCAAAAATGAAGTTGGGAATCTGGCCCTGTTCCACCCCGAGAGGCATCCAAATCTGGGTCAAAATAAAAGTAATCCAAATTGCATAAAGCACTACTGTAGTCCGCGATATCAATTGTTTCCAATCGGGATAGAACTTTATCAAAACTGCGGATACAATACCGAGTGCTCCAATCAACAATACGAGAGGCGGCCAGTATAAAAACCCGTTCACCAGTCCATATACTCCCAAAAGAATAAGAGCCAAATGTGCGGCATGCTTTAACCAGGGGCCGTTTTCCCCTTTGCTGTAAAATCTTTGTGCAGCGGGTGGAACGACAAAAAGAGTGAGCGTTATGGCTCCGATCAGGGCAAAAGTTTTGGTGTAGGCCAGTGGGGTAAACATTTTCCCCTCAGCTCCCACCATGGTAAATACCGGCAAAAAGCTGATCACTGTGGTAGCGACTGCGGTGAGAACGGCACTTCCAACTTCGCGGGTTCCATCGTAAACCAGATTATACAATCGACTGTCTTCACCCGCCCTTTCCAATTTGTGGACGATACTCTCCACCAGTACAATACTCATATCCACCATGGTCCCAATTGCAATGGCGATACCGGTTAAGGCCACGATATTGGCTTCTATGCCCATGGCTTTCATTGCGATAAAGCAAAACAAAACCGCGACCGGCAATACCCCGGCCACAAGAATTGATGCCTTAAGGCTGAGTAGGAGCAGCAGAATAACAATGGTGGTGATGATAATCTGCAAAAGCAGGGCTTCTTCCAGGGTGCCGATGGTCTCCCTGATCAATTCGGAACGGTCGTAAAAGGGGACAATTTCGAGCTGGGATGTGGTTCCATCCTCCAGAGTCTTTGAGGGAAGAGAGGGTGCAATTTCATCGATTTTGGCCTTGACATTTTCTATGACCTGCATCGGATTGCTGCCGTAAGCTGCTACCACAACACCACCGGCCACTTCGGCACCTGATTTGTCCAATGCGCCGCGTCTTGTAGCGGGTCCCGAAGAAACCCTTGCCACATCTCCCACCACAATGGGTTGCTGATCAGTGGATCTGATCACAGCCTTTTCAATATCTTCAAGGCTCTGTACATACCCCAGACCCCGGATGAAGTATTCCACCTGGTTGATCTCCATGGTTTGGGCACCGATGTCGAGATTCGATTCTGCAACCGCCTTCCTCAGTTCGAGTAAAGAAATATCGTACTGCCTCAATTTTTGAGGGTCGGCCTCCACCAAATATTCCTTTACGTGGCCACCCACAGAGGCTACCTCAGCGACGCCCTCTACTGCAGCCAGGGCATAACCCACCTGAAAATCCTGGATGGACCTTATTTCTTCCAAACTCCATCCCCCGGTGGGGTTGCCATCGGAATCCCTGCCCTCCAGGGTGTACCAAAAAATTTGCCCGAGCGCAGTCGCATCCGGCCCCAGGGCAGGTTGGACCCCGGAAGGCAGGAGACCGGCGGGCAGCGAATTGAGTTTTTCCAGTAGGCGCGCACGACTCCAGTAAAATTCCACGCCCTCCTCAAAAATCACGTAAATACTGGAGAATCCAAACATTGAGTTCGACCGGACTTCCCTCACCCCGGAAAGACCCAGCAGTGCTGTACTCAGGGGATAGGTGATTTGATCCTCTATGTCCTGAGGAGAGCGACCCGGCCACTCTGTAAAAATAATTTGCTGATTTTCACCGAGATTGGGAATGGCATCTACGGCTATGGGGTCTTTGGGCAGAATATCTATTCCCGTATCAAATGGAGAATGGATGAGCCCCCATATTACAAGGCCAAACAGCAATAGGCCTACAATGAGTTTATTGTCCAAACAGAATCGGACCAGAGATAACAGCATATCTATTAAATTTCATCAGGTCAATTAATTTGATTCATGGATACCTTCTTCTGCCCCGGGATTGCCGGAGAGGAAGATTTAGTCCAACCTAATGAAGTCTAACAGCGAAAAACAGCGTACAAAATAGATAGGGAAACAAGGTGTAAAGGGGGAGGCCTGTAATTCCGTTCCGACCGGTTTTCCCGGAAATCCTGAGAAATTGTAAATACCGGATCGGGCAAATTGGCCGAAAGCTGCTGGTCAAATATGGTTTTTGGGAGGTTATCTGGAACGTAGTCCCAGTCTGCAACCTCAAAACTCAGATCGTCATCGCAGCAATCTCTCTCACCCTTTTCTCCGGATGGAGCGGTGCAGGAATCAGCCGAAGAACTACATGTGGCTTCGTCTTCCTCATAACAGGTATTGGCGGGCGACCAAAATGCCACGTTTTTCACTTCACCCTGACAGAAGTGTTTGTGAACCAGGATTCCGGCTGAACTTATGTACAGCAGAATCGCCAGAGATATGTGAAGTGTTTTACCCATTTTAACTGTCAATCAGAATAAATCCGGTCCAAACTTACTAAAAAGAACCGGAACCAATGTCATATCAAGTGATCTATTTCGGCCAAGTCGCAAAAAATCCAACAAATTCCAAAGCGAAAAAAGGACCAAAACATAATACTTAAGCCGAATAACGCACATTTGGTATGACACTTAGACTTTGGCCAAAGACAATAAAATCTGTACGGATTGTTATGGATGATAGTATTACTCTAAACATGGCCTGGGTAAAGTCAGATGTATCTAAAAACCATTTTACAACTTTTGGATGATTATCATTAAGCTAAATCCATGACGATCTTTGAGTCTGTTTTTCACCCAAGTCAATCTATCTGAGAAAAACTAAGAAGAGATAGACACCCTCCTCAAATAAACATACAACAACAATAATCAGGACAACCGGGAAATATGCCACACCCTGTCTAATACCTGTTGATGATAACCTGCTATAAAAGGTACTGTTTCTATTCCCAGGTCAATCTACCGGTTGAGGATTTTCCAACATGGTCGGCAAGAGTTCAGAGACAGTGGGGTGAACTTGAACCGAATCCCTTAGCACCGTGTAAGGTGAATCTGCATACATGAGGTTTGCAATGGCTCCGACAACCTCATCGCCGCCCACTCCGAGGATGGAAGCCCCGAGAATTTTCTCTGTGTTTTTATCGATGATTATCCTCATGAATCCGCGGGTTTCTCCCTTTTCTTTAGCTCTGGCCACTTTGCTCATTGGTCTGTATGCTTCCAAAATATCATAACCTTTGTCAAGGGCCTGAGCTTTAGTAAGCCCCACCCTTCCGAGAGGGGGATCTACAAAAAGGCCGTAGATGAGTATGCGATCGGAAACCTTTCTATCACCTCCCTCCAGTAGATTGGCAGCAACAATTTCAAAGTCATTATAGGCTGTGTGAGTGAACGCTCCCTTACCATTGCAATCTCCCAGTGCATAAACTCCTTCTACGTTGGTTTGCAGTTTGTCATCCACTACAATATTCCCTGTTTTATCAACTTTCAGGGAGGTATTTTCCAGACCCAGGTCCGCAGTATTTGGTTTTCTACCCGTTGCGAGCAGCAAGTGAGATCCCTCAATATGGCGGGTTTCGCCAATGCAGTTCATCTGGACTCTAATCCGCCCATTTTCACAGGCTTCTCCTGAGATGCAATCTGAATTTAAGTGGATTTCGACTCCCTCTTCCTTCAAAAACTCTTCGATGGTGGCGCTCACATCTTCATCTTCCCTTTTGATAAGGCCATCACCGCGCTCAACAATGGTGACTTTACTGCCAAAGCGACGAAACATTTGACCAAACTCTAAACCGATGTAACTGCCACCTACTATCACCAGGTGCTCAGGTACTTCTTCAAGCTCCAGGATCGTCTTATTGGTGAGATAATTGACATCACTGAAACCTTCGGGAATAAAAGCACTTCCCCCCACATTGATAAAGATTTTGTCTGCGGTGATTTCCTCTCCATTGACTTCGACCACTTTGTCAGACAAAAACCTGGCTTTTTCCCTGAAAAATTGGATGTTGTCATTGGAATTTAAACTGGAGGTGATGCCATCTACAGAACCTTTGATCATCTCGTCTTTTCGCTGCTTTACTTTTTTCAGGTCCACTGAAACACCTTCGGGTATATTTACTCCCAGTTCGGCGCCATTGCGTGCATCCCACATTCGGCGGGCACTGGCCACGTAAGCTTTGGTCGGTGTACATCCAGTATTAAGACAGGTTCCTCCCACCTTTTCTTTTTCAATAAAGGCCACCTTCCAACCTTCAGAAGCGAGGCGAAAAGCAAGCGGGGTACCAGCCTGGCCGGAACCAATAATAATTGCATCAAATTTTTTCATGATATTAGATTTTAATT
>SKLY01000099.1 GCA_007121335.1 Saprospiraceae bacterium | reverse complement strand
TGTATGTATGTATGTATGTATGTATGTATGCATTGTATAAAATTTTAAGAGAAAGTTGATTAATTAAACCACACCATTTCCTGCGGTTATGGCGTGTTTGTTCGAATAGTACACTTCTTAATTTCAGACCTGGAACTCAGTAGAATCCCAAAATCTGCCTTTGAAAGAAGCGATCCAGTATAAGATCTGCTTTAACTTTGGAGGTAATAATATCTCATAAATCCACAACACCAGCAAAACCAAGAATTCCCCATCCATTTATGGTCCGGATGGCAACGGCTTGAAGTTATTTATGGAATCGTGCTCAAAACAGTTGTTAAGATTTTAAAGATACAATGTGAAAGATACGGTAAAATTTATAAACGTCCATTTTTTTCTTGAATATTTAACATAAAAATTTTCTTAAATTGTAAATTCCTGAAAATTAATTTTTAAATAGGGCATCTATTGAAGATTAAGAGATTAATCAGAGGCATGACATGAGCGGGGAAAGAAGGCGAATTATTTTTCCTCCTTTCCAGCCTTCATTCCGGAGCTGTTTTTTCGAAAACTTTTACCAATTCCTTTGGTGACAAAATCATCCTTGTTCCCCTTCCCGGGTTTACCTACCTGCACTTTTTGAATATCTTTGCTGTGCAGAGCTTTTCAGCAAATCGATTATATGCCTTTGATACGAGATGATAAAGTATGGAGTGGTGCCCGTTTGGGGGTTTGGAAGATTGAGGAGTCCGAAGAGTTTTTCCGCTCGGAGCTGGGGGACTGGCCGGTGCTGTTGGAACGCTGTAAGAGGGTGAAAAAGCCGCAGCGAAGGTTGGAGCTTCTCGCCGGCAGATATTTGCTAAGGGTGATTTTGCCCGGTGTAAAGGAGCGGGATATGGGAGTTTCCCCAAAGGGGCGACCTGTGTTGAAAAACTCCTTTCTGTCCATTTCGCATTCCGGACAGTTTGCCGCAGTGGCGGTAGCGGATAGGCCGATTGGCCTGGATATTCAAAAGCCGGACGACCGAATGGAGAAACTGTCGGGAAAATTTTGTGGGGAGGAAGAGGCAGGTGAGTGGTCGCGGTATATCGGTGACCGGGCGGAGGCTCTGCACTGGATTTGGTCGGCCAAAGAAGCGGTTTTTAAGGCCTACGATCCCGGGGGAGTGGATTTCAAAAATCAAATTCGGGTGGATATCCCTGTTGCAAAGCAGGATGGTGGCTTCAGAGGGAGGGCATCTTTGACCTGCCCCGGTGGTCCTCGCGAGTATTTGATGTATTACTTGCTTGTGGAGGGGATTTACTGCGTGGTGGCAGTGGAAGATGAGTATTAGATTTTTGACTAAATGGTCTATGGTAGGAAGGATGACTGACGGGCGAAACAGATTTTAGACAGTTCATTTTGACTGCAACCTATACTTTACTATATAGTTGACTCATAGGTGAAATGGTTATTGATTCATTGAAAACATGGAACTAAGTATAGAAAATATTCTCCTGATTGGGTCCTCGCTTTTGATCATCAGTATACTGGCGGGGAAGAGTTCGTATAAATTTGGAGTGCCCACCCTGGTTTTTTTCGTTTTGGTTGGTGTGCTGGCCGGTTCGGAGGGAATAGGAGGGGTTGAGTTTGACAATCCCCGGGCTGCTCAGTTTGTCGGCGTGGTGGCGCTCAACTTTATACTTTTCTCCGGGGGATTGGATACCCACTGGCCCACAGTCAGGCCTGTTTTATGGAAGGGAGTTGGCCTGTCTTCCGTCGGGGTACTGTTGACTGCTTTGGCACTGGGTGGATTTGTCCATTTGATTTCCGGACTCGGTATTTTCGAGTCTCTCTTGCTCGGAGCGATCGTTTCGTCTACGGATGCAGCGGCTGTTTTTTCCATTTTGCGGTCGAAAAACATTGCCCTAAAGCGGAACCTGCGTCCCTTGTTGGAGTTGGAAAGTGGTAGTAATGACCCCATGGCCTATTTTCTCACCATCGCTTTTACAGCGCTGGTAATGGCTCCCGATGCGGGGGTGGTCAGTCTGATTCCGTTTTTCCTTCAGCAGATCGTCATCGGTGTCATTGCCGGTTATGGCCTCGCGGTGATCACCAGGTTTTTTATCAATAAAATCAGGCTGGATTTTGAGGGGCTTTACCCTGTCCTGGCGGTGGGCCAGATGTTTCTGGTTTTTTCGCTGACCGATTTTATAGGGGGGAATGGATTTCTGGCGGTGTACCTTTGCGCCGTTTATCTGGGCAATCAGGAACTCATCCACAAAAAGACGATTATGCGGTTTTTTGACGGAATGGCCTGGTTGATGCAGATAGTGATGTTTTTGGCTCTGGGACTACTGGTTTTCCCGAGCCAAATTTTACCGGTAATAGGACTTGGTTTACTGGTCTCAGGATTTTTGATGTTCATCGCGCGGCCGCTTGCAGTGTACATCACCTTTTTACCTTTTAAAATGAGTCACCGGGAAAAATTGTACGTCTCATGGGCCGGTCTCAAAGGTGCGGTTCCCATTGTTTTTGCAACCTACCCACTGCTCGCCGGCGTCGAGAGTGCCAACCTGATATTCAACATTGTTTTTTTCGTATCCATCACCTCCCTCTTTGTTCAGGGACCATCTCTCGTAAGGGTCTCAAAATGGCTGGGGGTGGCCCTTCCCACGGAAGAAAAAATCCCCCATCCGGTGGATGAATTCTTGAGGGAAAGGCGACAGACCAAAATGATACGACTGCTGCTTTCCCCGGATTGCGAAACAGTGGGGGAGCGGGTCGTGGATATTGATTTTCCCAACGATGCGGTCATCGCCATGATCAAGCGGGAAGGCAAATACCTGACGCCCTCGGGCTATACGGTATTGGAACCATTGGATGAACTCGTGGTGCTGGTGGATGATGATGAGGCCATTCTCGCCGTTTTGGACAGCTTAAAAACCCAGGATTTTCAGTTTGAAAGGAATCTTTGACGGTTCATTCGGGGGTTTTCTGACGTATTTTTAAAAGAGCTTTGAGCTCCTCCAGAGTAGTGGCTTCTTCCGGGGGTTTGTCCTTTCGCCAACGCTTCATGCGCGGAAATCTCAATGCCAGCCCGGATTTGTGTCGCGATGAGGGGGCGATGTCCTCAAAGGCGATTTCAAAAACGAGTTTGGGTTTGACGGCGTGAACTGGACCGTGCCGCTCAATGGTATTTCTCCTCACAAAGGAGGTTACGGAGCGAAATTCATCGTCCGTGAGCCCGGAATATGCCTTGGCAAAGGGTACCAGCAGTTCCCCGTCCCAGGCGGCAAATGTATAGTCCGTAAAAAGGTTGGTCCTCCGGCCTTTTCCCCTCATGGCATAAAGCAAAACCCCATCCGCCAACATGGGGTCTGTTTTCCACTTCCACCACTCTCCGCGCCTTCTACCGCTTTTGTAAACGGAGTCCCTCTTTTTCAGCATAATTCCCTCGCTGTTGTATTTCCTTGCGTTGCGCCGGAGGTCATCCAACTCTCCCCATTTTTCCCATTCGATTTCTTTCGAAAAAATCAATTGGGGGTGGCCGGATTTCTCGCAGAGATTTTTGAGTAAAGCCCTTCGCTCTTGAAAAGACCGGTCCCGGATGTCTCTTCCCTCCCATTCAACCAGGTCGTAGGCCACAATGGCCACGGGAACTTTCCTGATGAGTGCAGCACTGGTGGTTTTGCGGTTCAATCGCTTCTGCAATCTGTTGAATGGCAGGGGCCGGCAGTCTTCCCAGGCTACCAGTTCGCCGTCTATGGCGGTTCCATCAGGCAGGATGTCTGCAAAAAAAGCCAGATCAGGATAGGAATGGGTGACCAATTCCTCCCCCCTGGACCAGATGTAGAGTTCACCTGCGCGAACGATGACCTGAGAGCGTATCCCGTCCCATTTGAATTCTGCAGACCAATCCTGAGCGGGACCGGAAGCATCTTTTTCGTCTTCGAGGGGATAGGCCAGGTAAAAAGGATAGGGGCGCGAGCGTTTGGCGGCCTCGTCCTCAGCGTAGATCAGTTCTTTAAATCCGGTGTCGAAGGGGCTCCATTTTCCCATGAGCCGGTGGGCGAGTTCATTTTCCTCAATTCCCGTATGTGCCGACAGGGCGCGAACCATGAGTTTTTGAGAAATACCTATTCTGAAGCCACCCGTTATTAGTTTATTGAATACGAACCTGCCACCTTTGTCCAGTTTTTTCCAGGCGCTGGTTACAAAATCCTTCTTCTGATCGTCGTCAGCAGTGGAGAGTTCTTTTAGTTGTATGAGCCAGTCAAATAGTTTCCGGTCGCTGGTGTCTTTTCCCGGGGGAAGCACCAGGGCAATGGTTTCGGCCAGGTCACCAACTACGTGGTAAGACTCTTCGAATAACCAGTCGGGTATTCCGCTTTCCTCAGCGGCCCACTTCCTGAGCATGGCCGTGGGTACACTTCTCTTTGGCCTACGTCCGCTCAGCAGTGCAATGGCGGTAATCTTGTCCTTATCTGTTGCACTGTCAAAATACTCCCTCAGGTACAGTACCTTTTTGTTGGTACTGGTGGTTGTGTCGAGCAATTGCACAAAATGACTGAAATCTCGCAAGGCAGGCCTGTTTTATAATGTGAATGCTTGCGAGCGGTGATTTGTTTTGGTCAGGGAAGTCCGGGGGCTTAAATGAGCTTGAATTACTGGGCCACTCCGTCCTCAAAAAAGTAGATATCGGCCACCATTCCTTTTTTTCTATCAGTGTCCTCCAGGTTGCTGAGCAGACTGATGGCAAAGGCCGAGGGGCCGCTGGAGTCTTTTTCCTTAAAAACGGTGGTTTTCAGGGTGAGGTGGGGGTATTCATTGGTGGTTTGGTCGTATTTGTAAAGGCCGGTGAGGTCCTTGTACTGGCGCATTTTAGATTGACTGACGACCTGCAGGTAAAATTTATCTGTATTCTTCACCTCATTCAAGCTGACGGCGGATCTCTCTGGTGGCTGGTCGGTAGGTTCCTGGAGGTCTCTGCACTCCGCGCCATTCATCAATTTAAATTGGTGTAGTTTACTGGTGGCAGCCGTTCGGTCGTCCGCCGTGGAGGCCCACAGGCTGATGGAGAAAATATAGCAGTTGCATGAACCCATTTGCCACACCTTGTCCAGTTGGGCGTAGTAATTTTCAGAAACCTGAGCAAGGGCGGACTGCATGGGCAATCCCGCAATAAACAGGCAAAACAATATACTCAGTACTTTCGGCATGAATGACATTTTCCAGAATTCAAGGATTTAACACCGGCGGACTGTGCTTTAGTATTTGCAATGACGGTAATAATACTTATGTTTTGCATATAGAAAACCGGTTGAATGAATTGCGGTCGAATTTCAGTAATTGTGGCGGATGGAATGCGATGGGGGTAGTGAATTGCGAATTGCGGATTACGAATTTGTGGTGTTTGGTGCGATATTTCTGAAATTCTGGAAAGGGAAATTCTTCCAGGGATATTCCGTGTATAGGATATTGATTTCACGCAGAGGGGGCGAAGGAGGCGGAGGCCGCAGAGGGTTTGAGGATATTTCATGACCTTAGAACTGTTTTTCCGACTTTACTAGCGCTAGTTTGAATAATTGGATAAAACCACATCATTTAATGTTATTTTCCCCGATGGAACCAGGGGAACCACTGTTCTCTCAAAATTCGCCCTGCATTCCCTGAGATTACGGAAAAGCCATCTGCGTGCTTTGCGTAGAATCCTATGCAAGATTAGATACCCTTTGGTTCTTATATTTTATGGAAATGCATTGAAATACTGCATACAGCCTCCCTGTACTCTGCGTGAAACAAATACCACAAGGCCGAACTTGAAAGACAGCCGTCATGAGACAGCCGAAACCGTATACCAGAGAAATTCTCCAAATAAATAACCCCATAAAATCAATAATATGCCGCATGTTTTGCACTTACGCCACTAGCAGCCATCCGCCATCGACCAATGAGTGAGGAGGGTGATGACTGGTGGAAATTATGGAAGAAGGAGGAGAAATAGGTGGGATCACACAGGCACAAAAAAAACCAGTCGCACTCCGAAAGACTGCGACTGGCCCCAACAAATTATAATCCCATGAATATGCCTGGTTGAATTTTGGACCGCTCAGGGAATTTTTTTTAAAAGTAGGTTAATAGAGATTCCCGCTGTGGGCAGGTGTTCTCTATTAACCTCTGAAAATCCCATGAACATATCCGAAAATTAATCCGTATATATATTTTTGATGAGTTATAAAAGGTGGTCGCAATCCCCCCAGGATTGCGACCTAATACCAACAAATTATAATCTCATGAAATACTTTCAAATGTTCGCGGATCCGGTGGAAAGTTTTAATAGAGAGTAAGTCCCTTTCGACTCACTCTCTATTAATTTAATCCCATGAACATATCCGAATCTTGTTAATTCGCGTGTCAAATCTTTCTTTGACACTACAATAATCCGATGATATTCCGGGGCCAACAAATACAAAAAAACACCATTGTGAGATATAAAATGTTTAGATGTGAAATATTTAAAATTCATAAATCACATAAAACCAAGTGTTTAATATTTTTTAGTTGATTCTATGTGCCAGGTTTGTGAAAAAAAATGCGAGAAATATTCCCTTGAGCGAGGTAAATTTTTTTAGAAAAAACCGGAAATTTTTGCCGCTATGACATTTCTGTGATAAAAAATGGGGTAAAATCACCACCTGCTCCTTGAAAAATGTTGGAGGGATTCGGAGGGATATTTTATGCACCCAATTCCGTAAAATAATTCTGAGGGTATTTTTTAATGCTGGGTTTTTGTCTCACCCCTTCAGGGTGAAATATGGCGGAGGTTGTCGGGTAGGGTTGCAACCCTAAGCTTTGTTGTTTTGCCCTTTCAGGGCATTGTTTGAGATGGTGATTTGCTCAATTATCGAAGAACTTCTTATACTTATCACGGTCTTTCTCCTTTTGGAACTCCGGCAGGTCGATGAATTCGTCATCTTCGGCTTCTTCCTCGTCCACCTCTTCGTAGGGGATGTATTCACCTTCCCGGTCTTCTTCCAATTCGCGCTGGGTTTTTTCCGCGCGTTTGAAGAGGAGGGCTTTTCCGAAGAGGAAGGCCACAACCACGGGGAAACCCACTATGGTTAGCACCGTCATCACGATACCCCAAAAGGCGTTGCGGTTGAGGGTCCGGTATAGGTATTTTCCGTAGTCCACCACTACTCTGTAGTCGAGTATGAGGGTTGCGATAAAGAGAAAAGGTGCAAGCCAGGCCAACAGTCTGAAGACCCCGCGAGCTACAAAAAACAGAAGCATGAAAAACAGCACCAGCATTACCAAACTGATAATGGTACTCACTGGATCTCTTCGCTTTCCATTGACCCGGACAAAAAACATGGGATTGAATTATTTTATAAATACAAAGCACCTCCGAAAGACGCCTCGATTAATAAACGGCTAAGCCACCCCAATCGTTTAAATCCATTCCAATATCGTGGAAAATGGTTGCATCGGTTTTCCTCAGGTCAATGTGTGACACCGCGGTAGCTGTTGTCATTGGTTCTCACTTCTACAAGTATGGCCACCGCATATTTTTTTACCTTTGAGATTCCAAATCCTGTATATATGTTTTACCGGCTATTTTTGAGACCACTGTTGTTTTTGATGCCCGCTGAGCGCGCCCATAAATTCACCCTGACACTACTGAAAATATCGCTTCGAATTCCGATATTCGGAGCTCTCCTAAAACGAACTTACAGTCCGGGAAAGAGAGCAAAGGGTATCGAACGCATGGGCCTGAAGTTCAAAAACCGGGTGGGACTGGCTGCCGGATTTGACAAAGATGGAAAGGCGTTCAGAGACCTCGCCAGTCTGGGTTTTGGTTTTGTGGAAATCGGTACGGTGACCCCCGAGCCCCAAATTGGAAATCCCACTCCCCGGCTTTTCAGATTGCCAAAAGACCAGGCTGTGATCAATCGTATGGGCTTCAACAATGAAGGTGCAAAAGCCCTTTGGGGAAGGCTGGTTAAAGGGAGGCCGAAAAACCTGATCCTGGGAGGAAATATCGGAAAAAACAAGACCACTCCCAATGAAAATGCTGTCGAGGATTACCTGAGATGTATGACAACACTCCACAGTCTGGTAGATTATTTCACAGTCAATATGAGTAGTCCCAATACGCCCAATCTCCGTGAACTACAAGACAAAGAGCCGCTCAGGATAATTTTGCAGACCCTGGTTGACTTTAATCAGAGCACCCCCCATCCCAAACCCATCCTATTGAAGATAGCCCCGGACCTGTCGGAGGGCCAGTTGGATGATATTGCGGAAATTGTCAAAGAACTGAATCTGGCCGGCGTGGTTGCCACCAATACCACCATATCGCGTGAGGGCTTAAGGACCCCGGAGAAAGTAGTCACTTCAATCGGCAACGGAGGGCTGAGCGGTGCTCCTTTGAAAAAGGTTTCGCCCCATATAGTGGCGCACATGAGAAAAAAGCTGGGAAAGGATTTTACCATCATTGGGGTGGGCGGAATAATGACTGCCGGAGACGCCCAAAGGATGTTTGAAGCAGGGGCCGACCTGGTCCAGATATACACCGGACTCATCTACAGGGGACCATCACTTATTTCGGAAATTGCTGACCTGGATTAGGGGCGGAGTAGAGTAGACAGTATGAAAGTACAAAGTTCGGAAAGTACAAAGTTTGGAAAGTAGAAAGTTGATATGGCGGATAGGGTTTTGGGGCATGTGAGGCAATTATTGAATTGCGTGATTTGAGGAGGTTTATAGTCTAGATTCCTTCAGATCAATCATTTTATGGTTTCACATAGATAACTCAGCCGCCGCTAAGAAATTTAATCATTACAAATATGGAATTCCAAACCCAATTTTTTCCCGGCCCCACCAAAGTATTGGGGGCAGGCTTTAATGAATTTGGCGTTAAGAAAAATTGGTTTCTCACCGTTAAGAAAGTTGTCAGTGTCTGAAGGTCATAGGAATTCGACAAATAGATTCAAGGAATCAAAAGCAACAATCTCAATAAGCCCTGATTCTTCCCGTAGTATTGGTGCTTTGCAAATTCCTATGAACAAGTTTGACAACTTTTAGGTGAGTGGCCGATTTTTTAGTCAAATTCATACGTGGCCTTGTCCCCAATGCTTTGGGGATTGTTACTTTTTGTACCTGTCCCCAATCCTTTGGTGGATCAAGACAAAAAGTAATATGGAATGAATTGGAATCAGTAACAATTAATTTTATGGCAAATTATGGTTTGGAAAGTTGAAGGTTGATAATAACGGTTAGCGTTATTATCTGTTGGTACACACGGCCGTGCGTATTGTCTAACCCATCAAACATATAATCCGGAATCCGTAAACACACAATGCCTTGTGTGTCGCACGGCCTGGTATTTTCAATCCCAAATCAACCGCAATTCCCAATCAGGAGGGTCAATTAGCCTGCTGCAGTCTGGCCCGGTAATTCGGATCGATTTCCATGCCCATATTTTCCGCAATTTGCATGTTTTGCCTGGCTTCGGCCATATTGCCCAGTTCAAAATGGACCCGGGACAGTTCCAGGAAGAAAATGCCCTTGGTGTTGTCTAATTCTGTGGCCCTGGTGTAGGCTGGCAAGGCATTTTCCGGCTGACCGAGAAAGCGGAAAGTACGTCCTTTTTCATACCATATATCTGCGTTATTTGGCACCATGCTGAGGTGGGTGCGAATGTCCTCCAGTGCCTTATCGTGTTGCCTCAACTGATTGTGCATTACGGATCGATTGGCGTAGCCCTGTGCGAAATTGGGTCTCAATTCCAGCCCGCGGTCCATGGCTTCCACAGCTTCCCGGTGTCTGCCTAACATGGCAAGTGTTGAGCCCAGATTGGTGAAGTATTCCCCGTTGTTGGGATCCAGCGAGACTGCCATTTCGTAGTTTTCAAGGGCCTCTTCAAAAAGCCCGGCATCGAAATAGAGTTTGCCACGGCTGTTGTAAGAGGCGTGGCGTTGAGGGTCAAGTCGTATGGCTTCCGCGTAATCGGCGAGTGCCTTTTCTGTCTTTCCTTCATCCCGGTAGTAATTTGCCCGGTTTCCGTAAGGAAGGGGCGTATTCGGATAATGGGCGATTACGTGGGTCCACAAAGTGCCACTGTTCTTCCAGATTTTTGTTTGCTGAAAAGTGAGGAAGGAGTAGGTAAGGCCCGCCAGAACCAATGCCCCGACTGCCAGTTTACGTTTTTGGGTATCCAGTGCCTGCAATCCTTTATCTATATAAAAGGCGTAGGCGAAAAACAGACCGAAATAGGCCACGTAGGTGAAACGGTCTGCCAAATACCCCTGTCCGGCACCCAGTACCTGCAGTAGAAACACGATGTTGAAAAAGAAAAACAGCAATCCGAATATGGCCACTTTTTTCCCGCGCTTCCAAAGCATCCAGGTAGCCAGCGCCACGAGGGCCACCCCGGGTATTCCCAGGTATTCATGCCATTTTAGCGGATCGTTGTAGGGGTAG
>SKLY01000251.1 GCA_007121335.1 Saprospiraceae bacterium | reverse complement strand
CCGGGGCTACCAGAATTGGCCATTCAGTCAGTTCAAACCAGATAAAAGTCACAGCCATTGAAAATCCCGATAAATCACTGGTAGTAATAGCATTTAATCCCGGTGATGAGGCAGTGGGGATTGAGCTAACGCTGGGTGATAAAAAAGTAAATTTTTCCATTAGCGGAAAAGCCATACAAACCATAGAAGTGATTCGCCCGGAGGCAAGAAAAATTATTTGAAACAAGAGAAATGACAGCAAAGGCAACACCGGCAAAAGATAAAATTCCAATGGGTCAGAAACTGGCCTTTGGAACCGGGCATTTCGTCCTGAATCTTTTGCCCGGTGCCCTGGGATTTTTCATGTTTTTCCTCTTGACCGCTTTTGGGATGGATCCCTTTCTGGCCGGATTGCTGGGTGGATTGCCGCGGATTTTTGATGCGATTACAGATCCTGTAATGGGTTTTATTTCAGACAATACCAAGTCGAAGTACGGCAGGCGGAGGCCATACATCTTTGTTGGAGCTATTCTCAGCGGGGTACTGTTCATACTGCTCTGGCAGTTAAATCCGGAGAACTCCCAGATGTACAATTTTTGGTTTTTTCTGATCATGTCCATGGTGTTCTTGATCGGGAATACCATGTTTGCAACTCCGCTGGTGGGATTGGGATACGAGATGACACCTGACTACAACGAGCGCACCCGGTTGATGGCATTTTCCCAGTCCATGGGACAGATTGCCTGGATGATAGTACCCTGGTTTTGGGTTATTATTGCAGATCCGACGATTTTTGAAACGCAGGCTGAGGGCGTAAATAAAATGGCTACCTACATCGGTGTTGCCTGCATTATTTTTGGCATCATACCCGCCATTTTTTGCAGGGGCATTGATGCTGCCAATATGGAGAACCGAAAAAGGATCAGTTTCAAAACACTGTTCTCCAATCTGATTGATTTGTTTAAGGGAATTCTGGAGGTCTTCAGCAACAAACCCTTTTTGAGACTGTGCGGAGCGACCTTTCTGGTTTTCAACGGATTTCAAATAGTGGCGGCATTCAGTGTCTTTATCATCGTGTTTTATATGTTTGATGGTAGCTATGAGGGTGCGGGGACCTGGCCGGCCTGGTTTTCCATGATCTCTGCCATTGTAACCGCATTCATAGTGATACCCATTGTGTCCTGGATATCCGGTAAATTCGGGAAGCGCAATGCGTTTATTATCTCAACCGGTCTTTCCATTGTGGGTTACGTCTTAAAATGGTGGGGTTTTGACAACGACCTCAATGCGCGATTCAACGAGACAGGTTTTGCTCAATTTCTCAACAATCTCGTGTACCACACTTTTGAATTTTTGAACCCATTCCTGGATGCTGTTGGCATGTCCTGGTTTAGTATAGATGTGGATTATGGAATACCCTGGCTCATTTTTATGCCCATTCCCCTCATTGCTTTTGGATTGGGTGGCTTGTTTACACTCATGCTCAGTATGACTGCCGATGTCTGCGATCTGGACGAATTGAAAAATGGAATGCCGAGAAAAGAGGGCACATTTGGTGCTGTTTACTGGTGGATGGTCAAACTGGGACAGGCTCTCGCCCTGGTTCTGGGTGGTCTGGTTTTGAAACTGGTAGGGTTTGATCAAAATGCTGCACAGCAAACTACAGAGACACTCACCAATTTGCGAATTGCTGATATTGTAATCCCGGCCGTAACTGCAGCCCTGGCCATTTGGGTGATGTGGAAATACGACCTGACAGAGGAGAAAACAAATGAAATAAAGGAGACCCTGATAGAGAGAAGGGGAGAGCTCAAACGATAAATAAATGCTTATGTCATACCGAGAAGATCATTTCCTAAAATTTCAACCGGATAAAACCTCCGAATGGCCGGATTATACAACTGGCCAAAGCCCCGAAAAGGACAGAGAACTGTTCCTGCGGATGCTGAAGAAAGGAATACACGGCTTCTGCTACAGTATTTATGAAGAGGGACAAAAGCCGGGTGATATTATCGGTGAATCACAGATAAGAAAAAGAATGCAAATTCTAAAATTTCATACACGGTGGATAAGATCCTTTTCCTGTATCGAGGGCAATCAATTCATCCCCGTTATAGCCCGGGAGATGGGGTTAAAAACCCTGGTGGGAGCATGGTTGGGGGATGACAGGGAAAAAAATGAAATGGAGATTGACAACCTCATTCGGCTGGCTAGAGAAGGATTTGTGGATATCGCCGCGGTCGGAAATGAGGTTTTGTACAGGGATGATCTGTCAGAGGGAGAATTACTGGAATACATCGACCGGGTTAAAAAAGCGATACCGGGCGTTCCCGTCGGATACGTCGATGCATATTACGAATTCTCAGCCAGGCCGGCGCTGACTTCCGTTTGCGATGTGATACTGAGCAACTGTTATCCATTTTGGGAGGGAACTCCACTTGAGTACTCCATGGAGCACGTCATTCAAATGTACGAGCAGGCATACAGGGCGGGTAATGGCAAACAGGTGATTATAACAGAGACCGGCTGGCCAACTGCCGGTGGTGCGTTCGGAGGGGCAATACCATCGGAGGAAAATGCAATAAGCTATTTTATAAACATCCATTCATGGGCGCAGGAAAGAGGCGTGGATGTATTTCACTTTTCGTCATTTGATGAATCCTGGAAAGTTGGTGCTGAGGGAGACCTGGGTGCACACTGGGGAATCTGGGACAAATCAGAAAAACTGAAATTTTAATATGAATACTTTTAAAGCACTTAATATTCCGGGCGGTCGTGCAATCTGCTATTCCGGTTTCAGACAGGGGCAGAGCCCGGGATTGGTTTACCCGACTTATGATCAGGTTAAAGAGGATCTGCTTATTTTGCGAGACGGCGGTTGGAAGTACCTGAGACTTTTTGACGTGGATCCACATGCGATGACGGTCATGAAAGTCATCAAAAATGAAGAACTCGACTTCCAAATTATGTTGAGCGCCTACATCGGGGCTGAAATGAACAACTTCAACTGCCCCTGGGGCGGAGGGGTGTATTCGGAAGAACAACTGGTGCAAAACACCCTTGAAAATCAGGTGAAGATCATGCGATTGATAGACTGGGCCAATGCCTGGCAGGATATTATTTTTTCTGTTTCGGTTGGGAATGAGGCATGCGTCAATTGGACAGACCACTACGTTCCAGTTTCCAAGGTGGTTCACTACGTTCAAAAAGTGAGGAACCAAATTTCTCAACCGGTTACCTTCTGCGAAAACTACGCGCCCTGGCTTTTCAAACTGGATAAACTTGCCCGAGCGGTTGATTTTATTTCCATCCACACCTATCCCGTTTGGGAGTACAAAAACATAGCCGAATCGCTCAACTACACCAAAGAAAATTATCAATCCGTTAGCCGGAAATACCCCGGCAAACCTGTAATCATTACAGAAGCCGGATGGGCCACGCACTCAAATGGCAGGGGCATTGACCCTCAAAACGTAAGCGAGGAATACCAAAAAATTTACTTCGAAAAATTAATGGAGTGGGCTGAAAAAGAGAAGATTTTGACCTTTTTCTTCGAAGCCTTTGACGAGCCGTGGAAAGGCTCAGCCGATCCCATGGAACCTGAAAAGCACTGGGGGCTGTTCAAGCGCGACAGAAAACCCAAACTGGCAATGAGAAATACAGAGACTAAAAATAACTGAAGCCAATGCATATTTTATTCATCTAAAATTTTAAAGTCATGAAAAAACTATTTACAATTTTCACCATTTTGACATTGTGCACCTACGGGGCTTACGGCCAAAATGCCCCCATTGATTTCGAGGAGGATGGGATCGGTGCGGATTGGGAATGGACCGTTTTTGAAAACGACACCAATCCATCAATTGAAATAATTGATAATCCCGATATGTCGGGCATTAACACATCCCAGCAGGTAGCGCAATTTACTGCCCTTGAATCCGGGCAACCCTGGGCGGGATTTGAGTCCTCTCACGGCTCCTCAGAATTGGGGCCCTTTGTACTTGACGAGTCAAATTCCACCATTACTGTCATGGTATGGAAGTCTGTCATCAGTGATGTCGGGGTTAAACTGGTATCCGAAACGGGATGGGCTGAGGCAGAAATACTGGTTTCCAATACTGTAACCAATGAATGGGAGGAACTCACTTTCGATTTTTCCGGTCGCTCCAACCCACCCGCAGCAGAAGGCCAATTCGATCAAATCGTCCTCTACGGTGATTTTGATTTAGATGGCAGGGAGCAGGACAATGTTGTTTACTTCGACAACATAAACTTTTCCGAATCCACGTCTCAGGAGGATGAGCCAGCTACAGCAGCTCCAGATCCCACTGAAGATCCTGACAATGTAATCAGCCTTTTTTCTGAGGTCTATGATGATGTGGATGTGGATACCTGGAGAACCGACTGGTCAGTTGGCCAACTAGAGGATATTGAAATTGATGGCAATCCAACCAAATTGTACACCATGTTGGACGTTGTGGGAATAGAAACAACTGGTGATAATCTTGTTGATGCATCCGGTATGGAGTATTTTCACATGGATATCTGGACACCAAATATGGATGTCGTGAGGATAAAGCTGGTTGACTTTGGACCGGATGGTGAATTTGGTGGAGGTGATGACACAGAACACGAGATTGTTTTTGAAGGGCTAGCCAAAGGTGAGTGGCACAGCTTGCAGATACCCATGGATGACTTTGAAGGACTGGAAAGTGCTGAGAGTCTCGCACAATATATCCTCTCCGGAACCCCGGTAGGAGAGGGTACGCTCTATGTGGACAACGTCTATTTCAGTGGTGATGGAAACGGTGACGACCCTGAAGAGGTTAATGTTGAGATTGATGCAAGCTCTGATCTGGTCGGTTTTGCCAATGTATTTGAAACGCCTGAAAACGGAGGAGAGTTTGTTTTTGGATCACCCTGGGGCGTGGAAGATATTAAGACAGAGGTTGATTCTGCTGAAAACACAGTGACTCTGTTTCCCAATTTCAATACCTATGCAGATAATCCAACTGATTCATTCTGGGTTGACCAGGAAACCGGCCTTGGTAATAAGGTGTTTGAGGGAAGTACTTTTGTAGAAGATGCCGACCTGGCAGGTAAAATAGTAACTTTCGAGGGCGAAGTGCAGAGCTATACGCTTTCACCGGACTACGATGCCATTGCATTCATCCGGGTGTTTAATGCCGATTTTTCCGTAGTAAAGGAAGTTTCTGAAGCTCTTACTGAAGCGGGGCACTTCTCAATCAATTTCAATGATGTGGATTCTGCTGATGCACTGGTTCAGTACGGATTTTCAGTGACCGGTTTGAATGCTAACCCTGAAGACGAAGAAGCGCTGGGTAATGTGGTAATCGGTGGAGAAGAAATGGAGGATCCCGAAGAGGTGATCGTCGAAGTAGATGCGACCGCTGATTTTGTCGGTTTTGCCAATGTATTTGAAACGCCTGAAAACGGAGGAGAGTTTGTATTTGGAGCACCTTGGGGCATTGAAGATATCAAGACAGAGATTGATCCAGCCAGCAATACTGTGACGCTTTTCCCCAATTTCAACACTTATGCCGACAATCCGACCGATTCTTTCTGGGTTGATCAGGAAACCGGTTTGGGTAATAAGGTTTTCGAGGGAAATACTTTCGTAGAGGATGCCGACCTGGTTGGCAAAATTGTGACATTTGAGGGTGAGGTACTGGATTATTCACTTTCACCGGATTACGAAGCAAGGGTTTTCATTCGAGTATTCAATGCCGATTTTTCTGTGTTAAAAGAAGTATCCGAAGAACTGACTGGCGATGGTCAATTTTCTATCACCTTCGACGATCCCGATGCGGATGATGCACTTGTTCAGTATGGATTTTCAGTCACCGGTCTGAATGCAAACCCTGAGGACGAGGAGGCACTTGGTAATGTGGTAATTAGTGGTGAGCCGGTTGTTGGCCCTCAGGAGGTGATTGTGGAAGTAGATGCAAGTGCTGATTTTGTCGGATTTGCCAATGTATTTGAAACCCCTGAGAACGGAGGTGATTTTGTATTTGGAGAGCCCTGGAGTGTTGAGGATATCAAGACTGAAGTTGATCCTGATGCCAACACAGTAACACTGTTCCCAAATTTCAATACATATGCAGAAAATCCAACCGATTCTTTCTGGGTTGATCAGGAAACGGGCATGGGTAACAAAATATTCGAAGGGAATACTTTTGTAGAGGATGCTGACCTGGTTGGCAAAATAGTGACTTTTGAAGGCGAGGTGCAGAGCTATACGCTATCACCGGATTACGAAGCAAGGGTATTCATCCGTGTTTTCAATGCAGATTTTTCTGTCTTAAAGGAAGTGTCTCAAGAACTCACAGAGGAGGGACATTTTTCAATAACCTTCGACAATCCCGAGGCAGATGATGCACTGGTTCAATATGGATTTTCAGTTACCGGTCTGAATGCCAATCCCGAGGATGAGGAAGCACTGGGCAATGTGGTTATAAGCGGTGAACCGGTTGTTGGCCCTGAGGAGGTGATCGTTGAGGTAGATGCCAGCTCCAATTTTATAGGCTTTGCCAATGTTTTTGAAACTCCTGAGAATGGTGGTGATTTTGTTTTTGGAGCTCCCTGGGGAGTAGAGGATATTAAGACTGTGATCGACTCAGCATCAAACACAGTGACCCTTTTCCCCAATTTCAACACCTATGCCGACAATCTAACTGATTCTTTCTGGGTCGATCAGGAAACCGGTTTGGGTAACAAGGTATTCGAGGGAAATACTTTTGTAGAGGATGCTAGTCTGGTCGGCAAAATAGTGACCTTCGAAGGCGAGGTTCAGAGTTATACACTTTCACCGGATTACGAAGCAAGGGTATTCATCCGTGTTTTCAATGCCGACTTTTCTGTGTTAAAAGAAGTGTCTGAAGAACTTACGGAAGAAGGTCATTTTTCTATCACCTTCGACGACCCTGAGGCGGATGATGCACTGGTTCAGTACGGATTTTCAGTCACAGGTCTTAATGCCAACCCTGAAGACGAGGAGGCACTCGGTAATGTGGTGATAGGTGATGAAGTGGACCCGGATTTGGATGAGCCAATGAACCCTGCTCCACTTCCTACTGAGGATCCCGAGAATGTGATCAGTTTATTCTCAGAGGCCTTTGAGGATGTAGAAGTGGATACCTGGAGAACTGAATGGTCTATGGCCGAATTTGAGGATATTGAAATTCAGGGCAATCCAACCAAACTCTATACTATGCTTGACTTTGCGGGTATTGAGACTACAGGCGACAATTTGGTAGATGCCACTGAAATGGAGTTTTTTCACATGGACATTTGGACGCCAAATATGGATGTCGTTAGGATAAAGCTGGTTGACTTTGGACCCGATGGTGAATTCGGCGGTGATGACGATACCGAGCACGAAATCGTTTTTGAAGGACTCGCAAAAGGTGAGTGGCACAGTCTGCAAATTCCTCTCGAGGATTTTGAGGGCCTGGAAAGCACTGCCAATCTCGCCCAGTATATTTTATCGGGAACTCCGGTTGGTGAAGGTGTGCTGTATGTGGACAACGTTTATTTTAGCAAAACACCCGTATCCGTATCTGAAATTGAGGATTACCAGATCAGGCTTTTCCCCAATCCTGCCAGCGATATGATACACATTGACAGTGAGAAAACAATTACAGGAATTACTGTCTTTGATTATTCCGGAAAAACAGTTCTTCAAGTCGAAAACCCATCCAATCAAATCGATATCTCGGCTCTTCCGGGTGGAATGTATGTGGTGCTGATTGAGGGCAAGGACCTGTTTACCACAAAAAGAATCGTGATTAAGTAAGTTTCATTAGTTTTTTAGTGGCTTTTTTAAGGGCTCCCGCCATGGATTCGGGGGCCCTTTTTCGTTGGTTTCTTATTGGCAAGGGGGCTGCGAAATATTCGAAATAAATCCCTTTAAAATTTTGCCTTACTGCTATTCATCGTAAAAGGTACTAATCCTGTGCAGGCCCTCTTCATCTTCAATAGTTATCGTTTTTCCGGCAGTGGAAATTAAGCCCTCGCGCTTAAATTCGCCGATTTTTCTACTCACGCTCTCAAGTGTGGTGCCAGCAATACCTGAAAGGTCAGTTCTGGTAATCTCCAGGTCTATTGTCTTTCCATTTGTTCGGAAACCTGCCTTTTGCCCTAAATTTAGTAGAATATCAGCCAGTCTCTCCCTCAAATGCTTTTGGGTCAATTTGAGGATGTGCTGTTCTTTTTCTAATGCGTACAATGCCAGGCGCCTGGAAAGCTCGTAACTGACCTCATTAACAGAGCGCAGCATTGATCGGAACACCTCCGCTTCAAATCTACACAAGTCCATATCGGTCATGGCAACTGCAGTCTCTAAATGGGGTTGCTCCAACATCACCGAGCGGTGTCCGATCATATCCCCTGTGAATGCCAGGGACGTTATTGGCCCGTTGCCATCGTTTTTTGCAATGGTTGTTTTTGCAGTTCCCGACTTGATACAATACAGGTAATTGGGGGCGTCCCCTGACTTGTAGATAATGTCACCTCGCTTGTGGTAAATTACTTCCTGAATGGCACTCATTTCTTCAATGTCCTCCAGTTTCATGGAACAAAATATCGACTTATTCCTGCTGGAGCAGTCTGCACAACTTCTGATAGTATTAGGATTGCGGATCACAATAATTATTTTTTTCTACCTCTAAAAAGTTTTCCCTGGTGGACCGGCTAAACCTATTAACAGCATTTCCGGAATCAAAGATACACATGTACAGCAATAAAAAGGACTAATATGTCCTGTTTTTTGAATAATTGATTATATTTGTACCTGGAAACGATAATACCATGACCTACAAAACCATCATAGAACCATTCCGAATCAAGGTTACAGAACCCATAAAGCTCAGTTCCGAAGAAGACCGGAGGCAGTTTTTAAAGCGCGCATCTTACAATCCATTTAAACTGCGCTCTGATGAGGTAATTATTGACCTCCTGACAGATAGCGGAACCTCGGCCATGAGCCAAAACCAGTGGGCCGGTATTATGCAGGGAGATGAATCCTATGCCGGGGCATCGAGTTGGTTAAAACTGGAAAGGGAAATTAGGGATCTAACCGGCTTTGAGTATGTATTACCAACACATCAGGGCAGGGCAGGAGAGCGAATTTTGTACGGCCACATCGGTGGACCGGGGAAAGTTTTTGTCAGCAATACCCATTTTGATACGACAAGAGCAAACATTGAATTTACCGGAGCAGAGGCTATTGATATTCCTGCACCGGAGAGCTGGAATATGGAAGTAGAAGCCCCTTTCAAAGGAAATATGGATACGAACCGACTACGTGCAATAATTGCTGAGCGAAGTCCTGAAAACATTGGCGCTGTAATTTTGACCATCACCAACAACAGTGGAGGTGGCCAACCCGTGAGTCTTGAAAATGCTAGTGAAGTGGCTGATATTTGTAAAGAGACCGGAGTGATGTTTGTGCTGGACGCCTGCAGGGTTGCTGAGAATTCCTACTTTATAAAAAGCCGCGAGGAAGGTATGCAAAATTATAGCTACAGGGAGATAGCACAAAAGACCTTCAGACTCGCTGATGCGGCCATAATGAGTGCAAAAAAGGATGGGTTGGTCAATATGGGTGGTTTTTTGGCTTTGAAAGATAAATCCATTGCCCTCGATTGTCAGAATCTGTTGATTATTTCGGAGGGATTTACGACCTACGGTGGACTATCGGGCAGAGATATGGAAGCTATGACTGTTGGACTTCGCGAAGTATTTGAGGATGGATACCTGAATTACCGGATAAAGAGTACGCAGTTTCTGGGAGACCGATTGCAAAAATTAGGGGTGCCTGTTATGAGGCCCTCCGGCGGTCACGCTATCTATGTGGACGCCAAAAAGTTCTATCCCCACATCCCGGTGGAAAGATTCCCCGGACACTCACTGGCTTGCGAATTGTATCTAAAAGGTGGGATTCGCTCTGTGGAGATCGGTTCCGTGATGTTTGGAAAATATGACGAAGAGGGAAATTTGGTCCCCGCCCCCAATGAGCTGGTCCGTCTCGCCATACCCAGACGCGTTTATACGCAGAGCCATATCGAATATGTGGCCGAGGTTTTTGAACGACTGGTTAAAGAAAGGGCAAATGCACGCGGATACAAAATAGTTTGGGAGCCTCCGTTCCTAAGACATTTCACTGCCAAATTTGAGCCGGTTAATGGTTAACCTACAGTGGCGTATGAATTGAATTCAGCCGGTTACAAAAGTCCGGGAGGAGATTTCATTTGATCTGCAGAGTCTGCCGGGAACTTTTTGAGTGTTTCCAACGAGCAATTATTTTTTGGTGTTTTGAAATCCAGATGTATTCCTGTCTATTATTTGGTGACAATGTAAAAATGTCCTAATTTTGAGGTCCTAGAGGGAAATGACTATTGAGAATACCGGGACAAATCAAAGAGTAGGTAACGATTATTCGAACCTACCAAACACTTGACCACACTTTGCTGTTAGAACTGATGAATTATTTCGATGCTATAATCGCGGGGTT
>SKLY01000147.1 GCA_007121335.1 Saprospiraceae bacterium | reverse complement strand
TAAGGCTCAAATATTTTTATTTTCATAAGTATAAATCTTTAAAACAAAGATACGAAAACCTATGAAATTACCACCTAATTATCTGACATTTAATATGTTAAATATTTATAGACAGACTCTAAATAGCGTTTACCTGTGAATTTTTCACCCCTCACCCCTACCCTCACATCATCACCAGATAAAAGAATACAACCGATACCAGCAAAAATACCACAGTCATTCCACCACCGGCCTTGAAGTAATCACTGGTTTTGTAACCGCCGGCGGTCATCATCAGGGCGTTAACCTGATGGGTGGGCAGAATGAAGGAGTTGCCGGCATTGACAGCAGCGAGCAGTACCAGGGGTCTTGGATCAACCCCGGCCATGGTGCCGATGCTCACAATCAGCGGAGCAAGTACCACCACCGCACCCACATTGGACATCACCAGTGAAAAACCGGTGGCCAACACAGCCACAGCAAACAAAAGGACGATGAGGTGGCTGCCCTCGATAAGGTTCATCACTCCGGAGGCCAGGAACTCAGCGGTCCCCGATTTCTGCATGGCAATTCCGAGCGGAATCAATCCCACCAGCAGAAAAACCACTTTCCACTCAATGGATTTGTAAGCATCCTGGATACTTAATACCCCGCTAAGCACCATTGCCATTGCTCCCGTTAGAAAAGAAATAGAAATAGAAAATCCACTCAGTGCCAGACCAATTGCCAGGGCAAAACTCCCGGCCGCATGCAGCATCTTGGATGGTTCTTTGGTTTCAGCCGTCACCGGGGTCGCCACCACAAAGGGATCGGTGGAGTCCAGGTCTTTGATGTGGTCCCAGGGCCCGTAAATGATAAATGTATCGCCGGGCTTTAGTTCGTAATCCGAAAAATCTCCACGGACCCTTTCACCTCTACTGAACAACATAATAGGCTCCACGGCATAGCGCTTTCGAATGGCAAATTGGCGAAGTGTTTTGCCAACCAATACAGACCGGGGCGGCACAATGACCTCTACAAAGCCGGACTCATCGGTGTCTTTTAAGTCATTGAACATCGGAGAGCCTGAAACAGCCTCCAGACCATAATCTTCAGCAAATCGCTCAATGCCCTCCCCTTCTTCATACAACGCCAAAATCTGTCCTTCATCAAGCACCGTTTCGCGCCAGGGCGCATAATCAATGTGATTTTCATGAGAAATGGCCAAAATATGTAGGTCGTAATCCGACCATAAACCCGATGACTCCACGGTTTTGGATGCCAGACTACTGGATGCCGGGATGCGGAGAAAAACAATGTTTCGATGCAAGTTAAAGGCATCCATTACCTTCTCTTGCTCTGTTTTAGCAAGACCATTTCCATTGCTTTTGGGAAGAATGTATTTTCCGGCAAACAAAAAGAATAGGATGGCACTAAACATCAAAGCCAGACCCACCGGAGTCACGGCAAAAAGTCCATAGGGATCCAGATCTGCAGCTATTAGAAGGTCATTTGTGAGTATGAGGTGGCCTGATCCAACCATCGTAAGAGCCCCACCAATAATAGCCATAAAGCCGATGGGCATGATGAATTCCGAGGCTGAAATCCGCAACCTGCGGGAAATATCTAAAACACTGGGCAAAAACATGGCCGCAGCTCCAATATTAGACATCACGGCGGACATTGAACCCACGGATAATGACAGCGAACCAAGCACCTTCTTTTTATCCCGCCCCACATTTGTCAACAGCCATTTTGAAAAACGAGCCATCATACCGGTTTTCGCAATTCCCTGGCCCATGATCATCACCGCTATCATCGCAATGACGGCATTGCTCGAAAAGCCGGAGAGGGCCTCCTCACTGGTCAAAACCCCGCTCCACGCCAAAAGCAGCATGGTGACAATGGCCGTCACATCTATACGCAGTTTCTCACTCACCAGCATAAAGATGGTAAAGGCCATAATGCCGAGTACGATAATTATCTGGGTCTCCATACTAATTGGTATCGATGATCTGTGGCATAAAAGTGCAAACCGGACATCTCGTCTTTTCCCGGGAAAAAGCTCGAAAAACTATATTTTTCTTCTAAGAGTTATCCGCCTGAAAAACCCTTGTGTCCAATCCACAAGAATTAATTATTTAGCGAAATAGCAACTTGCTTTTCACCACAAGCAAATTGGATCTCCATTGAAAAGAAAACAGCCCCCCCTTATTAGCAAGAGGAGGCTGTCATGGATTTATTTTCAGGCTTCGAGTAATGAAGCGTTCTGCTCTTTAAACTCAGCGAGTGAATCCATTACCACGCTGATGTCGTAACCGGCGCGCTTGAGCAGAGAACCCGCTGCGGCAGAACGACCACCGGCTGCACAGTGAACAACCACCGGTTTCTCGTTTGGAACTTCTTTGATCCGCTCCAAAAGGCGGGTGTGTGCGATGTTTTGGGCGCCTCCAAAATGTCCTTCGGCCTGATACTCTGACAACTTACGCACATCGAGAATATGCTCCCCTTTGTCTTTGCGATTGGCCGCTTCAGCAAAACTGATGACATCTATAGAGTCCATTTTACCTCCCTGAGCTTCGTAGAGCTTGAGGTCATCCAATGTTATGTAACCGACTATCCGGTCCAGACCAATTCGATACAGGTCGGCCACTGCTTCCTTCACCCTGTTTCCATCTACGATCAGGTAGATATCCTCATCCTCGGTGACAAAAGAACCCGCCACCGTATTGAATTGCTTATTCAGTGTGGTGAGTAGACTCCCGGGAATATGACCGTTCAGATATTCAGGTTCCAGGCGCGTATCGAGTACAGCCACATTGTCCTTTTGGGCAGCTTTAGCGACCTCACTGGCGGTTACGCGCTTAGGATCAGGCATCCCTCCCAGAATGGCCGGACCCATTTTGTTATCGCGCTTCATGCGAGCAAAATAAAGGGGTGGCTCGGGCTGTCCCTCCAGAATAAATTTCACAAAATTGTCCTCCGATGAGGCAGCTTTAAGTGAATTGTTGTAGCGCCTTTCGTATCCCACAGTGGATTTAGGTACAGCTCCGAGGGCTTTTCCACAGGCAGAACCCGCACCGTGACCCGGCCAAATTTGCACATAATCCGGAATATCCTGAAACTTTGTAATAGTCTGATAGAGCGTTCTGGCTGAAGGCTCCATGACGTGCTCCATACCGGCAGCAGATTCCAAAAGATCAGGACGACCCACATCGCCTACGAAGACAAAGTCTCCTGTTGCCAATCCGACAGGCTCGTCCGCTGCGGCCCCGTCGATAATTTTAAAAGTCAAATGCTCGGGAGTGTGCCCCGGAGTGTGCCAGGCCTCAATTTTTATATTGCCCACCTTGAAAGAATCACCGTCCTTCATCAGCTCGTAATCGTACTTGCCTTTTTCGCTGTTGATAAGCCATTCGTACTTCCAGTCTGCATCGCCCTCATCGGACGCATAGACCTTTACACCGCGCTCTGCAAATTCGCGCAATCCCGAAATATAGTCGGCGTGGATATGCGTATCGGTTGCAGCTACAATGCGAAGTTTGTTTTTTGTCGCGTGATCGATGTACTGATCGATGTCGCGCATTGGATCAATTATTACGGCCTCACCGGTTGCCTGGCAACCAACGAGATAAGCGTACTGTGCCAGTCGCTCGTCAAAAAATTGCTTGAAATACATAATTTCCTCCTTTTATTTAATTCTAAAAAATTGTTTTAATGTGGTAGCCTATCCCTGAGCACTCCGTAGAGGTAGGTGCCCAAAATGGCTGTTATTATCGGTACAATCATCACGGTCAAACCCGATCCCAGAAGGGCAAACATCGGTGCCGGACATGCGCCCAGCAGTGCCCAGCCCAGTCCAAAAAGACTGCCACCTATCAGGTAGCGCTTG
This sequence comes from Saprospiraceae bacterium, assembly GCA_007121335.1. Taxonomy (GTDB): domain Bacteria; phylum Bacteroidota; class Bacteroidia; order Chitinophagales; family Saprospiraceae; genus PWJY01. The sequence goes on along the minus strand of SKLY01000147.1, from coordinate 6,670 downwards.
TACTGAGTAGGATCTTTATCTTCTATGGAAATCGGAGTTCCAGTTCGGTCTTTGGCCCCTGTGCGTTTGATGATCTGAATCGAGATCACCCCCACCAAAACCGCCAGACCGATAATTCCGTACATGTGAATATCATCGAATCGGAACATTTCCTGAATTCGAAACCAGGAAACCACCTCGGACTTCATAAGCACGAAGCCAAAAATGATACCCCACGTAAGATATAATATAAAGTCTGAAAATTTCATGAGTCTGTTATTTGTGTTTTATAGAATGATGGGTAGCAATACATAAGTCATCAACAATCCACCGATAAAAAAGCCAATTACGGCGATCAGGGAAGCGAGCTGCAAATTGGACAATCCGCTGATGGCGTGGCCCGATGTGCAACCTCCTGCATATCTGGTACCGAAGCCCACCAAAAAACCTCCAATGGCCAATACAATTATGCCGGTGGGACTTGCGAGAACCTCCCAGCTAAAAAGGTCAGCTGGAACAAATCCGGTAAAATCCTGAATGCCGAGCTCCTGGAGAGAACTCACTGTAGATTCAGACAGGTCTATGGGTTCAGGATTGGCAAAAACCCAGCCTCCTAAAAATCCACCGATCACCACGCCCAGCAGCAGCACCAAATTCCACAGACCGGTTTTCCAGTCGTATTGAAAGAATTTGACATTGGCCGGAGTACAGGCCGCGCAAATGTGCCGGAAGTTGGACGATATACCGAAAGCCTTGTTGCCTACGATCAACAACAACGGAATCATAATCCCGATGATGGGACCGGCGACGTACCAGGGCCAGGGTTGATATAAAAGGTCTAACATATTTTATTACTTATTGAATGTGATGAAATAATTTGATTACATTTTCTTGCTTCTCAACCAATACTTACATGTCTTTACATGTAGCTAATTAATATTTGGTAGTCTAAACGGGCTGCTTTTTACCCTTATTGTACATTGATAAAAAATATTTGATGTTACATGTATTAAACTTGTATTAACCTCCGTTTGTTCATTGTGTAAGTTGATAAATTTTACAGGAAAACTGAGTTATGACCACTTTAAAAGACAACAGGCCCCGCCACCAACAAATTGCCGACTGGATACGCGACGCCATTAAGGAAGGAGATTTCGGTGTGGACGACAAACTCCCCTCTGAGAGTGAACTGTCCGGCCGCTTCGATGTCAGCCGCGTCACGGTGCGCAGGGCTTTGCAAACTCTGGAGAATGAGGAACGCATATACCGGAGTCAGGGAATCGGCTCATTTGTTAAGGGCGGAAAGACAGTCCAAAATGCGCTGGCTATGAACGATTTTATGGAGGACATGAAACTCAATGGCCTGGAGTCTGAATCGGTGGTCCTGCGCAATGAAATAGAACCGGCACCCCCTGCAGCTGAACGCCATTTAAGGTTAGATCCCGGAACCAGGGTTTTCCGCCTGGACCGGCTCCGTCTCGCCGACGGTGAACCTATCGCACTGGACTACACCTGGCTACCTGCATTCTACGGTCAGTTGATCGTGGATTTTGATCTGGCAAAACGCACTATTTACGATATCCTGGAGAATGAATACGACATTGCCATTACCTCAGGTTGCTATTTCCTTCACGCAGAAAATGCGGACGAACACCAGGCCAGACACCTCAACCTAAAACCTGGCAACGCCCTTTTTCGCATGGACCGCGTCTCCTACACCATCAAAGACAAGCCGGTATATTACCAACAGCGCTACTACCGCAATGACAAATTCATGTACCGCATGCGAGTGGAGCGCAACAAGGAAGACAACGGCACAGACCAATCCTCCATGCCACTGCGCGAGATCAAGGCGAAGATTTTAAAGGGGTGAGTGTTGGGAAGGGGGGGATGATTTGGCTTGTGAACAACTTCTTACGGGTCGTATAGAAAAAGAGGGCTCAAACAACAGCTATTTTCACTTCCCTTATTCAGCATTTAGTCTCAGTTGAGCAGAGGCCACATCTTCAACAGTCCCACTGCATTTTAATAAATGATTAATTCAGGGTGAGCCCCATACACCAAAGGACCAGTCCTCTTAACTTTGTTGGAAAACCTGGTCTCACCATGAAAAAAAATCAACTGATTCGTATTGCTTTCACTGTTTTTATCACCACTGCATCTGCGGCTTATTTGTGCAGTCAGCCGTATATAGCAGGGCCCGAGATCCTCAATGCGGCTGCGGGAGAAGCTCACATTGAGGGCCGGGTATTTTTTGATGCCAATAAAAATGGCCAGTTGGATGCGAACGAAAGAGGAGTAGAAGGTGTCCTCGTTTCAAATGGCCGCGATTGGACCCAAACTGATGAAAATGGTTTCTACCAAATAGCGGTAAGACCTGATATGGATCTCACGATAGTGCAACCCTCCGGTTGGAGAGTTCCCACTGACGAGCGCATGGTGCCTCAATTTTTCCACGTGCACAAGGAGGGGGGAACAGGCTATGAGATGAGATTTGGAGGACTTCCGGACACCGGTCCTGCACCCGGGACCATCAATTTTCCCCTCATTCAGGAAGGATCTGCTGGTGAGCAGTTTTCCTGTGCTATTTTGGCCGATCCACAGGCATACTCCAATGAGCAGCTTCAATGGCTGAGGGATGGAGTTTTTGCAGATATAATTTCAGCGGGCTATGGGCAGGGGGATTGCATTGTCCAGTTGGGCGACATAGTTGGTGATGACCTGGATCTCTTAGAGCGTCATCTCGAACTGGGCGCAGCAGCGGGCTTACCTCAATGGCTGGTCATCGGTAATCACGACGTGGATTTTGATGCCAAAACAAATGACGATAAAGCCGATTCATGGAGACGCATTTACGGCCCCACGAATTACGCTTTTGAAATGGGCAATGTTTTGTTTGTAGTGCTCGACAATATCTATTATCCCTGCGGACCGGAAGATGTGGCACGTGGCAGATCAAACTGCAAAGAAGATCGAAATCCCAGCTACAATGGACGTCTCACTGAAACTCAATTTACCTGGTTGGAAGGACTTTTAGACCGTACATCTGAGGACAGACTGGTGGTTTTAAATACGCACATACCCTTTGTTTCTTTTGTCGATGCAACCAGTGGACAGCACCAAACAGATGAATTGACCAAAATTTACGACCTGCTGGAAGGCCGGGAAGCCATTTCATTCTCAGGACACACTCATACCACTGAAAATCACGCCCCGGGCCAATTGTTTGAGGGATGGACTGAGAATACCGGAACGGGACCGCTACCATTCAGACACATTATAGCGGGTGCCGCATCAGGAGCATGGTACCAGGGAGATTTTAACGTGTATGGTGTCCCTATGGCACTGCAGCGCATGGGAGCACCCATGGGCTACTTTCACCTTGATTTCGATGATTCGAACTACAGAGAACAATACGTGGGCGCTTTGCTGGGACGAGACAGGGGCCAATGGGTAGGACTCAACACACCGGGATATCGGAACTGGTACAACAAAATCATGGATTGGGTGGAAGAAAACCCCTTTGAACTGGAAGCCAATCCCCCCTACTCTATCAATGATCTACCCGACCCCCTTCTTTTGACCCCCGAGGATTTTGAAGAGGGAGTATGGGTGACCGCTAATGTGTGGGCAGGCAGTGCCGAAACTCAAGTTAAAGCCAATTTATCAAACGGAAAAGAGCTGACCCTTGAACGCACTCAACAAGGCGAAGGAGAAGGTGTCCTGATCGGCGCTGAATGGGCCGACCCTTTTGCCACAGCACGCCAGCTCTCGGTTGCCCGGTATGCCTACCAAAGTACCCTCGGAGATGAGAGAGCACAAGGTCACGAACTTTTCACGGGAAGGAGTTTGGGACCCGCTTCTCCCAGACCGCAAAGAGCCCGGGCAGATCGCAATATGCACCTCTGGAGAGCACCTCTACCGGAACTTCCACCTGGGGTTCATTCCATTGAGGTCATTAGCACAGATAGAAATGGGCTGGAGTTCCGTGATATTCTCACTGTAGAGGTCAGAGAGGAAAGACCACCTCGCTACTGGAAGCACGAAATTTGGGAAAATCGATTTGGGACGCGATAACCCTCCTCGATTTTCACACTTCTTAAACTGCTCTTTTTCTATGTCGGTAAAGCGGTCTAAATACCGTGCAACTGCTATTTTTTTAAAATCGTTGGTATGCTCCTTGTTGGATGGGTTTAAAGTCACTTTCCAGTGCTGAGAATTGCCAGGAATTTTTCTTTAAATAACCTCTTAAAACTGGCCTTGAAGCTTTGGCTCCAAACAATCACTGGGAGCATTCACTCATGCCTTTAGTTTTGTAGCATGAAATCAATAAATCTCAACCACGGAAGCTTTGAAAGGTACTATTTTGCTCTGAGGAAGATGAATCACTTTTTGAATCGAATGATGGCTGCCGAACACAAGTAGTTTCACATGGAATTTTTTTATCCGCAACCAACCTTTACGACAAAATTAACCAGATGAAAATCTTATCTCCATTCATGAGTCCACTCCGAAAACCCTTTTGTGCATGAAAATGAGCGAAAAGTTCAAGATCGAGGAAGATGGGAAAATATTCCGCAGGTGTAGCCATAGCTACATTGAGGAAAGATTTTTCCAGATGACGAAGATATTGGATTTTGCAGCCATTTGTAATAAAAAGAGGTTTTCGGAGTGGACTCATTCATCTTAAATCTGCGTCTTTAAACTTACCTCACGTACTCGAATTCATCGATTAGACTGCCATCAGTACCAATAACCTGGCCGGATATCCTATCATTTTCAAAAGTCAGGTATCCAAAATGGTGTTTAAAAACCACCGTATCCATGGTGTGCAATTCCTCAAGTGGCGGACGCTCCCGAACACGGCCCGCACCACCGAAGATAAGTTGCACAAAAGACAATCCATCTTCCAGAACCACCTCTCCTCTTTCATACCGGTGATGATGTCCTGAAACCACCAAATCAATGGGTTGGTATCCAGAAGCCAATCTGAGTACATCCCGCGCCGATGGCTCCCCTCCGTAAACTCTGTCCCGCTCACCAATGGCAGGCTGATGGACAAGTAACACTCTGAAATTAGCCTCTTGCCATCCCGGACTCGAAAATATAGACTCCAGTTCGGATTGCAATTCTTCATCGGAAAGTACCCCTATGGGAAACTGGGTGTTCAAATCGATACCGAGCATAAAAATTCCATCCATATCGTACTTTACAACAGGACGCGGTTCCCCACCGTAAAACCAACGGTTGACCCACAGTGCTTCACCATCGTCATAGTATCCGTCGTAGTCGTGGTTACCCTGAATAAAAATGCCGGGAAGAGACCCCAAAATTTCTCTACCAAAGTGGAAAAACTGCTGCCACTGATAAGCTATATATCCATTTGGCACAAAATCACCCAAACCTATGTGTATTTCAGGCTCAAGCTCTGAGATTCTTCTTGAAATGGAGTCAAATCGGGTCCAACCTCCCTGGGAATCAGCCCAAAAAGCAAAAGACCGGGACGCCCCTCTTTCGGTAGGTGCGGGCAGATCAAAAGGCCCCGCGTAAACACGGTCATCGAGCACAATGGAATAACTGCCTTTTTCCTCCAATTTTTTCCTGTCAATTCTCACTTCATACAAGTCGCTATCTGCTGTTTTACATTTCAAATGGGTTGAGCCTCCGCCATTCCGATCATACAACACAACCTCCGCAGAACCGGCATCACCCGCTTCGAAAGCAATCAAAAGCCTGCTGTCCTCCTGATAGTGAATCCAGGGCAACTTTCTCAACCATGGCAGATCGGTCAAATCCGGATTATCTTTTCCCGCTGTGATAATGTTGTTTCTATCGTTTGCATCCCGGGACAATTCTGGATCAATTAGTTGCAGATATCTGTAAGTATCTTCCAACTCCCGGTACACGGAGTCGATGGAATTGAAAAGGGATACAGCCTCTTCACTGTCAAAAAGGCGAAGATCGCGGACACCGCCGTTTCCGGCATCATTCAACACCCTGAGCGTTATAATATCGCCTTGTTCCAATTCACCAATGTTATAAAAAAAGCCACGTTCAACCTTTACTTGTTCCTCATTCACAAATACCTGTCCTCCGTCATCTGCATCGATGTAGAACCAGTTGTCCCCGGGCAGATCATCAGCCAGTACATGTTGGTACCAAAACGGGGTATTGGGGCTGTAATCCCGGTGCGGAAAAGTGACTGTACTGTAATCATTAAATTCAGGCAGGCGGTCAATTACCCAACCGGAATCATCTCCTAAAAAGTACTTCCACTCCCATTGGGGAGCTTCATAAACCGTACGTGAGGGCAATTCTACATCGAGCAAAAATTGATCCCAGTGGTCATCGGGAAGGTTGAGATGTGTTTTCTCATTTGGAGGTGTCTCGCATCCAAACAACGCCAGTGAAATTACGGCAAAGAGCAGTATATAAATTTTCATAATTATTTAGTTTGTGGTGTTTTTTCGGGTAAATTCACTTTCTGAAAAAAAGTGCGGTTAAAAAACTCCATGTTTTCCTCGTACTCCGCATCAATTTGAAAAGTTCGCACCCCGAGATTGTATAAAAAGGTGATATCGCGCAGACCGCCAAATAGGTAGTTTTCAAGCGGGTAGTGAAATACATTCACTGAAGGGATGACCTCCATATTCATTCTCTGAGCCGCTTTTACCCATTGAGGCGACAGCAC
>SKLY01000291.1 GCA_007121335.1 Saprospiraceae bacterium | reverse complement strand
TTTCCCAGACCAATTTTTCCGTCCTCTCCCTCTTTGATCATTCTGTAAAACTCACTCCAATCCTTCACCTCTTCAAAGGTTATTTTCAGGTCCATATCGTATTCACTCCGAACAAAATCCCGCAAACCCCTTAGGAGTTCCACGGTAAAACCGGTCAGGCTGTCCCCGGCATCCCGGTAGGCGAATCCCTCAGAGGTGACATACAGTGCTTTTAATTCACCCTTTCCCGAATCGAGGGCGGCTTCAAAGTCCGCATGTCGTTCCGCATCTGCAGCCGGTTCTCCACATGAGGTAATCATCCAAAATGGTATGGCAATAATAAGGAACAGTAAAATCTGTCGCATGGGTCGAGTTTTTTATATGACCAAAAGTAGGTTTTTTTTCAAAAATGCACCGGACCAACCAGTTTTTTGTAATATCCATCCGTCTCATAATGGTCATTGCCCTTCAGGAGCTTGAAGTTTTTTAAAAATATCCTTACATTTGACCACTAATTTTGATTGTACCAATGGCCAGGGTTGTTTTTATTCTACTTCTCACGCTTTTTACCGGGCTGAAAGGATACTCCGGTGAAGAGCTCAGACTTACCATAGCGGACGGTCTGTCTCAGGGCATGGTTACCGATATTCTGCAGGATAGCAGGGGCTTTATGTGGTTCGCCACCCTGGATGGTCTGAATCGCTACGACGGTTCGGAAATACGGGTCTTTCAATTCGAGCCTGATCAGCCCCACACCCTTTCAGATTACAGCATCATATCCCTGAAAGAGGACTCGAGGGGCTTTATTTGGGTTGGTACTGCATCAGGGGGACTGAATGTATTCGACCCTTCGACAGAGCGTTTTTTCCATATAAAGGTCAAGGATGGACCAGAGATTCAAAGCAGTCACGTAAGCCACGTTAATGAAGCACCTGATGGCAATATCTGGGTGGGAAGTCATTTGGGTCTGGATATCATTGAAATTCCAGATGGATTTAAACAGGGTGAGTTGCTGGAAAATGAGATTATTGAGAGCCTATCCATTATACCGGTCATTTTCGGCGAAGACGTTTATTCCAGTTTGTTTTCAAATGGGTCATTTTACATTGGAACAGAAAAGGGCCTGTGGCGCGGTGAGGATATCAACCAACCGGAAAACATTCATTTTGACGAGTCAGTCAACGAGGGTATTGCGTACAATCAGGATGGCGTTTTTAATATCACGCTTGACGAATTCGGACATTTGTGGCTGATTCGCCCGCAATCAATTACCAGCGTAACGCCCTCGGGACAAACTCATCACAATTTTGACTTGCCGACGCGGGCAGGCGCTATTGGCTTTGAAAAATCCCAGGATGGAAACTTCAGGATCGGCGGATACAACGTTGGTCTTTACCGACCCGGGGAAGATGGATCTCTCACCAAAATCCGGGAATTGACCGGTGCCAGCGAAAAGTATTATTTCAGCAATATCTTTACAGATCGCTCAGACTTAACCTGGTTCTCAACCTCGGGTTACGGCCTGTTAAAATACAACCCCACCAGAAGGCTTTTTGGTCACAGATTGGAGGGACATTCCCTCCGGTTTATTGAAAGCGACGACCGCGGTCGGTTGTTTATTACACACAATGTGGAACAATTCGTATTGGATAAAACCACACTGGAGAAATTGGATCCCGAAGAATTCAGTGCAGAGCTTTTGCGGAGTCACAATGTGCTTTTCGATTCCGATGGAAATTACTGGTTTCATCTCGCAACCGGCCGGCATTCCACGCAACTCGCAATGGTTAATCCGCGTGAATCAAGTGAGATCTCCTATTTCCATTTTCCGCGAAGGACGGATAAATACACTGAAATATTTAAGGACCTGGCCGGGAAGATATGGATGAATTCTGACGATGGATACCTCATGCGACTGGACCCCGAAACCGGGGAAATTGATACTTACAATCTTATCAACATCTTAGATGCAGAAACAGAGGCTATGTTGATCAATTCCCTGGTCCAAACCCGTGACTCTGTATTCTGGCTGGGAACTTCACTGGGCTTGCTCTCTTTTGATCTTGACAATGGGTGCGAAATAACCGGTTACCGACACTATACCAATCGACCTGGTGAGCCGGAGAGTCTAGGTGCAAATTTTATCTTTAATATCGCACAGGATCCCCATAATGATCAAATTCTTTGGCTGGGAACGCGGGGAGGAGGTCTGAACAAGTGGTTTATCAAAGAAGAGCGAGCAGAGCAAATCACCATCCGGGATGGTTTGCCAAACAATGTGGTTTACGGAGTTTTGCCCCGTGAGAATGATCTGTGGATGAGCACCAACCGCGGACTTTCCAGGTATATACCTTCAACAGGGGAATTCTCCAATTTCTCAGCTGAAGAGGGCCTTCAGGATTTTGAATTCAATCACAATTCCCTACATCAAACCCCCGGTGGATTATTGGCATTTGGAGGGGTCAACGGAGTCAACGTCTTTCACCCGGATAAAATCCCCCTGAACGAGGTCAAACCGCGGATTGAAATTACCGAAGTCCGGGTAAACAATCAAAGGTTGAATGCACAGACAATGGCAGGCAACCTCAGCCTGCGTCACGATGAAAATCAAGTAGCATTTAAGTTTTCTGCCCTGGACTTCAATGCACCGGCCAAAAACCTGTACCGCTATCGTATGGAGGGCCTCAATCCCGAATGGCTGAAAAGTGTGCACGGGCAGGAGGTTTCCTATGTCAATTTGGCTCCCGGCAAGTACACCTTCAGTGTTAAAGGCACCAACAACAGCGGGCTGTGGTCTGAGAGATCGGCGGTATTTAGTTTTGAAATCAAACCCCCGTGGTGGAGCGCCAATGCTGCGAGGGTATCGTATGCACTGCTCTTTATTTTGGGTGTTTACGGTTTTATTCGGTTTCAGTCCAACAGGGCTGTAATGAAGCAAAAGATTGCCTACGAGCAGCGGGAAAAAGAGCGCCTACTTGAGTTGGACAAGTTCAAAAGCGATTTTTTTACTAATTTAACCCACGAGATTAAAACCCCGCTTACACTCATAGTTGAACCGGTGCGACGACTGAAGAAAAACCTGGACGAACCCGGGCTGATCGATTATGCGAAGCGAGCGGAAAAAAATTGCATGCATTTGATGGATATGGTTCAACAGCTCTTAGACCTCTCCAAACTGGAAAGTGGTAAATTGGAACTCCAGCCCGGAAAATGCAATATTGCAGAACTGGTTGCCAATACGGTGGAGGATTTTTACCCCCTTGCCTTCGAAAAAGATTTGGCAATAACCACTGAAATTCCATCGGAAAGAGTGTGGATTCTGTTTGATCACGACAAATTCAGCCACGTAATTGATAATTTACTCTCCAATGCCGTGAAATTCTGTCCTCCGGGTGGCGAGATAAATGTAGCCTTGGACGCTGAGACTAACGAAAGGGGCGATTGGCAAAATATCACCCTGCGGGTAAGAGACACCGGGCCCGGGGTTCCGGAAGAATACCGGGAGCGCATATTCGAGCGATTTTTTCAGCTTGAAGAGATTGCCGGGGGCACGGGAGGAACCGGAATTGGACTGTCCTATACCAAACAGATTATCAACCTAATGGGGGGTACTATTGAGTGCGGCAGTGCACCTGACAAGGGAGCCGAATTCACTGTCAAAGTGAGATTTCCGATGGTCTCCGGGGAAGTTGTTGCAGACGAAGAGCAAATCACAGTATCCCCGGTGGTAAAGCCCCAAACTGAGAAAAGCATGGATAATGGAGTTAACGAAGATTCGGATAAAAGACTGCTTTTGCTGGTAGAGGACAATGCCCGGCTGATGAATTACATGCGTCAGGAACTCAGTGAGCAATACAATGTCATTTGTGCAAGAGATGGAAAAGAAGGGCTGGACATGGCCACCTCTCAGCTTCCCGATATTATCATTTCCGATGTGATGATGCCAAATATTAACGGAATCGAACTGTGCAAACTGCTGAAAGACCAACAACTGACTTCCCATATTCCCATCCTTTTACTGACCGCTAAATCCGACAGGGAGGTGCGGCTATCGGGTTACAAAACCGGGGCGGATGACTACCTGACCAAACCCTTTGAGTTGGAGGAGTTGTTGGTACGAACTCAAAATCTCCTTCTCAACCGGCATCGATTGATTGAGAAAGTGACCAACAATCCTGAACTTTTTGAGGCAGACTCTGCCAATAAAATTCCCGATGCCAATTCCTCCAGGGACACTGAATTTCTCAAGCGGTTTGACTCGCTGATAGAAGAACATTTGGACAACTCAGATATGACCACCGAAGATCTGGCCAAACTGATGTTTTTGAGCAGAACACAGTTGCACCGGAAAATAAAGGCCATAACGGGCAGAAACACCAGTGAATACATCCGAAACTACCGGCTTTTTCGCGCACGCGATATGCTGCAAAACGGTGCCGGTAACGTGGGTGAGGTAGCCATTAAAGTCGGCATTCCCAACCGTAATTACTTCACCAAAAAATTCCGCGAACTGCACCAGTGTACTCCCAGCTCACTGCTCTCCAACGACCATTGACACTCTCCTTTCTGCATGCATTCCCTGAGTGGGTTTTTCCGGGATGTGCGGGGGCAATTGCTATATTTTTTTCAACCGAAGTACACTTTGTTTGTTTTCTTGTCGTATATTTGTTTGAAATTAGAACAATATGTATGAAAGGGCGGTGATACATATGGACATGGACTCCTTTTTCGTGTCGGTGGAGCGACTTCGCAACCGGAAGTTGGAGGGCAGGCCCTTGATTATCGGTGGAAGTTCCAACAGGGGAGTGGTTGCCTCCTGCAGTTACGAGGCGCGAAAATTCGGAGTTCACTCTGCCATGCCGATAAAAATGGCGCGCTATCTGTGCCCGGATGCCATTTTTATGAGGGGAGACATGGAGGCTTACAGCAATCACTCGGCCATGGTCACTGAGATAATACAGGAGGAGTCCCCGCTCTACGAAAAGGCTTCCATCGATGAGTTTTACATAGACCTCAGCGGGATGGACCGCTATTTCGGCTGTTATATATGGGGAGGCGAGTTGCGCCAAAAAATCATACGGGAGACCGGCCTGCCCATTTCATTCGGCCTCTCAACGAACAAGCTGGTCTCCAAGGTGGGCACCGGTGAGGCAAAACCCAACGGCAGCATGAAGGTGGACCGGGGGCGGGAAAAACCCTTTCTCGGACCGCTCCACATCCGCAAACTACCTGGCGTGGGCGAAAAAACTGCTTCGAGATTGAGTTTTATGGGAGTGCGTAAGATTGAGACACTGGCACGCATACCCGTGCCCCTTTTGCGCACAGAATTCGGCCGGAATGGCTACAAACTGTGGGAGCGGGCCAACGGAATTGACAACAGACCGGTGGAGCCCCATTCCGAGCGCAAATCCATATCTTCGGAGCGGACTTTTGAAGCTGACACCCTCGATATCGGGCGCATTCGGTCCATGCTGGCTGCCATGGCCGGAGATCTGGCATACGAACTCCGCAAGTCGGGAAAAATGACTTCCTGCGTAACGGTCAAAATCCGCTACGCAGACTTCAATACCACCTCCCGTCAAAAGAAAATACCCCTCACCTACAGCGATAAAACGCTCGCGCAAAATGCCCGGGAGTTATTCGACGCACTGTACACGAGAAGACAACTCATCCGGCTTATAGGATTGAGATTTTCCGGTCTGGTGCGGGGCAACCCACAACTACAGCTTTTTGAAGACCACGACAGGGAAATGGATCTGCTCCGGAAAATGGATGAGATCAGAAGTAAGTTTGGACGAAAATCACTTCAGAGGGCCTCGTGGGTCCCGGATTGAACCGGGCCGGTGTGGTATTTTAATCACAACGAGCTGCGGGCTAAAGAGGTGCTTTGTAAGGGGATAAAAAAAGGGGCAGAAATAAATCCCGCCCATTTTTTCAAAAATTTTCTTTGACTTACGTCCCGAAATCACATGGCATCACGCCGCTCTTTGTCCCGGTTGATAATGGTCTCAAGCTGGAAAGTCTTGAGGTTTTTACCAATAATCTCCCGATCGGGATTGAGTACGTAAATTTCCGGGGTGATATTGACGTAGTAAGTCTTGTAAATTGCCCTGTTGGTTGGGTCAAACACATTCACCCAGTCGTGGATGTTGGCCTGATCAATGTACTCTTTCCACTCTCTGTCATCGGTATCAATGGCGATGGCAAACACATCGGCTTCGGGATGCCATTCGCGGTACCATTCGAGCAGTTTTGGAGTTTCCTTCTTACAGTTTTCGCAGGTTGGATTGTACATGTAAATAATAATGTAGTCGGCATCCATTTCGTAGATGGAGTGGGTATTGCCATCGGGGCCTTTGGCCTTGACATCAGGTCCCTTATTACCCACGAGGCTGTTTTCCTTTTCACTGGCCCGCATTTGAAGACCCTGGATGGTGGCTGCATCTGCCCAAAAGGCGCGATCCTCTGTAAAGTAATTTTGAATCATGTGTACATATACGGCCTCCGGATCCATAATGGTGGTCTCTCTGTGGTCGAAGTTCATGGTGATCCAGTTGGCAAAAAACTGATAGTACTCCGGGTAGTCCAGCACCCTGTCCATAAGCAAACTGGCGTACTTATTGATGGAGTCAGCATTCTGGGGTACGAGTTCGTCCATGTACCTGCGGACTTTGTTAATGATGATGGGAGTATTTATGAGTCTGGGATCACTGAAGTCCACATTATCCCAAAATTCATTTCTGAAGTAGTAGGCCTGCTTCCTGCGGTCCGGTGTTCCGTCCTCATTCCTGATATCCCTAACTACAGGGTTTTGTCCACCCACTTTGTATCTGGTAAAGAGCTTATCTGGATAGTGTTTGTCGATAAAGGCAACATGAGCTCTTCGCTCTGCTGCCAACCGGTCTCTGATCTCGCGCTCCGCCTCGTGCTCGGGTGAACCCTCTTCCAGGCGATTCATTTGACGATTGATGCTGTCAATCTGGTGACGATTGACACGCTCGTACTTGAGATTGATGTACAGAAGTTGATTTTCCAAATTGCCGTCACCAACCTCCATATCCTCGATCAGACGACCATTGACTGTGCTGAGCGACACATCCATTTGTCCCTCAGAGAGAATTACGTGAAAACCCCGGTTGGTAGGTAGGGCAATTGTATATAACCCCTCGCGGTAGGGCTCGTCTCTCTCGAAGACAAATCGCCCCTGGCCATCTATAACAGCAGTGTCTGCCAGATAGCGATTTTCACCGACCTGACCGATGAGATTGGCGGTACCCCCGCTATTGAAGCCATCCACATGGACCTCAATTCTCACACGGTCAGAATGAGTAGCCTCCAGATCAGTCGGAATGTGCTCAGCCGGATCGTATTGTAGTTCTATATCCGGGTCATGCGCTTCACCGCCATGCATTTCAGCAGAAATTTCTTCAGCATTAACAGGAGAATTGGCCTCTCCTCCGGCTTCCTCGCTACAAGCTGCGAAGCCCGCCATCAGTAGTAAAAACAACAGCGTATTCATAACCTTATTCCTTTTAATAGTGAAACTTGATTTGGTTAAAGTCATCTAATTACAAAATTTTGTATTACAATATTGGCTTATCTTAAAAAATGCCAGGATTCGATTCTGAGACTTTTGCGTTGATTACACCCAATACAAAACCTCATGGACCCCCAGTTGTCCAGCTTATTTTACGCACAAAAGAGAGGTATATTTTAAGTAGGGCAAAATTATTCAAACAATTGGATATGAATTGCAAACGAGCACTTATTTTTTTGGTGACCTGAGAATATACACAAGTGTTTCTTGCAGCCGGTAAAATCCCGGAAGAAGGGTAGAAAGGGAAAAGTACTTAAAGATTTCATGCGCCGGGATATAAATGAGCGCAAAGGGAACAAATAATTGACATGTGATGTTAGATATTTGTCTAAATTTTTTAGACAAAAGACTAAAATTAAATCAACTATGGCATATTCCGGTGTAGAAGTAGAAAACCTGTTGAATGAATCAATTGCAGTCTATTTTAAGGAGCATGTAGATAAAAATTATTCGCTTCATGCAAGTAAAGACATAGGCTTTGATGAGTTATTGAATGATAAAATGCTCATTGTTTCTGCTATTCGGACCGGAATTCCTTACTCGCTGTTTAAATTGATTCAAAAGTACTCCTCTTTTTCTGAAGGTGATTGGGCCACCTTTTTATCCATATCCCAGAAATCCCTCCAGCGATACCGCAAAGACCCGGACCATTTTTTCAAGTCCATCCATGCGGAGAAAATTATTGGAATTGCTGAAGTTATCAGGATAGGACTCGACGTATTTGGAAATATTGAAAAACTCAAGCTGTGGCTCAATTCCCCAAATTACGCACTGGGAAAGGTCAAGCCAATTGAGTTGATTAAGGATTCTTACGGCAGGGAATTGGTGACCAATGAATTGATCCGAATTGATCATGGAATTCTAGTGTAAGTGAAAGTCTTCAGACTCACCAGACAAAAATACGCAGACCACATTTCCGGGAGGGGCGCAGCAATGAGAGGTGCGCGTTGGAATTCACAGGGTGTGGAATTGATCTATACGGCCGCCAACAGGTCGCTTGCCATGGCTGAGGTGGCTGTTCATTTGACGCTGGCGACCTTACCCGACGATTATATGATGCTCACATTAGACATCCCCGATCACCTCGAGATAAAAAAATTACTAAAGGCTGAGCTTCCTCCCGGCTGGAACAATTTCCCCCATCTCCGTTCTACTCAAAAAATCGGCGACCATTTTGTGGCCGAAAACAAATACTGCGCATTGATGGTGCCCTCTGCAGTTACTAAAGGGGATTACAATATTTTGATCAATCCCAGGCATACTGGTTTTAATGACATCTCAATAGTGGAAAAGGTGAAATTCCCTTTTGACAGGCGGATATTTGAGTAGGGGTGGTTGGAAGGGGCTCCATTTGGGTAAAAATGCCGGTAGTAATTAAACAAAATGGTTAAGGCTCTGAAGTTTCCCGGGAGTGTAACCAACCTAAAAAAGCAGAAGCGCAAAGGGTGCGCTCCTGCTCATAAAAAACCGGACCTAAACCTAAAACATTACTCCATTCCGCATATCAATTTTCAAAGGGGACCATTATTCGGGAATTAAAACCCCGTCAATCACATGGACCACTCCGTTTGCAGCGCGAATGGAGGCCATAATATTATTTCCGTCAACCTGCACATTTCCTCCATCATCAATTTCTATGGTGACCGGCGGACCGTTGGCCGTGCCAATCAATTGACCGTCAAACATAGCATCTGTCTCGTAAACTCCGATCAGTACATGGTACTCCAAAATATCGAGCAGTTGATTGAGATTCTCATCCTTCAAAAGGTCGTCAAGAACACCATCTGGTAGTTGATCAAATGCATCATTTGTCGGTGCAAAAACAGTGAAGGGTCCAGGATTGGCCAGCGGATCGATGTAATTCGCGTGATCCAGGGCGGCCACCAGCGTAGTGTGGTCTTCTGAGCCAGCAGCTATACGCACTACAGTAGGATCTGAGCCGTCATCAGCAATGGCAGCCTGTCCTGCAGACCTCCTTTCTTTTTGATCATCTGTGGTCCTCTCACCGGTTTGATCCGCGGGACCACAAGCTGTGAACATCGCCAGCGATAAAACACCTAAAAACAGCAGAAACTTTTTCATAATTGTAAAATTTAATTTGTTATACAATGGTTTTCAATAAATTGTATTTGGGCTGTGTTTGGTGTAAACTGATTTAAACCCGGGTTTTACAAATCCTTTCGCTTGAATACCCGCAGTGCAAAATAGAAGGGTATTAGAATCCACAAAAGCAATACTCCGGACGAGATCAGAGTCCCCCTGATGCTGCCGAAGAAATTCTGGAAAAAAGCCCCTGTAAAGCCCATCAATGCCGAGACATCCAACTGCATCAGCATAATTACCCTGGCCAGGTCAACCGGGTTTAGCATGACCATCGCGAGGGTCGCATTTTCAAGGGGATAGTCGTAAAATACATAGATCATAAACAGCACGAGGCCGTCGTAAATCAGTGAGAAAAACACCCAAAACAACAGGGTGATACCAATGGCCTTGGCTTTGTCTCTGGTCATCACACTCGCCAAATAGGCCAATCCGGTAAAGACAAGGGAGAGCATCACACCGACAAACAACAAGTAGATCATGCTTGCCTCCCCCCCGTATATCAGCATGGGTATTCCAATACCTCCGATGAATGCCAGGCTCAATGAAATGCCGACAGCCAGTATTTGACTCATAAAAACGGTGGTGCGATTAACCGGCTGAGCGAGCATCAATTCAATGAACTCGTAACTGTTGTAAAAATGGACGGTGGCAAACACAATGCAAATGAGCGGCACCACCAACAAAACCACATTCAGCAGGCTGAGGCTCACCCGGGCCAGATCGTAATCCAGGCTGTATATGGCAAATGTCGCGAGGAGCAAGAAGCCAAAATACAGCAATGTGAACCTCGTCCTCAGTATGTTGTAGAGCGAATATTTAAGTAGTTTCAGCATTTTCGTGTATTTTGACAGTTGAACC
>SKLY01000256.1 GCA_007121335.1 Saprospiraceae bacterium | reverse complement strand
TAGCATGTCGGATATCCATGGCAATGAGGTCGGCGGGCATGTTGTTTTCCAGCCCTTCCAAAACCGCCTCAAGGGCCTCCCGTGTTTTTAAAAGAGAGCGATAGTGTCTCGTATTGTGCAGAACGGTGTCAGTCGTTCCCTTGCTCATTTGCTTAAATTGCTTCAGGAGCACTTCTTTGAGTTCGTCCAAACCAGTTTGGTCTATTGCAGAAAGTGGGACGAAAACTGCTTTTTCAGAGATTATTTGCTTACTGGTTCCGATCAATTGCTCCTCTACCAGGTCCATCTTATTCGCAACAGCTATGACCTTCGTATTTGGACCCGAAACTTTTTCAAGGTCGGAAAGAACCTCATTCGGGTCGGTATTCTTCAAATCAAAAACGTAGATCAGAATAGCCGAACCTGCAATTTTAGCCATTGTTTTCTCAATACCTATTTCCTCAATGGTGTCTCCGGCCTCCCGGATTCCGGCTGTGTCGATCAATCTGAATGGAACGCCCTCCAGATAGATTATTTCCTCAATGGTATCACGGGTGGTTCCCTCAATATCTGAAACAATAGCTCTTTCCTCTTCCAAAAGTGCATTCAACAAGGTTGACTTCCCGGCATTTGGTCGTCCTGCAATCACTGTGGAAACTCCTTTTTTGATTGCATTTCCCATTGAAAAAGATTCCAGTAACCTTCCGATGTAAGCATTTATCTCTTCCACTAGACTACCGAGTTCCTCCCGATCGGCAAACTCCACATCCTCCTCCCCAAAATCCAGTTCAAGCTCTATCATACTGGCGAAATGGACGAGTTTTTCCCTCAAGGCTTCTATTTTTTTACTAAAACCACCCCGCATTTGGTCCACAGCCAGTTGGTGCTGGGACTTTGTCTCAGAATCTATGAGATCAATTACAGCTTCCGCCTGAGCAAGGTCCAGTTTTCCATTAAAAAAAGCGCGCATGGTAAACTCACCGGGGCCTGCCGGTCTGGCACCATCTCTGACCAATTGTTCAGTAATCTGTTGTACAATAAATTCGGAGCCATGGCACGATATTTCCACCACGTTTTCTCCGGTGTAAGAGGCAGGGCCGGGAAAGCAAGCCAATACCACTTCATCCAGCAAATCATCTGCTTCGTCCCACAGTCTCGAAAAAAGCAACTCCCTTGATTCCAATTCGACCAGTTGCGGTTTGCGACATCTTTTGGCAATAATATTCAGAGCATCAGGGCCACTGATGCGAATTACTGCAATGGCAGATTTTCCCGGCGGCGTACTTCTCGCGACAATGGTATCTTTATTCACAATTCAGGTGTTTGTGGACGATCCGTCATTTGGTTTTAACACCGAGTTTTTTTGCTGCGAAAACTGCAGGCGTATCACCAAACCGCTTTTTGAAGGCGGCAATAAAGTGGCTGGGATTGCTGTAACCGATTTGATAGGCAACCTCGGATACATTGTAGTCTGTGGTCTGCAGCAACTCCATGGCACGATCTAGGCGGACTTCCTGACAAAAATCACGCACCGATTTTCCAAAGGTGCGTTTGAAGCCCTCCCTCAGGGCATGGGCTGAAATACCCAGTTTAGTGGCGTATTCACTGCTTACATTTTCATCCATCGTGCTGATTAGCTCTGCCCTGAACGCCTTCATGTGTTCAAACAATTCTCCGTGTTGCAGGAAAGGACATTTAGATTCGGCTTTTTTCTCCTTTTTACCATCAAGGGCGAGGGCAAAAAACTCAGTGACTTTTGCACGTGTCCACGCTTTGAGAGAATTGATTCCAACTGGAGGAGTTACCACTTGGATAAGAGCAAGCCTGGCTTGCGGTGGCAGAGTAATCACTTCAGCCGATTTTCCCTTTCCACCAGGAAAATAACCGCCTTTCATAACCTCCCGGTAACCGGCACCGGATTCCCCGGTCAAAAAACTGTGTAGCACCAGGACATCTATGCGCAAGAAAAGCACTTCTGCATCTTCCCCGGTGAGTTGGTAATTGGCTTCCCACTCCCCCATCGGATAAAACAAGGTCAGTGATTGACCCGCATCAACCTTGTATGAAGCACGGCTGTATCCCACCTCCAGAGCCACGCTGCCCTTGAGGGAACTAACAACCAGGATATCATTGGGTGCCAGATTGATGGATTGACTTTGAGAACCGACATGGGCAAGTTCCCTGTGCAAAAACCCCAATCCCCTTTCGGTACATGAAAATGGTATAACTGTCTGAGTATCTGACACGGTTTGTTTTACTTTTTGGAGTTGCGAATTTAACACTAATTTCATTCCGATCAAAAGGTGAAATTGTAAATTGTCCCATGATAGGCTTCCTGTTCCGGGAAACACAGGTACATTGTAATTACGATTCGGTGCGAGTCACACCTTACCTCTCACCTTTCCATTGCGGGAAACTGTTTGTAAATCGCTTTATTCAGTCCCAGTAATTATCCAAAGTTTCGTCAGAGGGAGCAAACGTATTCCATCAATTCTACCGAGCGCTTAGCATAGGCGTACTCGTTGTCGTACCAGGCCATTACTCTGTATAATTCACCGACCTTTGAAGTGACCAATGCATCGAATACAGCGGAATGTGTATTGCCGATAATATCGGTGGATACCAGTGGTTCTTCCGTATATTCCAATATGCCTTTAAGCTCCTTTTGGGAAGCATCAGATACAGTCTTGTTAATAGCCTCAACAGTAGTTTCTTTGTCCAACATAAAGGTAAACTCGGTTGAAGATCCGCACACAACAGGCACCCTTAATGCGGACCCCGAGAGTTTCCCTTTAAGGCTGGGAAGTACAATCTCCGTGGCTTTGGTGGCACCTGTAGTGGTGGGAATAATTGACATAGCTGCCGCCCTGGCTCTTCTAAGGTCCTTGTGCGGTGCATCCATCAATCGCTGGTCTGCCGTGTACGCGTGAATGGTGGTCATGAAACCCTGCTTAATACCGAATGCCTCGTCAAGCACTCGGGCTACCGGAGCCAGGCAATTGGTTGTACAGGAGGCATTGGATATAATGGCATCCTCCGCTTTCAATATTCCCTCATTAACACCCATCACTACTGTGGGGATTTCCCCGCCTTTACCTGGAGCGGAAAGGACCACCTTTTTTGCTCCGGCCTGTCGATGCTTGGAGGCCAATTCCCTGGTTAGAAAAATACCTGTACTTTCCAAAACCACATCTATATTTAAATCAGTCCACGGCAGCATCCTAGGGTCTTTTTCATTGTAGCACTTAATCGGTGGGGTGTCTTCGATAATCATCTCTGACTCATTGGCTTTTACTGAGAGCGGAAAATGACCGTGGGCAGAATCGTATTTCAACAGGTGGACCAGTGTTTTGACATCCGTCAAATCATTGATCGCCACGCACTCCATTTTATCGCTCTTGAGAATTTCTCTCAGACTGAGACGTCCTATGCGTCCAAATCCATTAATTGCTACTCTTATTTTTTCCATGCTGTTGTATTTTTATGTTTTAGATAGATAAGATCTGAGCTATTTTAACCAGATTTTCATTCAATTGTTTCTTTTCCAACTTGACAGTATTGAGGGGAGTTTCCACGATCTTACCACAATGGTAACCTGTCATGAAGCCAGTATTCCCATTTAAGAGCCCCTCTACTCCGGCCACTCCCATTTCGCTCGCAATAACCCGGTCAAAACACGAAGGGTCACCCCCGCGCTGAAGATGTCCAAGTATGGTCACCTTGGTTTCGTAATCCTTGTACTTTTCATTCACGGCTTTGGCGAGTTCAACTGCTCCGCCATTCTCATTTCCTTCAGCGACCAGCACAATTGAAGAGGTTTTCCTATTTCGGTATCCTTTTCTCAATATGGCAATCAATTCTTCGATAGAAATATTTCTTTCAGGCACCATAATGCAAATGGCCCCTGATGCAATGCCAGATCGCAATGCAATAAATCCGGTGTCTCTTCCCATAACCTCCACAAAAAACAGCCGGTTGTGCGAAAGTGCGGTATCTCTAATCTTATCGACACAACTCACTACCACATTGGAGGCAGAGTCGTATCCAATTGAATAATCTGTGCCAGCGATGTCGTTATCAATCGTTGCCGGGATACCCACGACCTGGATGTCGTATTCCTTGCCCAATTGAAGTGCCCCGGAAAAAGTCCCATCACCTCCGATCGCAACCAGCGCATCAATTTTGTTCTTTTTCAAAACCTCCCATGCTCGCCTTCTCCCTTCCTCCGTCCTGAATTCAGGACTTCTTGACGACCTGAGGATGGTCCCACCACTGCCGAGGATATTGTTGACGGAGCGCACACTCATTTGGCGTAAATTTCCATCTATCAGGCCTTTGTATCCCTCGTAAATTCCATAGACGTCAGTATTGTAATACACGCAAGATCGCACTACTGCCCTAACTGCGGCATTCATTCCCGGAGCATCACCTCCAGAGGTCAACACACCAATTCTCTTAATTTCACTCATAAGAAATAAATATAAGGCAAAGTAAAGAAATTTCCTGCAAACTCTTAGTGTATTTTTTACACTATCTAAAAAGTATTATCTTTACGCGATTAAAGGGAGGTTTCTTCATTGTTAAACTATCCATCAATAATTTTGACAAATATAGGCATTGACATAGTTTTGCCTATTTTTTAAGATAAAAAATGATCAACAGATATTTTAATGGAGAAAGCTGAGAATATCAACCTGCACATCCGGGAAATTGAGGACCATTTCAAGGCCGCCATCTCGGTGGATTGCGTGATATTTGGATATGACGAGTCCGAATTAAAGGTACTCACACTGGACTGCAACATGGATCCCTACCTGGAGTTACCCTCACTGTTGGGCGACCTGGTAAAGAACGATGAGAATTTAGACGAAGCTGCCACCAGGATACTATATGAAAGAACCGGTATCACAGATGTCTTTTTGGAGCAGGTCAAAGCCTTTGGCGAACTCGATCGTCACCCCATGGGACGGGTTGTGACAATAGCCTATTATGCATTGATCAAAGTTGACGAATACGGGCAAAATGGGATGGAGAGCAAACACAATGCTAAATGGAGAACAATAGGCAGCCTGGAGGAAATGGCTTTCGACCACAAAAAAATCCTAAACTCATCCCTGCACTTGCTCAGAAAGAGGTTGATTGAATATCCACTTTGGATGAAATTACTGCCAGAACACTTTTCCCTCCCGGAGTTGCAAAACCTGTTTGAGGCAGTGCTTGCAAAACCCCTGGACAAGCGAAATTTCCGGAAAAAGATATCGAAACTCGGTATAATTAAGGAAGTTGGCAAAAAGCAGGAGGACGTACCCCACAGACCTGCAAAATTGTACGCAGTCAATGAGAAAAAGCTGCGGGAGGACTACTCTTTTTTACTCAAGAATCCATTTGTTAGTTGAGACGCGACAAATTGTGACTGGACATAAATTGCACACCCTTTTTTTTAGAGACTTTAAAAAAAGGGGGAGACACAGTATCATACCGGCCTTCCCCCGTTCACAAAAACCCGCAAAAATTTTACTTCATCTAATTACCTCATCACACTGACCCTTTTGCCTATCATAAGTCCATCAGTAGATGAGATGTGTAATATATAGGTGCCGGCATTTAAGCCGGAGAGGTCAAGGTCCATTTGGTTGGTATTATCAAAATCCTGGTTCCACAACATTTTTCCGGTTACATCAAAAACCTTGACGCTGAGTTGTCCCGTAATTTCGATATTACTGAGATCAATCCTGACCACGTCAGATGTGGGATTGGGATACAACTTTATATCAGCGGGGGTTACGAGAGCATTATCGGTTGATGTGGAAGGACTGAATATATACTCACCGGTTGAGGAGTTAAAAAATATGTCATAAACTCCTGCTATAGGCTGTATATTCGGACCGTCCTGCACAGCAACACCTGCGGGAAAGTCTTCAGCTCCCCAATTTACAGTCCAGGCAGTATCAGCTCTAAACTTAACACCTCCATCGTCATCCGGATCATAATCTAATAATTGCACTTCTGAAGCTATCCAGATATTTCCATCATCGGGGTCTTTGTCCATGAAATAGTCAACGGCACCTCCGTCATCCGGGTCAGGCCACTCGCCAAAAGGTCCGGAGCGACCGACCAGACTCATTGCATCGTACTCTTCAATTTCATCAAATAAGTACTCCCCCGTCGTCGAGTTGAAAGTGATGCGATATTCTCCTGCTACAATAGGAATATTAACACCTCCAAGAGTAGCCACCCCAGATGGGAAATCGGGGGCACCCCAATTTATGTCCCAGTCGTTATTGGCTCTGAATTTGGCCTCACCGTCTGTGAGTTCAATTCTCAATCTCCAAACAGAGGGGTTTTCAGGATCCTGCTCCATATCGGAGTCCTCATCCCATCCTCCGGGAGTAGCATCCCCTATTATACTCACCACATCAAAAGCTTCCACAATAAGGAAACTGTATTCCAAAGTAGCTACATTAAAACTAACCAGGTACTCACCTGCCTCGTCCACCACAATATTGTCGCCACCGGGCACTGCAATACCTGTGGGGAAAGTATCACCACCCCAGTTGATGGCCCAGTCATTTTCAGCACGGAACTTTAGCTCGCCTTCCACCAACTCGACCACACCGGTCCAAAGATCCGGGTCAGATGGGTCTCTATTCAAATGGGTATCTTCATCCCAACCTCCCGGGGTGGCATCACCTATTATACTCAGACTGTCAAAACCGATAACCTCATCGAAAAAATACGCACCTGTGGTGGTATCGAATGTAATGTGGTACACAGCAGCTTGCGGAATGGGTATATTGTCACCATCTGGCTCTGCTATACCTTCAGGAAAATCCCCTGCACCCCAGTTTACGTCCCAATCGCCACCTTGTCTGAATTTTGCTTCACCCATCTCAAGAGGCATGGTCCCAAAAAAGGATCCCGGGTTGTCCTGATCGGGAAATAGAAACACATCCCTGTCCCACTGAAATCTGGTCGCACTTCCAATAATGCCAATATCGCCGGCATAATCGAAGAAATACTCACCTGTGGCTGAGTTGAATTCGATCACATAATCCCCACCAATAATCTGGAAATTAGGTCCATCCTCCTCACCAGTTCCAATGGGAAGTGCAGTTCCTCCCCAATTCACATCCCAACTGTCGTCAGCGCGGAACTTCAATTCACCATCCGCCAATTCAATTTCGATGGTCCAAAGATCGGGATTGTCGGGATCCTGAGCCATAGGCGTACTGGCATCCCAGCCTTCGGGAGTGGCTGTACCAATTATGCCAATTGTGTTAAATTGCCCGAAAACGGTCGTAGAAAAGACCGTCAACATCGCGAGTAATAGTAGCTGTTTTTTCATACCTCTTTAGTTGTGATTAAGAAATTTTATTAATTAGTGTACTTTATACACAAAGTTAAATAAATATTGGTTAACTTTGACTAATCTTAGTAAATTTTCTAAAAAAAATCCAAAGGCATGACACGAATTTATACAAACAATCTGCTTGGATATTGCCTCGCCGGCCTGATTTTGCTGACTTCTGCCACTGTTTTGGCTCAGACTCCCATCACGGGCACGGTAACAGGCAGTGAAGATGGTTTACCGTTAATTTCTGCCACAGTTCAGGACCCGGATAATCCTTCCATCGGAACCGTCACGGATTTTGATGGCAACTACTCCATAGTGCCGGGAGAAAACACGACTCACTTGCAATTTAGCTATGTGGGATATGAGAGTCAACGCATTGAGATAGGCGATCAAACTGAGATTAATGTGGTACTTTCTCCCGGAAGTCTGCTGGGTGAGGTGGTCATCATTGGTTACGGAACCGTGGAAAGAGAAGATGTTACTGGCTCAGTTCAGACAGTTGAGGCTCGGGATTTCAACCAGGGCGCCATTACCAGCCCACAGGAATTGCTCTCCGGAAAAGTTCCCGGGGTGACAGTTACAACCGGTGGCGGTGGGCCGGATGAAGGTGCTCAAATCCGCATAAGAGGTCTATCGTCGTTGGACGCATCAAACGACCCCCTGATAGTTGTAGATGGGATCCCCCTTGCATCGGGAGGCGTTTCGGGCAACAGAAACCCACTCAACATCATAAACCCGAGAGATATTGAAAGCATTACAGTGCTCAAAGATGCCTCGGCCACAGCCATATACGGAAGTAGGGGTTCAGCAGGTGTTATTCTAATAACTACCAAAAGGGGAAGTTTTGCCACTCCCACACAAATAACCTACGACGCCAATTTTTCAATTGGAACTGCTATTAATAAGCTAGATGTTTTGTCGCCTTCGGAATTCAGACAGGTTATGGAAGATCAGGAACCCAGTCAACTGGACCTGATGGGAGATGCCAACAACGAATGGCAGGATGAAATTTATAGAAATGCAGTCGGTACCGATCATAATATAGGTGTCAGCGGCAGCATCACGGAGACTTTTCCCTACAGGGTTTCTTTGGGCTACACGCGCAAGGAGGGAATTTTGCTCACCGATCAGTTTGAGCGATACACCGGAGGAATCAACCTCTCCCCTCACTTTTTTGACAGCAGGCTGCAGCTCAACGTGGGAATCAGGGGAATGCTAAACAAAAACCAATTTGCAGAACGAGGTGCGATAGGCGCAGCTGTAAGTTTTGATCCCACAAGAGAAAAATTTGATGAGGAGAGTGAATTTAGTGGGTACAGTGTATGGACCCTTCCCAACGGCAATCCCAACCTTTTGGCCCCAACCAATCCCATTTCGCTTCTCGACCGCGACCTTAGGCAGGACAATTCAGAAGTTACACGTTATATTATAAATGCGTCTGCAGATTATCGCTTCTCGTTTTTGCCTGCCTTAAGAGCCACCTTAAATCTAGGATACGACTATTCCCAGGGAAAGGGCGGTGTAGATATTGTCGGCAACAATATGGTTGCCTACAGTTTCAATCAAAATACGGGCGGCGGTCTGGTCAGCACTTATGATGAGCGCAGAAAAAACGAGCTGTTGGAGTTTTACATGAATTACGGGGAGAAGTTCGGTGATCACTCCCTGGATGCATTGGCCGGGTATTCTTGGCAGCGATTTTACGACAAGAATTCCTTCTTCAGATCGGATGTCGCCATGACCCCGGCTGAGACTCAACAGCAAGATGACATAGCGCGTGAGCTGTATTTATTGTCGCTGTTTGGTAGGGTGAATTACACTTTCAGGGATCGGTATTTGCTCACTTTTACACTTAGAGGAGATGCCACTTCCAGATTCGCCTCGGAAAACCGCTGGGGTGTTTTCCCCGCTTTGGCCGGGGCTTACAAAGTTTTTGAAAACGATGACCGATTTTTCAACGACCTCAAGTTGAGAGCCGGATGGGGAATCACAGGTCAACAGGAAATCGGCGGATACTATATCTACCAGGCCGTTTATGAAGAGAGTTTAGATAATGCGCGCTACCGCTTTGGAGATGATTTTGTTACCACCATCCGCCCGAACGGCTACGACAGAAATATCAAATGGGAAGAAACAACTACGTATAACGTGGGATTGGATTTTTCAATAATAGCAGATCGATTACAGGGAACCTTTGATGTGTACAGACGCGACACCCGGGATTTGCTGGGGCTGGTCGATGTGCCGGCGGGAACCAATCTCACCAACCGGATATTCACCAATGTTGGAAATATGAGGTCTGAGGGTGTGGAACTGGCACTCTTCACCAGCCCTGTTGTAAGTGGAAATTTCCGCTGGGACGTCAGCACCAATGTCAACTACAACACCAACGAGATTACCAGACTGACTGCCACCAACGACCCCGACTTCCCGGGGGTGGAAATAGGTGGAATTGCAGGAGGTGTGGGCTCCAATATTCAGATTCACACAGTGGGTCACGAACCCTTCTCCTTTTATGTATTTGAACAACAGTACGACGAGGAGGGCAATTTGATTGAGGGTGAATTCAAAGACCGAACCGGTGACGGTACAGTAAGTGACGATGACAAATATCGTTTCAGAAGTCCTGCTCCTAGAGTCACCTGGGGTATTACCAGCAATTTTACCTGGGGCGGATTTGAGTTCTCTTTTGCCGGTAGAGCGCATTTTGGGAATTACGTGTATAATAATGTGGCCACAGACCTTGGGCATTTTGACCAACTTTACCACCCCACCAACTACCTGTCCAACATACACCGCTCGGCCCTTGATAACAATATTCAAAGCCAGAGCAATGTATTGTTCAGCGATCATTTTGTAACCGATGCCAGTTTTTTCAGAATGGACCACATAACCATTGGATACAACTTCAACACCCTCAATTTAGGAGGAAGAAATTTGACAGAGACAATAGGATTGAATCACCTAAGGGTTTATGCAACTGTACAGAACCCCTTCATCATTACTTCCTATGATGGATTGGACCCGGAAATTCCCAACGGGATTGACAACAATTTCTATCCGAGACCGAGAACATTTCTCATGGGTCTTTCTGTAACTTTTTAACCTAAAAAACCTAGCAATCATGAATAGCGTAAAAATAATATTTCTAAGCATCCTGATAGTTTTGACGGCTACCTCCTGTTTTGACGACCTGGATACGGTTCCATTGGACCCTACCCAGGTAACCTCGGGCAC
>SKLY01000076.1 GCA_007121335.1 Saprospiraceae bacterium | reverse complement strand
AAGTAAAGAATCACCGCAAAGATCATAGAGATCGCGGAAAAAGCGCAGAGAAAAACTCAGCGCCTTCCTTTGCGCCTTAGCGGCTTTGCGTGAAACAAATATCCTAAACACCGAATCACCCAAAATAATTACCCTTAACGAAACCTCAGAATTCTCGCCAAACAAAAATTGTCCATTAGCCTGGCCTCTAGGCTTTGGAGGTCAACTAGCCTGCCCCCTAGACTTTGGGGGTCAACTGTCCATTGAATTTTCAGCGACCTCCGCGTAAAATCCTATGCAGAATTCGTAGCACTTCAGCTCTAATAATTTACGGAAAAACAATGAGCCATTGAATACTGCCTCTGTGCCCTCCGCGTGAAACCAATATCCCAAACATCGAACTTCCCCAGGATTCCTCAAAACTGCCGAGATGTCAGAATTCCCTCCCGAAACAAACATTGTCAATTGTAATCTGTCAACTAAACTCTCCGTGATCTCCGTTCCCCTGTGGTGGACCAGGCGGTTATTGGCCTATGGAAACCAAAAGTACTTCATTTTCAATTCCATATCCCATTCCAGAAATTACCTCTTCTAAGAGACAAGGAACTATAAAATTATTAGGAATCATCACAAATCCTGTTATCTTTGCCGGAGAAGTATTCAGGCGCGATACCTACGTATAGAATAATCAATGCCAGTCGGATAAGAAGAGGAAAAAGCTAGTGAAAGATCTTAAATTATTCAGATGAAAGGGAGCAATACTTACTCAGAATTTTTAGTTGAAAATGACAAGACATTAAACTGATAACTGCAGCCGGGCAAAAGTAAAACGAGCCCTTTGAGTCCATAGACAAACAAGAAATCAGTAAGATAGGAATGGCATATTATCAACAACAACCAATGAATGATGCGTAAATTGAAATGCAAATACATATTTAAGGATGATTACAACCCTGGATATATTAACGGAGCTGAGGGTGGTATCAATTCTCAAGGAGAGATAGTAATAAATTTTTATCTTGAAAGACATGCACTGCCTAACGAATTAACGTTCAGTTTAGAGGACGGCAAACTAGCACCAAAAGAGGGTGAAACAAAACCTGAAGATCTAAAGGATAGTTTTGTCAGGGTAATCGAGAATGGAGTTATCATGAACTATAAATCAGCTAAAGAAATATATAAGTGGCTTGGCAGTCATATAGAAAAACTGGAGGAATTATCAACCTCTGAAAAATAAGTTTCAAGATCATGGAAAAAAATATGTCAATTATTGATAGCCGAAACAAATTCTGCGACTTTAATGACCTGAACAAAAATACTTCAACCACTTTTGATCAGTCTATATTACTGGCATTATGGGATTCACGGGAAGCAAATTGCGCTAAACCACTGCCGCCTTCAACCAGATTCAACGACCCTGAAAGGTTTTCTTTAGATCAATTAAAAAATAATAAATCAAGGCTTCGCTCTTTCAAAGACCTTCGGCGGGGCTGGAATGGTTACAATGGAAATCCCATCGATGATTCCATAATAACAATTGTGGAAAATCTATTGACAGCCCTGGATTACCAACCTCAAATTTTCCCAACCGGCAGAGGAACCCTTCAACTCGAATGGTTCCTGGACGAGAACAATCAAATAGAGATTGAAATTA
Source organism: Saprospiraceae bacterium (assembly GCA_007121335.1). Lineage (GTDB taxonomy): Bacteria > Bacteroidota > Bacteroidia > Chitinophagales > Saprospiraceae > PWJY01. The sequence continues at coordinate 1,161 of SKLY01000076.1, read as the reverse complement.
GTAAAGAAATTGCTTATTTGTATCAGGTAAAAAACGGAGAGGAAAAAGAAATGAAGATTGAAATTTCAGAAATCAATGACTTTGTAAGTGACTTATTCATTTAGAAAATTACCTGAGGAAATTGATAACCAAGAGTTTTTGTACCGGGGAATTATTGAAGTCAACTGGGACTTTAAAAGGAACCGGCCAAGTTCAGCCACTTTTAAAGACTCCAATGGAGTATCGGTTGACAGGGATGGAGCCAGAGACGAAATTGATTGTGTCCGCCATTTGATTGAAAAAAGGGATTTTTTTGGAGTCTGCAAAGTAAAGGCCGGGAAAGTGCGAGAAAAAGGAGCTTTATTAAAATATCTTCCCTTAGAAGACAACATCTTTCACTCTGAAATCCACGACTCAGAGGAAAGAAAGCCGATGCGAGGATCAAAACCCAAAAAAATAAGAGATGAATCAATAGTTGTTTACAAAAGTTAATCTCCTAATTTTTTATCCAAAATTTTTCATGAACCTCCCATAAATCCCCTATTCCACCCAGAAGGTTAGAATTCTCGAACAAAACAACATTGTCAATTGTCAACTGTCAGTTGAATTCTCCGTGGTGGACCAGATTGGTTATTGGCGGATGGTTCATGGCCGATGGCCCGATTGGCAGATGGTTGTTGGTTCATGGCCGATGGCCTGTTTGAGTTTTGAGTTTTTAGTTGTGAGTTTTGAGTTGTTTGCGAGGGCGCCACCTCAATGTGGCCGGCAGTTTTCTAATTGCAGGGCTTGTTGAATCCTGAGGATTTTTCCTGGCAAAAAGGTTCCTTTGCGCCTTATCCTTTGCGGCTCTGCCCCAAAGCGTCGCCTGCCCCCAAAGCATTGGGGGGTGAGTCAATCCAAAGTAAAGAATCACCGCAAAGATCATAGAGATCGCGGAAAAAGCGCAGAGAAAAACTCAGCGATTTCCTTTGCGCCTTCCTTTGCGCCTCTGCGGCTTCGCGAGAAACCAATATCCTACACATCGAAATTTCCAAAAACATTAATTCTTAACGAAACCCCAGAATTCTCGCCAAAACCCCAATTCGTAATGACTTTGTTGCATGGCAGAAGGATAAAATATTTTCACATATAAAATAGTTTAATATATATACGCATCCCAAGACAGTAAAATTATCCATTGTT
>SKLY01000304.1 GCA_007121335.1 Saprospiraceae bacterium | reverse complement strand
ACTTCCGATTTGGGATTTGATGACTTTGCTTAGTAAATGAGTATCGGTATCCTCTTTGTAGTGCAGTTGAAAGAGCAGAGCAGTCCGTATTAGCCAAATATTTTCCCCGGCTATCCATTTTTCCACCGCTGTGTCCCTCTCATCGGGAAATTTGATAAAATAATGTGAAGCAATTTTTGAAGCGATAAAATCCACCGTGTCCCACCATGATTTTTGGCTGACCATGTGATCAATTAAATCCAGCTCATCACGCTGAAAATGGGCTTTCTGCCGAAAAAAATACTCCTGTGCAACATACTGGTACTCTCTGTACGGCTCATCCCAAAGCGCTTTCACCACGGATTTCCTGACCTCCTTTTCTTCTCCGTCTTTGTTTTTGAAAAAAGGCTTCTGGAGTTCCCTTCTCAGGGGTGTCTTTATCCCGAGGAATTCGAACTTATCACGCATGTAGGCTTTTTGACCTTCTGCGATTTCAGGGTTTTTCTCAGCTTCGAAGCGGGTTTTTAGTTGGGTTATGTTCATCTATTTATTTTCTGGGATCAATTGAAAAAAGGACATCAACCACTCTCCTTCGCAAACCCTCTTTTGACTTCCCTCTGGTTCAAAATATTGGGGACCAATCGGAATGGCAGGGGTGCCTGATAGAGTTGGCTTACTGCGCCACAGAGGTACAGATCGTAATCGGGGCAGTAGAAAAGCCAGGAACCGGTGACACCTGTATGTCCCACCACCGCCGGAATATCCCAAAATGGGCTGTAAAGCCGGGGCAATTTCCAGCGCATCATTCCAGCGCCGTACTGAATGGGCCATGATGGCAATCGCATGGCTGCAGCATCCAGTGGAAAGGAAAACCTGTTCCACTTTTTGGACATAATTTTGGCGGTTTGACGATCCTTGAAGACATCTCCCTCTATCAGTGCCCTCATAAATTTGAGCAAATCATCAGAAGTGGAATATAAATCGCGGAATGAAGCTGTGAGCAAAGGCCTCCTGAAGGGCTTTTTGGCAAACCAAAAATCGGCTCCTCCTCTCTGCTCTAAGCTGTCCCCGTATGGAAGGAAGGTGTTATTGAGGTCCAGGGGTTGAAAGAACAGTTTATCAAAGACCACATCAACGCCCTCGCCAAACTGGTGCTCCAAAATTGCGCTTAGGATTTGAAAGTTGGTGTCTGAATAACGGATTTTTACCTTTTGGGCACTGAGATCAGAGGGAGAAAAAAGGGGTGTATATTTCTCTTTTAGCGGTTCAAGTAAATCCGGAACTGATATCAGCCTGTCTTCTTCAAGAAGTATTTGCTCAATCATGCTCTTTCCACTTTTGGGCCGGTCCTCCAGCCAATCGGGAATACCTGAGCTGTGAGTTAGTAGGTGTTCCACGGTGATTTTATTAGAATAGTCAGTCCCCTTGTAAGAGTGAATACCGTCCATCAAACCCGCGGGCAGAAACTCTGCTGCCGGTTTTTCGATGTCGATCTGGCCGCTTTCATGGAGACACAGGATTCCCGCAGCGATAAAGAGTTTGGTCACGCTGGCCGTCATAAAGGGAGTTTCATTCGTCATTTCTGAACCATCGTGCCGCGCATCACCCACAGCTCCAGTCCAATGGAACTGCCCATCTCCGCTCATTGCGCCCATGGCTGCGTGTCTCACTCCGCTTTTTTTCAAAAGCCTCCGGAGTTTCCTATCCAACATTGCTTCTAATCTCTCGTGGTCTGCCATTTCAGTTGTTATTTGTCCCTGCCAATCATATGACTGCAAAGTATTCAACACAACAAATATCGGAAAATATTCCCGCTTGATGGCTTTTTTTGGACGGATGCAATGTTGGCCCGACAGCCCTGGCCGCTCCGGTATTTACAACACAAGGCGATTCATTTTTAATCATGTTAAAGTTTTTTATCTGTGAGCGATGTCCCCCGGGGCAAAGTTTTATTGCGGTACAAAAAAACTTGAAGAATGAAATCAATAAGCGTTGGGCTCTTAGCCTTTTTTATTCTGTTTGGATCAAAAAATGTCACGGCTCAGGATTGGAATTTTGGTTTGCAAGTCGGAGTAGTGAACAGCGGTGAAACTCTCAAAACCACCAATTTGCCAAATGAACTTGAAAAGTCGAATTTCGAGGGAGACAGAATTTGGGGCTGGCAGCTTAATGGGTTTGTTTCAAGGGCCTTCGGTGAGAACTTCCAATTGGTAGCTGAACCAGGGTTTATTCGGAAGGGATTCAGTCCTAATCACCTAGAGGAGGTGGGCGAGTTTAAATTGGATTATCTCACTATACCTGTTCTTGCAGATATAAGAGTTTTTGGGCCTTTGCGACTGCAATTGGGACCTGAGGTCAGCTACCGGATTGGGTTTGATTCCGGGATTGAAGATGAGAATTACTTGATCGATTGGGAAGATTACTTTGAGAAATGGGACATCTCAGGCCTCATAGGAATGAGTTATGATTTCGGTCCTTCTTTAGCCGTGGGCTTACGTTATAGTCACAGTATCACGAAAGCGACGCGATTTACAATAGGGGATGCGATGGGACAGACAAATGTCTATATCGACTACTACAATCAATACCTGAGTGCAGTAATCCGGTACAATTTCAACATGTAAAAAGGGAGAACTACCTCTGCTTATCCGGCAACTGCATACGGGGGAGAGACCAATCGTATTTGACAGCCAAAAGGCGAATAATAATTACCATGAGACTGGTGAGGATGTAGATGATGTCCTGCTCCCAGCCGGTTTGAAGGAGAATCAGGAAAACGGTACCGCCTGCAATCGAAGCCGAAGCGTATATTTCTCGT
>SKLY01000218.1 GCA_007121335.1 Saprospiraceae bacterium | reverse complement strand
TCCCTGAACACTGGAAAGCCAACCAACTCTCCATCATCATTTGGATACGGAACAGCATGGGCCGTATTTCGAGCCAAATCCAGGTAAATGTAATTCGCATCCAAAGCAAGATCCTGGTATTTGATCTGAGCATTCCCGTACAGGTGAAAAATTCTGTTGGTGTTGTCCAGCCAATGACTGTCCTCAGCCATGTAGTGAACCACATCATCAGGCCCACCCTCTGCTATCCTCACCTCCCCGTAAAATGTAGATGGAACAGCTTCTTCAGCAGAGAGGGTATCATTTTGCGAATGTGCTACGTTATATCCCGCGGCTGCTAATGAAATGATCAGTAATATATTATAAAAAAATATTTTCAAAAAATACCACAGATTTTACACCGGTTAATGAAACTATTCGTACCTTTATATTATTAAATTAATTAATGCGTAAATTAATCTAAAACAAGATATAACATGGTGACAAAAAACATAATGTGTGTTGTCGCGCTGGTACTATTTTTCACAAAATTAGGTACATTATCATCAGTGCCGGTCATTTTTGCAACAAATAATGCGCATCTGATGGATAACGGCCTTCATTATCAGGACGTTGCTTTTGTTAATGTTAAAGCTAACAATCCGGTTAAGACCATAGTAATTGATCCCGGGCACGGGGGCAGGGACCCCGGAGGTATCGGAAGTTTTATTACGGAGAAGGAAGTAGTTTTAAATATTTCCCTCATACTCAATGACCTTTTGGCCCGCTACTTTCCGGATGTCAATGTGATAATGACCCGGGAAGAGGATGTGTTTGTGCCGCTGCACGAAAGGGCGCGAATTGCCAATGAAAATAATGCAGATCTTTTTATATCAGTCCACTGCAATATTGCACCCGGCAGGCCACATGTCAAGGGATCTGAAACTTTTGTTTTGGGATTGCACAGGGCCCAGGAAAATCTCGAGGTTGCCAAGCGGGAGAATGCAGTTATTGCGCTTGAGGAGGATTACGAGGAGCACTACGGAGGGTATGATCCGAATTCACCGGAGGGTCACATTATTTTCTCTGCCTATCAAAACGCCTATCTCGGACATTCCATCCGATTTGCATCTCTGGTGGAAGAAGAATTTAAAAACACAGCCGGCAGAAACAGCCGCGGAGTAAAACAAGCGGGATTTCTGGTGCTCCGACAGGCGACCATGCCCAGTGTGTTGGTAGAAGCTGGATTTTTGAGCAATCCCAAAGAGGAAAAATACCTGGCCAGTGAGGAGGGTCAAAGAGAAATAGCTCTTTCCATTCTGCGCGGCATTCAACAATACCTTAGAGATTGGGGGTATGAACCCATCGCCCGGACACCGCGAGCAGAGGCAGATATTGTCACCGATACAGAGCTTAATGTCGAAGAATCTGCCGAGGTCCAGAATACGGAAAGCCAGGAAAAGCCGGTTGAGGAACGCGAAATCACTATCGAGGAAGCTTTCTTTGCCGTACAATTGCTCTCGAGTTCGTCCGAAATAAACACAGAAGGCCTTGACAACCTGGGCAATTCATACATTTACACCATGGAAGAAGGGGGACTTTGGAGATTGTTGAGCGGAAGATTCAAATCCTACGACGAGGCAGCAGAGCACAGAACAAACCTCAACGAAATTGGTTATCAGGATGCGTTTATCATTGGAGTAAAGGATTCGCAACGCATTCCAGTGAGTGAATTATTGAGTGCGGATTGAGCTTAAGCGAAATAATCCCCCTCTTCTCCAAGTTTATTCTGTGTTAAATTACCGCAGTGCTTCACTATATTTATCTTTGCACCCCGGTTCATAAAAACAAGCAATTGTGAAAATAAGACCCGAAATTAAAATTGGGATTTTTAGCATTATAGTCATTGTGGCCTCAATCTGGGGTTATCAGTTTCTAAAGGGAAATAATTTGCTCGTCAGGAGCATCCACTACTACGCTCAATTTGACAATATTGACCAACTGCCAAGAAATTCCGAAGTTTTACTACGCGGAAAAAGGGTTGGCACAGTTACAGATATTTTCTTCGAAAACAACATGGAGTTCATTACCATTCAACTCAGTGTTGAAAGAAATATTCGATTGCCCAGGGATGCTGAGGTGCATATCATGAGTACGGGGATTGCAGGCCAAAAAGCTGTGGAAATTATATTTACCAGAGGATGCACCGGGGATGACTGTGCTCAAGCCGGCGACTATCTGAAAGGGGTCAACAAGAGCCTTATTGAAAGTCTGGTTTCCAGGGATGAGGTAGATGAATATCTAATGCGAATTGGCGATGGGCTGGGAAATGTCATTGACACCCTGGGTGTGCGGTTCAGAGAGCAGGAAGAGACCAACGAATTTCTCGAGTCTTTCAAAAGACTGGGACACACCATCCGCAATTTAGAGCGGATCACAGCCAGAATGGACATTATGATGGCAAAGGCGGGACCCAATATCGCCGAGCTAACCGGCAATGTCAACAAGGCAACAGCCAATTTGGACGAAAAAATGGGCAGTATTGGAGAGTCGCTCGAAAATCTTCAGGAAATTACTGAAGGGCTGGCAGCTCAAAACATTCCCGAACAAATTTCGGGCACCATCGACCGCGCAGACCAAAGCCTGGATGGTCTCACCGCCTCACTCAATAATTTCAATCAAACCCTGCAAATGCTCAACGATGGCGAGGGTACATTGGGCAAATTACTGACCGATCCCGAGATTGCTGACAACCTAAACCGCGGTATTAGCAACCTGAACCTCCTGATGCAAGATATCAGATTGAATCCGCACCGCTACACCCATTTTAAAGTCACCCTTTTCGG
>SKLY01000285.1 GCA_007121335.1 Saprospiraceae bacterium | reverse complement strand
TTCCCTTTAGCTGTGCAGAGAAATAATGTCTTTTGAATGCTACACAGGAAAGAACGATATTTCAAACGAGCGTTTATATGAATTGTTTTTTAGATGCATTTAAAACTGTGTGAATGCTTCAACGGGACTTTAAAATACAGATACCTAATTAAGTCCTTTCCACCAGTTCCACGAATTCATCCTCTGTCATAATTTCCACAGTTCCCAGTTCTTTAGCTTTCTTCAACTTGGAACCCGCCTTTTCGCCGGCCACGAGAATATCCAGTTTGGAGGAGACCGCAGAGATGTTTCTGGCACCGGCTTCCTCCGCCATTTTTTGCGCCTCTTTTCGAGAAAATTTGCCCAGCGAACCGGTAAATAATATGGACTTGCCCGACAAAGGACCGTCTTTTCTCTCCGTAGGCTTATCCTGCGCTGTGCTTTTAAGGTTGATGTCCAGTTCTTCCAGCTCACGCAGTAGATTGAGATTGTGATCGTCGGAAAAGTAACCGACCATGTTTTTTGCAAGTACCGGACCGATATCTTTCAGTTGCAGGTAATCCTCTTCCTCCCAGTTTTTCAAATCCCAAACTTCATCCACTTCCGCGGCAATAATAGCCGAGGCACGCTTTCCGAGGTGGTGAATTCCAAGGCTGTAAAGGAGTCTCCTCAAAGGTCGGTTTTTAGACTCTTCCACCGCTTTTTTGAGATTGGCGGCAGACTTTTCACCAAAGCCCTCCAACCGACTCACCTTTTCATAGTCCAGGCGGTAAAGATCGGGGATTCTCTTCACCATGTCCAATCGGTAGAAACGCTCGATCAGACTTTTTCCCAAACCGGCCATATCCATGGCGTCTTTACTGACGAAAAATATCATCTTTTGCAGGTCCTGTTTTCCGCATACACAGCGTGGACACCTCCATGCAGCCTCGTCCTCCAGCTTGACAAGATTAACCTGCTCTTCGGTATCGTTTACCGGACAGTATTCGGGAAAGTTAATTATTTCCTGCTCTCCATTTCGGAACTCGGTAAGGGGTTTTACAATGTAGGGTATGACATCTCCGGCGCGCTCGACCAACACCCGGTCACCGATGCGAATATCTTTAGAGCGTATAAATTCCTCATTGTGCAGTGATACGGATGAAATGGTGACACCGGCCAGGGGAACAGCTTGAATTTTGGCAACCGGTGTAATGGTCCCGATCTTTCCCACCTGGTAATCGACTTTCAGCAATTTTGATGTGGCTTGCTTTGCCTTGAACTTGTAGGCAATAGCCCAGCGTGGATGATGACTGGTGCTTCCGGTTTTCCGCTGTATCTCCAGTTGGTTTACTTTAACTACCATGCCGTCGATCTCATAGGGATAGTCGCTTCTTTTGGCCTCCCATTCCTTCATGTGAGCAGCCAAGTCCTCCAGTCCGGAATGTACTCTATGATCTTCGAAAGAGGACTTAAAGCCAAGTTTGTCCAGTAGCTCCAAGGTGTCGGAGTGCAGCTCGAAGTCTTTGAGCAAGTCGTTGTTTTGCGGATCGGTCAAAAATCCCAATTGATAGACGATAACCTCAATGCCCCTTCGGGAGGCCTCGGCGGGGTCTTTCATTCTCAAACCGCCCGCAGCCGCATTTCGCGGATTGGCAAATGTGGTCAACCCCTGCTTTTCCCGCTCCTCATTTAATTTTTGAAAATCATCCAGGGGAATGAGCGCCTCTGCCCTGAGTTCTGCCCTTTGAACACCATATTTTGAAAAGGGGACCCTGAGAGGTACTGTTTTAAGGGTTCTGACATTGTTGGTAATGTCGTCACCTTCGATGCCATTTCCCCTGGTTGCAGCACGCACGAGTAGATCGTTTTCGTAGAGGAGTGCCAGGCTGCTGCCATCGTATTTTGGTTCACTGACAAAGTCAAAGTCCTGTTGGGTCTCATCTTTCAGGAGGCGTTTTATTTGATCCGAGAATTGCTGCAAATCTTCCTCTGATGAGGCATTGCCGAGAGAGAGCATGGGCACCAGATGTTGGACAGTGGGAAAATCAGCACTGAGATCGCTTCCTACCCGCTGAGTGGGCGAATCGGCTGTAATCCAATCGGGCTTTTTTTCCTCCCAGGATTTGAGCAATTGAAAGAGGCTGTCGTAGTCGGGATCCGGAATAACCGGCTCATTTTTGACATAGTATTTCCACTCGTGGTATCTGAGTATATCTCTCAGTTTATCGAGATCATCTCTTTCGTCCGGGGCCTTTTGATCGCGTGCTTCGGCAACCATTTGCTCCGTTTTTCTCAAGAGTTCTCTCTCCTCATTCTTCGAATACATATCGTTGGTTTTTCAGCTATTATCCAAAACCCCTGTCCGGGTGATAAGCGCGCATGGCTCCCCAAAATTTGCGTATTTTTTCACACTCTGCCTCCAGAGAGTCTCCGGGTAATTCCGGTTTGGTGAAAACGACCGTTTTGGTGCCAAAGTCCATACCCGCTAATTGAATTGGCACTTTTGCACCGGCTGCAATGTGGTAAAAACCGGATTTCAGCTTTTCGGTTCGCTTTCGGGTGCCCTCCGGGGTGATACAAATGGAAAACACCTCCCTCTGATCAAACATTTCAACAATGGCCTGCACCAATCCCTGGTTTTTGGATCGCTCCACCGGATAACCTCCGAGCCATTTCAATATCCATCCCAAAGGGGGTTTGAAAAGCGGACTTTTGGCCAGGTACTTAATATCTCTTCCCTGCTGCATTCGCACCGCAAGCCCCACAAAAAAATCCATAAAAGATGTGTGCGGGCCAACCACAACCATGAGTTTGGGACATTCCTCCGGAGAAGCAATTGCACCCTTTATTTTCCAACCGAACAACCAGAGTAAAAACCCACCTGCTCTTTGCTTCATTTAATCTTCTTTAGTATTGTTATTCCGTTCTTTCTGATGGAAATGCCAACCGCCCAGATGGGTGATTTAAAGCGGCAAGTTAGAAAAAAATGCGTAAATTTCCAGATGGTATTAAACGAACGAATATTGATGTCGTCTAAACAATAAAGGACATTGTCAAATCCGGATGAGGAAATACTGGTAAAAAAGCTCAAATCTGAAACGGAGAAAAATGAGGGAATTGAGCTGCTTATTGACATCCACGGAAACAGTCTGTTTGGATTCATTAGGACCTATGTGCATGCGGAACCAGATGCAGAGGATTTGTTTCAAAACACACTGATAAAGATAGCGCAAAAAGCCGGGACATTTAAAGGAAATTCCTCCTTCAAAACCTGGGTGTGGCAAATTGCACGAAATGAATGCCTGGATTTCCTCAGGAAGCAAAAAAGGACGCAAAAAAATCAAGCGGCCTACGCAGAGAATATTTCTACCCATCCCCTTTCTGAGGAAAGTGGTTTCGACGGGGATAAAACCCTGGCTTTGCTGCACCGGGGGGTAGAATCATTGCCGGAGGTGCAGCGCGATGTCTTTGTACTGAGATATTTTGAAGAAATGAGTTATAGAGAAATTTCCCACATGACGGGAAAGTCTGAAGGGAGCTTGAAGGCCTCCTTTTTTCACGCCAGTAAAAAGGTGAGTCAATTCCTCACGGAAAATATGGAGGGGTGAAACCAGAGCATCAATTGGCATGTATTTTTTATTGATTAATGATTTAAGGTTAGATGAAAGAGCAAGATAAAAATCTGGGAGAGGAGTTGAAAGACCTGCATCCGGCCCTTCAAAAATACAGGGGAACTAGCGGATATGGGGCCTCCAACGAGAAGTTGCACCATCTTGGGGATAAGGTAAAAGACAGCTTGCGCAGAGAAAAGCGTCCGGTAGTGAGAAGATTGTTCTATGGACCAATTCAAAAAGCTGCCGCCGTGGCACTTATTCTTATCGCCTTTGCACTGGTTTACCAGATACCCGGTCACAATATCGACCAAATGAATGGCGAGGTGGAGACAGCCGCTGTTGTGAACTACCTACTGGAAGATCAGAGCTATTTTTTCTACCGGGACGACTTGTTAATGGATTATCTGGGAGAGTGGTATCTGGAGGTGTTGGAGGAAGAATGGATGATGTATGAAGAGGAGCTTTTTTTAAACAATAACTATTAGATGCCAGGACTTTACTGTTAACTAATTTTTTTAATAACTAAATATTTACACCATGAAAATTATGCTTTTGGCAGTTACTGCCCTGATTGTTACCAGCATTGCCCCCCTGGACCTCCATTCGCAAAATGAAAGCGAAGGAATGACTGAAGAACAAAGGGAGCGCATAGAGTCAATGAGAGTGGCCTATATCACCAGAACCCTTGACCTCAGCAGTGAGCAGGCACAGCAATTTTGGCCGCTTTACAACGAAATGCAGAAAGAACTGAGGACCAACCGGGAGAAAGTGGCAGACACCGAAGATTCGCCCATGGATTTGACCGAAGAAGAGGCTGAAAAAAAGCTAGCCGCATGGATGAACCAACTCGAGGCCGAAGTGAATATCCTAAAAAGTTACCAAAGCCGGTTTGCTGATATTTTGGACAATAGACAGGTGCTGGCATTGTACCAGTCTGAAAATCAGTTCAAACGTCAGATGCTCAGAAGGGTGAGAAACAGGCAGCACATGCATAGGCCTGAGGATCGCAATCTACACCAATTAGAGAGACGACAGGAGCGGCAGCAATTGCGACAAAATAGACAAGACAGACAACATTAACAACCAGCTAATGGCAGTAAGCTAATCCCGGTATTACATTCGGGATTACTGAATGATTCTTAACTCCATTTAAAACACCCGGGCCAAAATTCCGGGTGTTTTTTTGTCTCTAAAGGACTTTTTCAAAAAATATTCAACTTTTTACCGCTTTCACATTACATTACAGAAAATATATTGCGTGGTAATTCATAGGTGATTAGAATTAAAATGTTTTTTAATTTTAATATTTTTACTTATGAAGTGGCTTGATTTTCAAGAATTTGAATGAAATTAATATAATTCTTAATGTTAAAATTACCCACCCCCCAGGTCTTTTTAGTTTGAAAAATAAACCTCATCTTTGGGCTTGGATAAGAAATGATTTTTGGACTAGTTAATCCCATGTAGATAACATGCGACAAAAGCACAATAGAGATACTGCCCTCCACTCTCTGGCAAATGAGTTTGAGTCCATGAGCAAGCGGGGGAATTCAGCTTATTTCGAGGATAGACATTTATTTCAGTTGATTGGGTATTACGAAGAGGAGTTTTCCCCTGAAAAAGCAATGGAGGTTACAGACTTTGCGCTGAGGCAGTACAAGTACAGAATAGATTTTTACATCATCAAGATCAGATTGCTCATGCAATTTGGTGAGTATGATGCCGCTCTGGATTTGATTGAGTATGCGGAAAATATCTCCCCAATGGAGTGGGAGCTCAAATTGATGAAGTGCAGGATATACGCCAGTCAAAAAGACTACGCTTTGGCTATTGAATACATTTCAAAGCTCAAGGAAGTTAGTATGGGACAACAGGATTATTTGGATCTATTGATGGAAGAGGCTCATGTTTACGAGCAAATGAAGCAGTTTGATCAAATGTACAAAGTCCTTCGTAACATTTTGCTCGAAAAGCCGGATCATCCGCAAGCTCTGGAAAATATCTGGATGAGTGTAGAAGTACAGAAAAACTACGAAGAGAGCATAGCACTCCACAATGTACTAATTGACAGTAACCCCTATATTTTTCAAGCGTGGTACAACCTTGGGCACGCCTATTCCTGCACAGGTGAATATGACAAAGCCATACAAGCTCTTGAATACTCCTTTATTATCAATCCCGACTTTGAATTTGGGTACAAGGACTGTGCAGAACTTTGTTTCCAGGTAAAGAAGTATCAACAAGCTCTGGATGTTTATCTGGAGTATCTGGAGCGGTTTGGGAAAGAAGCGGAAATAATGGTCAGTATAGGTCAGTGCTACCTCGAACTGGGTGATAATCTTAAAGCCAGGCAATACCTGAAAAAAGGCGTGCGATTGGATCCCTACAACGATGAGGTCTATTACTGTCTGGGGATGTGCGATCTCAAACAGTCGAATTATGCCTCGGCGATTCGCAATTTTCAGAAGGCTATCAGAATTGAGGATAGAAGAGAAGAATACTACGCCTATCTGGCGGATGCATATGTACAATCAAAAGATTGGGATAGGGCAGACTTTTACTTCCGAAAGGCCACCGAGACCGGCCCGGAACAGTCCGAATACTGGTTCAAGCATGTTCGGTTTCTCATCGAAATAGGTGAAATCAGAATGGCGATGGAGGTTTTGGATGAGGCCGAGTACTATACATGCGGAATGGAGTTGCTCTACTGTCGGGCCATATGCCACCTATTGGAAGAACAAACAGAAGAGGGTTTTCTGGTGTTGCGGGATGCATTGTCAGACCACCCCGAGGGGCAATTTTTGCTACATGAAATAGCTCCAAAGCTGTTGGAAGACAAAGAAGTGACAGCCATGCTCAACTATTTGCACGGCTAAAAATACACGCGTTTTTTATCTATAACTACTTGGTGTTTCTCCCGGATCACGAATGGGTGTTCCGGGAGTTTTTTTGCACGAATATTATTTCAAAGAATCCAACTTTTGTAGCAGATATTATTTACTCCGCTGGACACTATAGTAATTACGGCTTAAGTATTTCCTTGATTTTACCCTCGATCTCCTCAGCTACTTCGGGATTGTCTGCGAGAAACTGTTTGGCAGCATCCCTACCCTGGGCAATCTTTGAGTCTCCATAACTGTACCAGGAACCTGATTTTTTGATCAAATCAAACTGCACGCCCAGATCGACAATCTCTCCGGTCTTACTTATTCCCTCACCGTACATGATGTCAAATTCAGCGATACGAAATGGGGGAGCCAGCTTATTTTTCACTACCTTTACTTTGACGTGGTTACCCATTACATTGCCCTCTTTGTCCTTTATGGCAGAACCAGAGCGTCGAATATCCAGTCTAATGGAGGCGTAAAACTTCAGTGCATTACCACCCGTAGTAGTTTCAGGATTGCCAAACATCACACCGATCTTTTCCCTCAACTGATTGATGAAAATACAGGTACAGCCGGTTTTTCCGATAGTGGCAGTCAATTTACGCATGGCCTGTGACATGAGCCTGGCCTGCAGCCCCATTTTAGAATCACCCATTTCTCCCTCAATCTCTGAGCGGGGAACCAGGGCAGCTACAGAATCAATAACTATTATGTCAATCGCTCCTGAGCGTATTAGGTTTTCAGCAATTTCAAGGGCTTGTTCACCGTGATCGGGTTGAGAAATCAGCAAGTTTTCGGTATCCACTCCGAGCTTTTGAGCATAGGTGCGGTCAAAAGCGTGTTCCGCATCAATAAATGCGGCAATTCCACCCTTTTTCTGACACTCTGCTATGCCGTGAATGGCCAGTGTAGTCTTACCTGATGATTCCGGTCCGTATATTTCTATAACTCTTCCCCTTGGAAAGCCACCAATTCCCAGTGCGATATCCAAACCAAGTGAACCGCTGGAAATGGAATCCACATCGACCACTTGTTGGTCACCCATTTTCATTACAGCTCCTTTTCCGTATTGGCGGTCGAGGCGGTCCATGGTCATTTTCAGCGCCTTGAGTTTCTCTGATTTGTTGTCTTTACTCATAATCAATGAATTTTATATGAAGCACAATTATATTAATAATTTTCAAATGCGTTATTTATTTTAACTGCTTTTCTAAAAAAAAGTTGGCAGGCCCGTCTGGCAGATTTTATTGCATTCTATCACTTAGGGGTGTTACCGACCGGAAAAATGTACCCAACTCATGAAAAAATTTTTTCAGAAACTGTAAAACAGACAAAAAAAGCGACTGCATATGGGGTGAGGCAGTAATGCAGTCGCTTTGTAAATAATTAATTGGGTGGGTATAGTATTTTTTGCTCTACTCAGGGTTATTAACAATGCCTTTAAACACCAGTGTATTTGTCGGGATATGACGCAATTGAATGACGAAAGGCCGGTTATAAACGATCGAAGGCGGCAGGGAAGTGGTGCCAAATCCTATAGAGGTAACTGCGGCACCTTCTGCGCCCTTTTCATCAACCTCCAATACTGATTTATGTTTGAGTTGATTGATATAAATAACCGGGCCAATCAATGGCTCCCCCATTTTATTGAAATTGGCGTTGTATTCGGAAAATGCATCGATCATGCCGAGATTTTCAAAGGTCTCTACCATGTCGGCCTCCCACTCCAGATTCAGTTTAGGGAAGCGAACCATAGCTCGTTGCCGGCTAAGGTTTTGGTAAAGACCATCCAGGTAATAAAGGTCCATTTGCCGAAGCCATTCGCCCATGGGTTGTGGTTCCTCACTCTTAATCAGTGACAGACTAAATGTGGAATCCCGAAAGGGAAGGTCCACCATCACAGAGCCCCCACTGCGCGAGACCATAAAGTCCCGGTCTCCGGCTACAAATGGCACCATAACATCTCTGTCTCCTTCAACGCTAAACAAATCATCGCTGGTGAGGTCGGGATCAAATCCCTGAGACCAGTCTGCCTGAAAGTGCAGTGCATTAATCAGGAAGGCGAGGTCGTAGTCATCAATTTCCTCAATGATTCCGTCAATTTTTTCACCTGTATGGTCATATACCCAACTGTTGATCTTATCCACTGTGGCCTCGTCATTGAAATTATAACTTACTGATGGGGCTTCGTAGGAATCCATCAACATGCCGGAAAAGTCCTCTTCAAGCCTCAGTCTCTGATCGTCGTAAAAGAACAAATTGGCGAGTGTGAGGTCGGGTCTTCCACTCTTGGCACTCATCCATTCTATGAGGATTTTCATATCCCTGTTCAGTTTTTCAAGGTTACAATTGGGACAGTGTAAGACATTTAGCATCTCGTCCAGGGTGTTTTCATCGGCACCATTAAGTGCCATTTGAAGTGCAATCTGAATGCTAAGGGGTGATATTAAGATGTTTTCTCCGGGATTGTCTCCTTCCAGATCTATGATCAGGTCGGCAGCCAAAGCGCGATTCATTTCGGGTATGTCACCTGCATCTCCGGTATGATCAACAGGGCGAGGCTCTAAGGTGTCGGAGCTTTCACAACCAACCATAAAAGTCAGTCCGGATATGATTAAGGCAGTTATTAAGAATTTCATAGTTAGATAATTTAGTTGAATACTATTTCAATACAACATCTAAAATACAGACGCTATGAGTGAAAAAATCGTTTGAAAAATGCATAAAAAAAGGCGTGCTGAAGTAAATCAACACGCCCAAATTATTTATGGATGATGTTGTTCCATCATCACTGCATCATTTCCATCATTTGCTGCTGCAATTCAGGGTCTCTTTGAACCATCATATTGATTTCATTGTAGCGCTGCATATCCATGCCCATATCTTCAATGTTTTCGGCAATTTGATCATTGGCCTCCTGCTGAAGGTCCATTATAGATTCTTTCACCTGCTCGTACCGCTGAATTTCTTCCTCATCGGCATCCATTTCCTGACCCATTTGATCGGCCTGATTTAGTTCGATATACCGCTGAGGTTCAAATCCATTGTCCTGGATGGCTTCCAACATCTTTGGTTGGACTTCCTCATTCATTTCCTGAATCATCATTTGCACATCCACAAACATCTGAAGTTCTTCCTCAGAGATATCCTCCGTCTCCTGTTGAGGAGGTTGTTGAGCAAATAAACTTCCTGTAAGTGCTGCAAATACGAATAAGCTAAAAAATAATTTAACACCAGTGTTAAGCATAATAATAAGTATTGATTTGTTTAGATAATAAATTCTTTGAAATGTTCTCACTGACAAAAACGGCAATTACTGCTGCATTTCCATCAGACGTTGCTGATAATCCGGATTCTGATTAATTACCATGGCAAGTTGTTCGTACTCATCAACCGACATTCCGTGATCTTCAACCAGGGTTTCCATAGATTCGATTATCGTTTCCTGAATACTCTGCTTTTCATCGTTTATGTCTGCAATAGCTTGTGCATCACCTTCCGGGATTTGGTCGGTCATACCCTGCTGCTGCATCTGGGAGTGTTGCTGAAACTCTTCCAGTGTCATGCCATGATTCTCAATAACGTCGATCATTTGGCTTCGCGCATCTTCCTGCATCATTCTCAATTCGGAATCAATTTCTGCGAATGCTCTCAGGTCGTCATCTGAGATATCCATGTCAGCACCTGGTTGTTGTTGCATCTGAGGTGCTTGTTGGTCTTGAGGAGGAGGTGCTTGTTCCTGCTGGGTCATACCATCAGCATCGTGTTCAACAGTTTCACCCTCAGATTGACAGGCACTAATTAAAAATAGCCCTGTGAGGGCCAAGGCAATTGAAATAACTCTAAGCATTTTAATAATTAAGTTTGTTTAAAATAATTTATGCAAAATTAGTAGTGTAACGGGCCTCATCAAAATATATTCTATTCATTTTCAAAGAATTAATATAATGATAAGGCACAATATAACTCTTAGTCAATTGATTGTGTTGTAATTAACCAATAGCAGGGATAAGTTTTGAAACAACCATAAGATTGGCGGCGATGACATTTTTTTAACGCCGGGGAGGCTTCATTGTTCACCTTCTGAAGAATTTCCCCTTCTTTTACTAATCAGTCCTCCGCGAACTTCCTTCACAGAATGCACATAGACGAACGCTTCGGGGTCAATTTGTTGAACCGATTCCTCAAGTCGATATAATTCCAATCTGGTGACCAAAACCATTAGTATATCGCAATCGACAGGAACAGAGATGTCGTCAGGCAGGTGACCGCGCTCTCCTCGAAATACAGTCATTCCCTTTCTGAAATC
>SKLY01000302.1 GCA_007121335.1 Saprospiraceae bacterium | reverse complement strand
TGAATGGGTGGCGGATCGCATGAACTATGCGGGCAGCAGGATCATTCCCGGGCGCTATGTCATCCGGAAGGGATTGACCAACCGGCAAATCATCCAAAAGCTCAGGTCCGGCGAGCAGGATGCAGTTAATGTGATAATTCCCTCCGCCAGGGATCTCAGATTGGTGGCCAAACGCGCAGCCACCAATATAGAACCGGACTCCCAGGCCATCGCCCAATACATTTTTTCAGAATCCCTTCAGGAGGACTTTGGCCTTGATCCGACAGGTTTGAAAAACCGGATTATTCCAAACACCTACAAAATGTGGTGGAACTCCGACCCAAAGGCTCTGGTCTCAAGGCTGATGAGAGAGTACGAACATTTTTGGAATCAAAATGAACGGCTGCAAAAAGCAGAAAAACTGGGACTCAGCCGCGAGGAGGTCATCATATTGGCCAGTATTGTCGATCGGGAGACCAATTACGTGCCGGAAATGCCAAAAATCGCCGGGGTGTATCTCAACAGGCTGGAATCCAACTGGCCCCTTCAGGCAGACCCCACGGTTGTTTTTGCTCTCGGAAACCCGGAAGTCCGCAGGGTGCTGAACAGGGACCTGGAGGTTGACTCCCCCTACAACACTTACAAGCACACCGGACTGCCACCGGGGCCCATTTCCATACCGCCCATTGCCGCCATTGACGCCGTCTTAAACCCGGAGCAACACGATTACTACTACTTTTGTGCGAAACCAGGTAACAGTGGCAAACACGCATTTTCCAGGACTTTGAATGAACACCTTCGCAACGCAAGGAAGTTTCAAAACTGGCTCAATCAACAGCGGATCATGCGCTGATAAACACAGGCCTGATGGAAAATAAAATCACCCACTTTATTTCAAGAAGTCAACTGTTTAGCAGGGATGACCATTTGCTGGTCGCCATTAGTGGTGGTTTAGATTCAGTGGTTCTCACCCACATCTTGCTCAACTTAAATTACCGCATCCAACTGGCCCATATAAATTACAATCTCCGTGGGGAAGAATCTGCAAAGGACGAGGAGTTAGTGAAAGAGCTGGCCGAAGAGCAAGGATTGAAACTCCATATCCTGAATTGCAGCCCCCCGGACAGTAAAGGCAGTTCCCTGCAGGAAGAAGCCAGGGCCATTCGCTACGATTGGCTGGAAACAATCGCTGATCGGCATTCGCTTTCGCATATTCTCACAGCCCACCATGCTGACGATACCATAGAAACCGTACTCCTGAATTTTTTCCGGGGAAGCGGACCGGAGGGACTTAAGGGCATTCCACATTCAAGAGGCAAAATAAGAAGGCCAATGCTGTCTTGTACGAGGACAGAAATCCTAAAATATGCCCGGAATAACGGAATCCATTGGAGAGAGGATCAAACCAACAGAGAGAATAACTACCAGAGAAATTTTTTGCGAAACACCATCCTCCCACAAGTCGAAAAATACTGGCCCGGCCTGCGCAAAACGCTGCTTAGAAACGCGGAAGTCCAGGGAGAATCCCATCGTATTGTGCGGGATTGGTTGGACAGTGAAAAAGACAAGGTCAAACAGCAAAATAAGTCTGAGAATTTGCGCCTCATTGATCTAAACGAGGTTCAAAACTCGCTTGCACCCGTTACCCTTTTGAGGGAAATGCTGAAAGACACGGGTATCCAATCAGAAGTCCTGGTTGAAATTCTTCAATCTACCACGGCGGGACGGGAGTGGTACAATGCCGACAAAACAATTCGATTGCTCACTGAGCCAGGTGGCATTCTGTCGATTGAAAAATTAACTCCTGAAGGTTTTCCGGTGGTTAAAATTGATAGGCCGGATACCGGGGTTAAAACTCCGTTTGGTAAGCTGTTTATAGAATCCGGCCGGGAGCACTCAGGTTCCAAAAGACCGGAGGTGGCTGTTTTGGCAATGGGAAAACTGAGGTTCCCCTTAGAACTCCGGCTGTGGGAAGCGGGCGACAGTTTTTGTCCAGGCGGAATGAAAGGCAAGCGCAAAAAGGTAAAAAAGTTTCTCACAGACCTGAAATTGGGTAAGCGAAAGAAGGAAAAGGTCCCTGTTTTGTTGTCAGAGGGTGAAATTTGCTGGGTAGTGGGCCACCGGGTGGATGAGCGATTCGCTGCACGGGATTCGGACAAAAGTGCAGAATGCATTTATTTTCGTTGGGAAGCAGCTGAATGATAAAATCAGCACATAGGACAATAGGAATTCCAAATGATCGATCCTGGAGTTTGAAAGTATTTGTGAGCCCTTTCGTTTTTTAAAGCAGTACAACAAAATACAATCAGACAATGACAAAATCCAGTTCACAAATTTTTGCTCCGGGCATCATTTTGGCTATCTTTTTATTCATACCGACCTGTTGGGGGCAAAAGGAATTTCCAACCTCCTCCCCCACTCCGCCCAATCACGAAATCTGGACCGATCTTTTGCAAAAACATGTAGATGATGAAGGCGTAGTTGGCTACCGCGGTTTTATCCGAGACAGCGTTAAACTCAACCAGTACCTGAACAAACTCTCCACCAATCCACCGGACAAAGAAAAGTGGACCGAAGCTGAGCAACTGGCCTACTGGATCAATGTTTACAATGCCTTTACCGTGAAGTTGATTGTTGACCACTATCCTGTTGAAAGTATTAAAGACATAGGCGGCAGGATCAGCATCCCCTTTGTAAACAGCGCTTTCGATATTGAATTTATAGATATCGGAGGCAAGAAAATCCACCTCAATGCGGTGGAGCACGCCATAATCAGGGTGGAATTTGACGAGCCCAGGATTCATTTTGCCGTCAACTGCGCCTCCTACTCCTGCCCCATCCTGCTGAACGAGGCTTACGAAGCTGACAAACTGGAGG
>SKLY01000098.1 GCA_007121335.1 Saprospiraceae bacterium | reverse complement strand
TAACAAAGAGTCGAGTCCAAGGGATTACAATCATCATCTCTATAAAGCCTATTATCGGAAGTGCTTTCTTCTTCTGTTTTATTTCCTTCTATTTCATGAATCGGCGTAGTAATCCGATTAAAATCTATATAACTTACAACCATTGCATTTGGAGATATGCTAAGTATATTATGATAGTCATTCGAAATGCTGAAAAGTGTCAAGAAGGTTTGGTAAAAGCAAAATGCAAGTAAGCTCATTAAATACGATTTTCTTACCAATATTTCTTCAGTCTTTCCTTTAAGTCGCATAGCAAGTGTTTTAACTAATCAAACGGCATTACACTGACCCAAAAGTAAAAATATTACCTTGCGAAACTTACTTTAACCCACGAAAACCCCTTTTTCAGAGTATGAAAACCCTAATGCAAGAGGTGAACCTGATTTTTACAGTTATTATCAAGCCCTCAGGAAATTGAGGAAGTTTTGAAATGGTGGAATAAAAATAGCCTCTGCGGGAAAGAAAATGATTTAAGAACACCGATTAATCTTGTCTCGTCAACGATATTGACGAGACGATATACGATTTAAGAAGTAAAGAGTTGAAGAATGTTTATAAATCAAAGTCTTGTTGCATTGAAGAGCATTTTTTTATTGCAAGCACCTCTTCCCTTTTTAATCGGGGATAAGCAAGCAGTAGGTCCTCGATCGTTTCACCTTCTGATAATTTTTCGAGAATTAGATCCACTGGAATTCTGGTGTTTTTGATAACAGGTTTACCATACATCACAGTTGGTTTTGACTCAATATAGGCTTTCCAATCTTTCATGCTAAGAATATTTATCCAAATTATTTTAATAATGTTGATCAAAACCAGTTTGACAATACGTCACTGAATTAACCGCCTTCAAAGTTAATAAATTGTTCCAAACCTTCAAGTCCTCAATCATTAAACCCCTCCACCACCAAACCTCCTTTCATCCCCCAAAATTCATGCTTTCGTTGCCATAAAGGGGTTTTTCATGGGGGTGACAAAAGTCAGAGACAAAACATTTCTTTATATTAGGGCTTTGATTCGAAAGAAAGCATTGAGATGGTTCGGCTCTTGTCGGTATTATTTTTGTTGGTGGGATTATGCACCTTGCTCACGGCCCAAAGACCGGTGGAAGTCAATTTCACCCACGCCGACGGGCTTTTTACCAATCAGGTAATTCACCTGGGCCTCGATACGGAAGGCAGGCTTTGGATGAGTTATCCATTTTCTGACAGGTTCAGCCGGTTTGACGGTTTGAACTGGGAACATTGGGATTTGATGGAGGAGGGAATAGGCGGAAATTTTCAAATCCTGGCAGGGGACCACAATGGATTTTGGTTTGAGGGGAAAGATCATGTGCTCCGCTTCTCGAACGAGGAGGAATGGCACAAGTTGGATGTATCCGGTTATGAGACCTTCTACCATCCACACTATGAGCAAGTGGTTTTTTTAGACAAAACAAGTGGCGATGTTTACCTCTTTGATGCCGAAGAGCCGGACTTTTTTTATCCATCAAACTTATCCTTTAATTTTGAAACTGAAAGCAAACAAAATAAAGAAATATACCTAAGTGTCCATCATCAGGAAGAGGTTCTGATTTATTCCTATTACACCGAACCATGGCAGTATATTGAAAAATACGACCTGGTAACTGGAGATAAATTGAATCAAATAAAAAAGCCCTTCAAATCAGTGAGATTTCACTTCGCTCAGAACACCTGGTTTTTTTGGCGGGATGGAATTATGAACGTTTACAAAAATGGTGAATTGGTTCCGTTTGAGTACCGCAGTCGTGAGGATAGGGTATTTGAATTATTAAGTGATGCCAGGGTTTGGGATGGGTCGCGTCTCATTGCCCTTTACAGGGTGAGGGAATCCCGGCCGGGCCAAAGCCCTTACTATCACTACATTACTCTAAACGAAAACCTCGAAGCGGTTATGTTCATGGAAAACATCCACAGAACTGCCAAAAATTCCATTGTCATATTGCCCAATGGAGACAAGGTCTATTCTTCAGGTTCGGGTCTTTTTCTGCGCAGAAACGGAATAATTCACATCTCTGATAAGGACTACCCCATGGTTACTGGATTGCATATGGTTGCAGAGGATGGTCAGGGGAATATTTGGTTTGGGGGCTATGATGGAGAGGGAGGCTTTGCCTATTTTGACGGTAATGCTATAAATAGTCCAAAAGACCCCAGGCTGCAAATTGGGCGAATCATACCTGGCACTTATACTGACACTTTGGGCAGAGTGTATTTTTTCAAAGAGGGAAGTGACGGGATACATCGCATAGTGAATGGAAAACACGAAAGGGCCTATTCCTGGGACTTTTTTCGAACCGGCTATTTTCTAAAGGAACTTAGTGACGGTAGCATTGGAGTCGGCGCCAATAGAATTGGTTTTATGAAATTTGATCCTGAAAATCCTTTTGATTACTATCTGGTGGGTGAAGAAAAAGGCATGGATTTTCACAATATCCTCAGTTTTGATGAGGACAAAAACGGCAGAATTTGGATGGGCAGGACCTCCAAAGGAATTGCTGCCTATTGCTTTAAGACCCAGGTGTTGGGCAAATGGGACCGCAATAGTCCGGAAGCACTGAGTGACGGTACCATGGCTACAGTTATTGACAGCGCTCAAAATCTTTGGGCCGGTGGAAACAAAGGCCTTTACTACCTCAAAAATTCCCATTTATACGATATCGAAAATGGCAATCTGTTTAAGGATTGGTCTAAAATAAATCTGCCGGGGCCGAGTGATCAATTTATCACCACCATAATGGAAAGTAGCAAGTATGTGATAGTAGGTTCAGATTATGCTATCCACTTTATTCCCCGGAACCAGGATTTTGAAAACACCCTTTACCCTCGTATTCACAGCCTGGTTTTTGACATTCATATTCCCGGAATAGCCACTGAACAGAATACCATTTTGGAAGACAGCAATGGGTTTCTCTGGGTAGGCACCAAGCAGGGAGCTTTGCGTTTTGATATGGATCTGTTGGAATTCGATGAAACCGATACTGAGGTGGCATTCACTCAGATAAATGCCGGAAACCAGCAGATTGATCCTACAAATGATATTTTGAGGTTACCCGGTGGCGCAAGGTCCTTGAATTTAAATTGGCGGGCAAAAGGAAATGTTTTTCTACAAGACGATGTCCATTTTCGCGTCACCCTTTTTAAAAAGGACGATTCAATTTTTTTTCAGGAAGACTCCAGACCATTGTCAACTTTGGTCAATTACCTGCCCCCCGGAAATTACCGCCTTCGCCTGGAGGCTATCAAACACAATCAGGTCAACAACTATGTTGAAAAAATGGTAATTGTGCCATATCATTGGTTTGAAAACCCCTGGCATGTGGTTGCTCTGACATTAATGGTAGTGGCTTTCATTGCTTTAATTCACTCTATGAGAACAAAGCAGAGGAGATTGGAAGCTGAGAAAGTCGCACTGATGGAAAAAAACCAAACCCAGATGGATCAATTGCGGGTAAAAGCCCTCTCCAATTATTTCAATCCGCATTTCATCAACAATGTGCTTCATTGGATTCAGTCAAAATACAGGAAAGACCCCGAAACCACTAAAATAGTCGGTAAGTTGGCTGAGAATGTTCACTTCCTTTTTCACAACACGATGGAAGAAAAAAAGGCTCATGCCCTGGCCAAAGAGTTGGAAATAGTGGACAATTACGTAGATATAGCACTGACCCGCTTTGGTGATATTTTTGAGTACAAAAAGAATTTTAAGCTGAGCGAGAAAACTATGTCGGAGGTGAAAGTACCCAACTTGCTGATTCAAATTCATGTGGAAAACGCCATTGAAAAGGGAATAAGGGGAAATACCGATTATGGTTTGCTCGAAATAACCCTCAAAGAGGACGATGAATTTATTCATGTGGAGGTCCTGGACAATGGTGCCGGCAGGAGCAACAGTGAAAACTCATCTTTAGAGAGAAAATCCAGTACCAAAGTGATGGAAGAAATTATCCACCTTTTGAATAAAAGCAATGACTCGCACATTGATATTTCATACGAAGACAACTGCATGGAAAACTCAAAGTCCGGAGCAGATGGCCACGGAACCCGTGTGAAAATCCAAATTCCTAAAATCTACAACTATGGTTAGTGACTCTATGTACAAAGCACTGGTAATAGAAGATGAAATAATGGCGCGCCAGGAGCTGATCTCAGCACTGAATGAAGATGGGCAATTCGCGGTGCAAGGTGAAGCCCAAAATGTCTCTCAGGCCTATGATCTGGTTAAGTCAACTCCTGTTGATGTTCTGTTTCTGGACATTGGACTTCCCGGTGGTAATGCCTTTTACCTTTTATCAGAGCTCAAAAAAAATGGTGTCAACATACCCCCGGTAATCATAGTAACCGCCAATACGGAATTTGAATACGCAAAAAAGCTACTCAATAATCACAGTGACGTGGTCATTTATATCCTGAACAAACCCTTTTGGTCTTCGTGGATACAGCACTGCAATAATATCATAGAACTGTTGCTCGCAAGGAGCCAGGAGAGCCGCGAATACGAAAAACCCAATCCAGACCGGTTTGTTAGCATTCAGTTTGGCCGCAAGAGTTTTATGGTGGACCCCACTGAAATAGTCTTTATCCAAACCGGAAACAAGGGGAAAGGGATGACGGTAATAACCCTGAAATCCAATGTAGAACTCAATTGCAGCCTTTCCCTAAGCCGGATGCTTCTCAATCTCCCCCCGTTTTTCTTCCAGATCAACCGATTTGAAGCCATAAACCTGTATTGCATATCTCTGATTGACCATGGCAACAAAGAGGTCATACTCGAAAACGGCCACTACTGCTCCATAGGCAGCGCCTTCTATGACCAATTTTTGAAAGTGACCCAGGGGTAAAAGGGCATTATGCAAAATTTTGAAATATCGTTGATTACCAGCCAGGACGCATCAATGCCTTGCAATAAATGCAGGGGGTCAACATGGCCGGATTGGGGGGTCAGGATGGTCCGGTGGTTCAAAGTAACAAAATGGCCTCCGAAGTTGATGCGACAAAGAAATGAATGAAAAATCTCTCTCACCTCAACCGCTCCTCCGTAACCTTCCAATCCGCAAACTTCTCCTTGAGCGAATTGATCGTTCCCGGGTCAGCATCTATAAGCGGAGTAAAACGGCTATGTACAAAATGATACTCAGGGTTAAAATCCTGGAAAATGATTTTCCGGTGAAAGTCTTCCACCTTGTCCAAATGGAGTGCCTTGCGGTTTTGGTTGACCTCCTGAATATCTTTTTCCGGAATCTCACCTACATAAAGGTTGTCGCCGAGACGCAATTGGTAGCCAAAGCCCCAGGGGTCTTTGCTCTCTGCACCGACGCAACGGTCATTGTGGCTGGAATTAAGGATACTGGCCAATACCTGTGGATGGATTGCACCAATTTGAGGTTTCAGGTAATCGACAATTTCGAGCCTGCACCATTGAAGATTGTGCCTGATTATTAATTTATAGGGCGGGGAAAAAGTCTTGTTGATGTTGCAAAATTCGGACTCACGGGGAATTCCATAGGCTTTGAAATATGCAGTAAGCTGGTGGAGAATCAAGGAGTCCAACAATGCAATTTCTTCACCGCAGTGATGATAAAAGCCCCCACCAAAATGTTGGCTGCAAGCTCTTCTAATGCTTTGGTCGAGAACAACAAGCCTTTCAAAAACACTACAAACTTGGGAGTTGGAGACCCTCTCAGGCTTGTTTTCAAAAAAGGTTTTTACCAGAGGGGAAAATTCAGAGTCACCGATTTTCTCATAGCCCACTGTCCGGAAAAACGACTTATCCACATCGAAATCCTTCAAATTATACAGGAATTTCTCAAAATACCGGGTACTTCCACTTTGATACCCCAGCATCAACGCATTGTGCAGGTCTTTGATAAATAAGATCCGCTCCTCTGAATCCTGATGGAATGCTTTAGAATAAAGTTCCAGGGCCTCTTCATGCTCGCCATCCATTAAGAGATTTTCAGCAGCGTAAATGGTGGTGAAATACCTGGAGGCCGAACTGGATTCATCGATTTCATCATGGAGCGGGTAAAGGACCAAAGCGAGAAGGGGAAAAAGCAGACTTTGTAGCATAATGGATTGGATTTATGGGTTGGAAAATTGGGTTGTTTATTTCAAATAGGTTTAAGTCAAAATCTACTTTTTATTTCAAGCATCAGAGTCAAATAAGGCTCATGCATTGCCGATCAATTTGGCAGGGAACATTATATTGTAAATAAATGCAGCCTAAGCAAAATTATTTAACGGACTATGCCTAAAATAATTATTTTATTCCGTGGAACTTACCTTTCCTTTTGCTCGATGTTGAATTCAATATTGAAGCGAGCGAGGTATCCTTCTATCTGGCCGAGCCTAACTTCTTCACGTCGCTGGTTGACATATTCCGGATCGCTCAGGTTATATAGTTTTCCATTTCTTATTTGGGTGCCATAAATCTGAGGCTTCCCATCCCTCATCAACATCCTATCCCTGACGGTAGCATAGTCCTGGGGACGCATATCGCCATTGCTTTTTGCCTCTTTAAACAATGGAAAATATTCTTTCATATACTGGGTTTCCGGGGAGTGATGTAGCGCCATCCAAATGGCATTGAATTGAGATTGGGTAAGCTCATCAAGGCCAGGCAGACCACAGCTCTCTATTATACTCACCACAGTGGATAAATTCTCATAATCAGTTTCAACCTTCTCTCTGAAGGAAGCGGAGGCATCGGTTCTAACCCTCTGATCTGAAATAGCCACACTATCTAAAAGAGTCGGCACTTCGCTACAATCAATGTCCCGTACTACTACATCCGGAGCCCTCATGATTCTATCGCAAGAAGACAGAAGCAAAATCACTGCGATTGTAATTATTGCAGCGTGAGGTTTACACTTTGAAATCATTCTTTGCATAGTCTTTATTTTCTGGAATTTCAAGGGATGCGAATAATATTTGTGTCCTACTGAGCATGAAAATCTTTGACTGATTTTTGAATGCATTTTTGGATGTCTAAAATCAAACGATCGACACTGCGCTAAGATAAAAACTTTCAGCGGAAATTGAGTGGCACAACATCGCCGGGATGACACTATTGAATTTCCAGTTCCTCCAGATCCTGACTTGTCGCGATTAAACTATCGGAATGAAACAGAACAAACCTGGGTTTTTCCTCCTCCATCAATTCCCCATTGAACAGATTCTCTCTGAATCTTTTCATATACCTGTCAGTAAGGTTGGTCCTGTAAAACTCTGTATCTACCCCGAAAACCGGACGGACCAAATTGTAATCTACGGCCATTTTACTGTAATCATAATACATGAGTCCACTCCGAAAACCTCTTTTTATTACAAATGGCTGCAAAATCCAATATCTTCGCCCCCAATGCTTTGGGGGTCTTTCCTCAACGTAGCTATGGCTACGCCTGCGTGCAACCCACCCGCTTTGCGGTTCAATCACTTGAATGTCCCCCGGACATTCACCCTCCCCAATGCTTTGGTGAGGGATCGTTCTTTCATCTTCTTCCTCGATCTTGAATTTTTCGCTCATTTTCATGCACAAAAGGGTTTTCGGAGTGGACTCATACGTGGCTACAATAAACAGCTCTAAATTTTTTCAGTGCTGTATTCCTGAGCAAAATTGGGTGGAACACAAAAAGGGGCGCCGCAATTGGGATCCCAGAAATACACCAATGATTTTGGTTCGGATCGAAGGCAATTCTTCAACTCACTCCCATTTATTTTATAGACAATGATGGAATCGTCTGATGTGAGTTCGCACAAGTCCGCCCCGGGTTTTTGTATGAAATTTGGATATTCACTTTTGGTTACTTCATAGTAACTGTACAACCCTCTGAAACTCCCGTCAATAAAGCAGGATGAGGTTATGGAGATGACAACCAGCAATAAAATCACCCAAAAAGTTCTCATGTTTATCTGTTATTCTCAATTCTGTTCATTCGTTGATCCAATGGATAGCCTTTGAATAAGTAATCCCACAGCACCTTGGTTGCCCAAATACGGAATTGGGTGCTTTTGATTTACCCGATATCCTACTGATAGACTCGAATGAAGATTGTAGTAGTCAATTTTCCTGATTACTTCACCCCCGGCCTCCATTTGAACTGGTGCATTTTTTGCAACAATTGCCTCGCGTCTTAATTCTCCCGCTTCATTTCTAAACTGGTCGAATTCGACCAGTTTAAAATCGGGGTTGTTCAATCGCGCCCACAAGCCGAGCAGTTCAATGGTGTTCTTACTGCGCATCCCGTTCTTGATGATGTCGGCCGGGGCTTCCGGAATCTTCCACTTTGCAATAACGGTGATGCTGATAAAGTCATCGTTATCAATGCTTGTGTAGCCAACTTCCAGCCCCTGGACTTGTATGTTTTTCTGTTTCGTCATTTTCAGTCTGCTGTTAATTCCTCCGCAATCTTTTCCGCCTGTTTTAAAACCGTTTCTGTGGCCAGTTTTTGCATGTCGGGTGGATAGCCGTATTGCCTTAAAGTTCGTTTGATGATTACCTTGAGTTTGGCGCGGACACTCTCTTTTATGGTCCAGTCGATGGTGGCGTTTTTCCTGACTCTTTCTGTTAGGATTACAGCCAGCTCTCTGAGTTTGTCTTTTTGCATGAGTTGCTTTGCGCTGTCGTTGTCGGCCACTGCGCTGTAGAAACCGTATTCAAAATCAGTGAGGCCCATCCTGGTTGCTTCACTGTCCAAGTTTACGATTTCCTTACTCACTTTGATGAGTTCGTCAATTACTTCGGCAGCGGTCAGTATTTTGTTGTGGTATTTTTTGATTGAGTTCTCCAGCATCTCCTTGAGGGACTTGCTCTTGACCAGGTTCTTTTTAGAGCGGGATTTAATCTCATCATTCAGCAATTTTTTCAAAACCTCAAGGGCGACATTTTTGTGTTCCATGCCCTTCAGTTCCATGAGGAACTCTTCGGAAAGAATGGATATATCCGGTTTCTTGATGCCGGCCGCATCGAAAACATCAATGACCTGGTTAGAGACCAATGCCTGATCAATGACTTGTCTGATCGTTGTTTCTAACTCTTCGTCTGTCCTACCGGAGTCCGCGCTTTCAAACTTAGCTAAACGCGCTTTAACCGCCTGGAAAAAGGATACTTCATCCTTTACGTCCATGGCTTCCTCATGGGGCACTGCAATAGCATATGCCCGGGACAGTGCCGTCAATTCATTGATGTACCGCTTCTTTCCGTCATCCAAACCGAGAATGTGCTCTTCTGCTGCGAGGATGATGGAGAGTTTTTGCCCGGTATCTGCCTCGAAAAAGTCCTCGTAAGGAAAACCTTCGTACATCTGCGAAACCACCTCTAGTTTCTCCAACATCAATTCCACCGCCTGTTCCTGCGCAATGGTCGGATCGCCCTTTCCACCAGCATCAGAATAGAAAGAAAGTGCCTTTTTCAGGTCGGATGCTATACCCAAATAATCGACCACCAGGCCACCGGGCTTGTCTTTGTACACGCGGTTGACCCTGGCAATGGCCTGCATCAGGTTGTGGCCTCTCATGGGTTTGTCGATGTAGAGCGTGTGCATGCTGGGCGCATCAAAACCCGTGAGCCACATATCGCGAACAATCACCAGTTTTAATTCATCCTCCGGGTCTTTCATCCGGTCGGCAAGGGCCTTTCGCTGTTGTTTCGTGCTGTGGTGTTTTACCATTATGGGACCATCTGATGAAGCTGAAGTCATTACGACCTTGATTGTCCCTTTATCCAAATCCTCTGAATGCCAATCGGGCCTGATTTTTACGATCTCTTCATACAGCTCAGCGGCAATCCTTCTGGACATTGCCACAATCATACCTTTTCCCTCAAAGTTAAAGGCTTCATTTCGCTGGCTGAAGTGCTCAACAATGTCGCGCGCTACCGTTTTTATTCGATTTTCACTGCCGATTAGAGCTTCCAGTTGAGTCCACTTAGCTTTAGCCTTTTGGGTTTCGGTGAGTTCATCACTATCCAGTTCCTCATCCAGTTCCTCAACCAGTTCTCTGCCCTCTTCACTCAGGTTTACCTTGGCCAAACGACTTTCGTAAAAAATGGGAACCGTGGCTCCGTCTTCTACCGCCTGGGCAATGTCATAGACATCGATGTAATTTCCGAAAACAGCCGGGGTGTTGACGTCCGTACTTTCGATGGGCGTCCCGGTAAAGCCCACATAAGTGGCATTGGGCAAAGCATCTCGCATGTATTTGGCAAATCCGTACACGATTTTCTTCCCAATCACATTCCCGTCCTCGTCTTTCGCATCCACCGTTTTTGCTCTGAAGCCGTATTGCGTCCGGTGTGCTTCATCTGCAATAACGACTATATTTTCCCTTTGCGAAAGTGTTTCATGCACATTGCCTTCTTGGGGAGAGAACTTTTGGATGGTGGTGAAAATCACTCCCCCGGATGCGACTTTTAACCGCTCTTTCAGGTCGTCCCGGTTCCCTGCCTGTTTGGGTTCTTGTCTGAGCAATTGCGTCGATGCGGCAAATGTGTCAAAAAGCTGATCGTCCAGATCGTTGCGGTCGGTGATAACCACAATGGTTGGATTGTCCAAAGCCAGGACGATTTTTCCCGTAAAAAACACCATGGAAAGCGATTTACCACTTCCCTGCGTATGCCAAACCACACCCCCTTTACGGTCGCCTTTAGGCTGCGCTTTCACACCCGGCAACCCATAACCCTCAGGCCTCTCCCCCATCATATTCCCCTCCTCTGGAGGGGTGCCCAAAGGGCGGGGTGGTTCATTCCCCTCCTCTGGAGGGGTGCCCAAAGGGCGGGGTGGT
>SKLY01000287.1 GCA_007121335.1 Saprospiraceae bacterium | reverse complement strand
TTTTGATTCCGGGTCCTTCCATTCAAGAGGAAAAACCGGGAGCCCGAATTTAGCGCCATCCCTTTTGCTCAACTTACCTTTTCCGGAAGGTTTTAAAATGAGAGGGAGGTGGGCGAAGGAAGGTTGGTCCCTCTCCCAGCCTAGCGCCTTATACAAAAGTACATGCAAACCTGTACTGCTGATCCACTCCTCCCCTCTGATCACATGAGTTATTTGCATCAGGTAGTCGTCCACCACATTGGCCAGGTGGTATGTGGGCCAACCATCGGCTTTTATAAGTACTTTGTCGTCCAGTTCTTTGCAATCAAAGGTCATGGTCCCTCTGACATCATCATTTACTACCACTTCTCCCTCAGACGGAATTTTGAAGCGGATGACATACGGTGCCCCCTCCTCTATTCTACGCTTTGTTTCTTCCTCTGTCAGCGTCAGGCTGTTATTCATCTCATCCCTTATGGAAGAATCGTATTTGGGTGAATGAATACCCTCAGCTTCTTTTTTCTGTCGCATGGCTTCGAGTTCTTCCGGAGTATCAAATGCGTAATAGGCCCATCCATTTAG
This sequence comes from Saprospiraceae bacterium, assembly GCA_007121335.1. Lineage (GTDB taxonomy): Bacteria > Bacteroidota > Bacteroidia > Chitinophagales > Saprospiraceae > PWJY01. Next base: position 10,287 of record SKLY01000287.1, on the reverse strand, counting down.
CACCATGTTGAGGGCGTATTTTTTGTAGAGATTTCTCCTTTCTGACTGTTTGTAAGGTCCTAGCATGCCCCCTTTGTCGGGACCTTCGTCCCAAACGATACCGGCCCATTCCAGGGCATTAATTATATAGTCCTCGGCACCTTCTACAAATCTGTTTCTGTCCGTATCCTCCAGCCTCAAAATCATTTTGCCACCTTTGCTCTTGACAAACAAGTAGTTATACAGGGCTGTGCGCAATCCTCCTACATGTAAAGGTCCTGTTGGACTGGGTGCAAATCTCACTCTGATATTACTCATATTAATATTGGGATATATATGTTAAATTTTATTTCAATAAATTCCAGTAAATCAATTGACTAAAAATTATAATATTTAAAAAAAGGTTGTACTTTTACGCAGCAAAACAGATGTATCAGGCGTTTATAAAATGCATAGATACAAAAAAGCTGTGTAATCCCGAGTAGTTATATAATCCATGAACATATTTAATATTATCCCATGTACTTAATTAAAACACCCGGCTTTATTCAAAGCCTGTTCCCGAGTTTCACCTGGAGGTTACCAGGAGATGAAAAACGCGTGTTTCTAACATTCGACGATGGTCCTGTACCTGAGGTCACCCCCTGGGTTTTGGATTTATTGAATGAATACAATGCCAAAGCCACTTTTTTCTGTGTTGGTGAAAACATTGAAAGATACCCGGAGGTTTTCGAAACTGTTGTTGAACAGGGTCACGCTGTTGGAAATCACACCTACAACCATTTGTCAGGCTGGACCACAGATCGTCTTCCCTACTTTCTAAATATTCGAAAGTGTGCGCAATTGGTTAAAAGTGAATTGTTCCGGCCACCTTATGGGAAATTGAGACCTAGCCAGATTCAGTTTCTCCAGCGACACTACAATATTGTAATGTGGGATGTACTGAGTGCAGATTTCGATGCTGACATTAGTGGTGAACAGTGTGCCAAAAACGTCTTGCGAAGTGTAAAGCCCGGCTCTATTGTGGTGTTTCACGACAGCTTGAAGGCTGAGAAAAACCTTAAACACGCGCTGCCGATAGTTTTAGAGCGATTGGCCGGAGAGGGTTATTCTTTTGAAAGCATCACCCCGGACCTTTGCAGAGAACCGGTTGGAAAGTTGGTGGGCCAACTCTCCGTTTAAGATATCTATAGTTGCTGCTTTTATTCCTATGGAAATTGTGCTGGTAGCACATTCCTAAAAACCCACTGTTAAAAAAATCCCCTTGCTTTGGATTTCATTCCAACTAACAAGGGGATTTTTTTATCTAATCAAGTGCAGAGTTTTAGAATCGGATGCTGAGTCCGGTAAAGAAATTTCTCCCCGCCTGTGGAAAGAAGCCCTGGTCGATTAAAAAGTCATCTGCAAAGTAATACGAGTAGCTCCATCCATTGGTTTCGTACTTTTCATCGGTGAGGTTGCGCACCATGAAGTTGAACTGGATGTCCGGCCAGTTTTCACGACTGAAGTTAAACACGAAGTTGATGTCTGTAAAGTGATAGGGATCCAGTGAGTTATCGCGGTTTCCCGTATTGTCGAGGTATTGTCTGCTTACATACTGGGAAAACAGATCGGTGTCAAGACGCAAGTTGCCCATTCTTCCGCTCATGTCAAATACCCTGTAGTTTATTCCACCTGAAATCAGCTGTTCCGGTGAAAGGGCCATTGGTGTTCTGTCAAACTCCAGTTTTTCCTGCCCTTCAAACCCAAAATTCTCATCGTACTTATCTACAAAAAAGTCGTAGTTCTGAATTCGGTTGTATGCCAGGGTTGCATTGGCAAAAAGCCTTAAATTGGGCTTTATATTATAGCTGCCACTGACTTCCAGTCCGGTTCTGTAGCTGTCACTTACATTTTCTCTGACCTGCGCTCCCACATCATTTATTCTTCCGGTAACCACAAGTTGGTCGCGATATCCCATGTAGTAGAGATTTGATTGTAAATTCCAATTGTCTCCTCCGGTTCTAACTCCTGTTTCCACATTGAACATTCGCTCTGGTTTTGGTCTGCTGTCCGGGCTTGATTCAGTAAAGTCCCGTCTGTTTGGCTCGCGATTGGACACAGCCAGAGATGCGTAGATATTGGTTTTGTCACTGGAAAACCAGGTGAGACCGAGTTTTGGGTTGAGGAAGGTGTATGTTTGGTCCTGATCTACATTTTCCAGTCGCTGGTCAAAGCCGAGGAATCGATAATCCACTGTTCGAAGTTGCATATCCCCCCAGGCCAGAAAGTCTCCGAATTGATGTTCTATTTTTGCAAACAAATTAAAGTCGTACTTGTCTGCATCGTTCTCGTAATAGCGGTGGTCGTTCTCCATTTCTCCGGCAAAACGCGCCCAAATTACCTCTCCGAAGTGATCTCCGATATAGTGATTCCATCCACCGCCAAAAACCAAACTGGTTGCCGGAGAGAAGCGGTAGGTTGAATTGAGTATTATGCCGTAAAAATCATTGTCCAGCCAGCGCCTTCTAATGAGATCGGTTCTGTCTATTTCTTCATCTCCGACCATCACCGGATCTGCTAAATAACTCTCAAATGCCTCATTACTGCGGTACTGTTCGAAAAACCCTTTACCCCGTGTATAGTGCAGGGTAAGCCCACTTTCCCAATTTGCACTGTGGGTGTAATTGTAAAATACTTGAAGGTGGGTCTGTTGATAATCATCCACTTCATTGGGGTGTGGTTTATCAGGCCTGTTCATTCCGGCTGAATTAAAAGTACGCAAGTCCGGGTCATCCAAAAACTCAGCCGGTACGCCGTTCCAGGCTTGATAGGTGACCTCTTCTCCATGAATTAGATTGACCCTGAATGAGGAGCGGTCCCCGACTTTTCCTGCGGCCAGATACAAACTTCTCAGGTCGGCAGTAGCTCTGTCGATATACCCGTCGGAAAGTATTCTGGAAACACGGGCATCCGCATAGAAGCCGTCCTCTCCGAGACCTGTACCGAAACTGAATGATGCCCTTCTGCTGTTGAATGATCCATAGGAAAAATCGGTTCTCAAATACGGGTCAGTGTGGACCTTATTGGTGTTGATGCTAACGATTCCACCGAATGAATTACCTCCCATTGCTGAGGTCCCCACTCCCCTTTGCACCTGAATATCATTTACAGAACTCAGCAGGTCCGGCATATTTACCCAAAAGACATTTTGGGATTCAGAGTCATTGACCGGTACGCCGTTCATCAGCACATTGATTCGTGTAGGATCCACACCGCGAATTCTGATGCCGGTGTATCCAATTCCCGTACCGGCATCTGAGGTAACATTGACAGAGGGCAGTTGCTTAAGTAAAAAAGGTACATCCTGTCCATAATTTCGACTCTGGATTTCCTCGGCATCGATATTAGTGAAACTCAATGGCCCTGATTCCTGAGCGCGAGTTGCCAGCACCTGTATCTCGTCAATTTCCACTCTGCCTTTTACCTGAACATAAACTTCGAGATTTTCTTCGAGCGTAACTGTTTTACGTCCAAATGAGAAACCGTAACTAACCAGTATGTCGTAAGTTCCCGGCGAGAGGTGGTCAAATACCCCACGGCCATTACCATCGGTGGTAGAGGAGATATTTCCCGGTTGCAGCAACACCTCAGCTCCTGCGATTGGATTTTTTTCAGAATCAATCGCATTGACTGTCAAATCGTACTGTGCATGTAGTGAAACGGCCGATACGATGAAAAAAATAAGTGATGTAAAAAGTAGCTTTAAACTGTTCATACTCATGATTTTATTCCAACATGAGTGAACAGGGTGCTGCAGGATGATGCAACACCATTTTGATGGTGACTTCCCTCCCCGGAATTACCCGGCCAGGTTCTATGGGTTTAATCTCAGCCCGTGGTTTTGCACCACCGGCACCCCGCACACTGCTATTGGAGTGTTAAATAATATTGTAATGTAAATTCAGGCGAAAAACTTTTTTCCACCTGCCTGCAAAGTTAATAATTTTTTATCGGAATTAACTTCAAATTGGATAACCAGCCAATGTGATTTTTGTTGGAAACTCCCAGAAAAAAATAAGAACCACATTTTATAAAAGCCAGTTGACGGTCAATTGGCTCCGTAGAATTTTTTGTAATAATCCTGGTAGGCACCGGTGGTCACCCGTTTTAACCAATCCTGATTACTTAAATACCAACGAACTGTGTTTTTAAAACCCTCCTCTGCTGTAGTTTGAGGTTCCCAGCCGAGGTCTCGCTTAATCTTGCTGGCATCGATGGCGTAGCGCTTGTCGTGTCCGGGCCGGTCCTTTACAAAAGTGATGCGCTTTCTACTATCGCCGGCAGGACGTCCAAGTTCGTCATCGCAAATGTCGCAGAGCAGCTCCACCAAATCGATGTTTTTCATCTCGTTGTTGCCACCGATATTGTAGGTTTCTCCACTTTTACCTTTATGAAGAATCACATCCATAGCTGAGACGTGGTCTAGTACATACAACCAGTCCCTGACATTGGTTCCATCTCCGTAAACGGGAAGTGGTTTTTTGTGCAGAATATTATTGATTACCAGGGGAATCAGCTTTTCGGGAAATTGTAATGGTCCATAGTTGTTGGAGCAATTGCTGATCAAAATGGGGAAACCGTAAGTGTGGTAGAAGGCGCGGACAAAATGATCTGAACTCGCCTTGGATGCAGAATATGGTGACCGCGGATCATAGGGAGTGTCCTCCCGAAATAGACCGGTATCTCCCAGGCTTCCGTAAACCTCATCCGTGGATACGTGATAAAACATCTTTTGGTCAAATTTTCCCTCCCATGATTTTTTTGCGGCATTGAGCAAATTCAGGGTCCCGATTACATTGGTGAGGGCAAATTCATTGGGGGAATCGATGGAGCGGTCCACATGGGATTCTGCAGCGAGGTGAATAACCCCATCTACCTCGTATTTATCAAATAATTCCTCCACCTGGCCTGCATTGGCAATATCTCCCTTTATGAAGGTATAATTGTTGGCTTCCTCTATGGGTTTTAGGTTTTCAAGATTGCCGGCATAGGTCAGATTGTCCAGGTTGATGATGTTATAATCGGGGTACTTCTGTACCAATTGGATGCAGAGATGTGATCCTATGAATCCGGCGCCTCCTGTAACCAAAACTGTTTTTTTTGCTTCCATTTTTTATGGGCTTTGAGTTTTTAGCAATCTAAAAAGCTTCAAATCACTCGAGGTGATCATTTCAGCTTACTCAATTTATCCTTAAAATAGTCCAGTGTAGTTTTTAAACCTGACTTCCGATCTACCACGGGTTTCCACCCGAGAATTTTTTCTGCGAGTTTGATATCCGGGCGACGCTGTTTGGGATCGTCCTTTGGCAGTGGTAAAAACTTGATGCTCGATTGATGATTTCCAACCAGGTCAATAATTTCACGGGCAAAATCCAGAATGCTTATTTCCTCCGGGTTACCAATATTGACAGGAAGGTCGTAATCACTCAAAAGCAGCCTGTAAATGCCTTCTACCTGATCATCGACATAGCAAAAAGACCGGGTCTGAGAACCATCTCCGAAAACTGTGAGGTCCTCACCTTTTAGAGCCTGAGAAATAAATGCAGGCAGGGCTCTTCCATCTCTCAATCTCATGCGGGGTCCGTAGGTGTTAAAAATACGAACAATACGCGTTTCGAGTCCATGATAGCGATGGTATGCCATGGTCATTGCCTCCTGGAACCGCTTGGCCTCATCATAAACCCCCCTGGGGCCAATGGGATTGACATTTCCCCAGTATTCTTCAGTTTGAGGGTGCTGTAGTGGGTCTCCGTACACTTCGGAAGTCGAGGCTATGAGCAGGCGGGATTTTTTTTCACGAGCAAGACCCAACAAATTATGTGTACCCAGAGATCCCACCTTTAGCGTTTGAATGGGCATTTCCAGGTAGTCGATGGGACTTGCAGGAGATGCGAAGTGTAATATGTAATCCAGCTTTCCAGGAACATGCACGAACCTGCTGACATCGTGGTGGTAAAAAACAAAGTGCTCCAGATGGAATAGGTGGCTTATGTTCTCCAAAGAGCCCGTAATCAGATTGTCCATTCCAATCACCCGGTAGCCTTCTTCGATGAACCTGTCACAGAGGTGGGATCCCAAAAATCCGGCGGCTCCTGTTATCAGCACTGTTTTCATTAGCTAAATTTTATAAAAATTTGAGATGGCTGTCAATATGTGATAGTATTTTCAAGCCTGTTTATTAAAACATTCGTAGAGGACAGATTTAATCATCTTTCCTACACACCCCCAATTTTGACAACCCTGACAAAACCCTTTTACCAAAAATCACAAAAGGGCCTTTTTTACTGCATCAGCAATGGTTTCTTGTTGTTCAGAAGTTAGCGTGGTGTGCATGGGCAAGGAAAGTACCTCAGCTGACATTGCTTCCGATACTGGCATGTCCCCTTCCCGGTATCCGTAGTGGCTGTAGGCCTTCTGCAGGTGAAGGGGAACCGGGTAATAGACACCAAATGGGATACCCGCTTCTGCAAAGTGATTTTGAATCTTATCTCTGTGAGATCCAGCCTTAAGAGTGTATTGATGAAATACGTGTTTGGAGCGCGGGTCTCTAAAGGGAACAGTCAATTCATTTAGTCCTGCAAAAAGCTGGTCGTAGCGATTGGCTGCCTCTATCCTGCTTTGGTTGTAGGAGTCAAGTTTGGGTAATTTTGCCAACAGAACTGCGGCCTGCAAAGAGTCCAACCGACTATTGACTCCAACTCTGTCATGGTAGTAACGCCTGTGAGAACCGTGGTTTGCTATGGATTTCATCTTTTCAGCAAGCTCATCTGAATCAGTAGAGATTGCTCCCCCATCACCATAACAACCCAGGTTTTTTGAAGGGAAAAAAGAAGTCGTACCAATGTGTCCGAGATTTCCGGTTTTCTTCTCTGTTCGGTTGTCAAACTTGAAGGAGGACCCAATTGCCTGGGCATTGTCTTCAATGACATATATATCGTTCTCTTCCGCAATTGAATTTATTGCTTCCATATCGGCACTTTGACCAAAGAGGTGTACAGGGATTATCACTTTGGTCCGCTCACTGATCTTCTTCTTTATTTTTTCAGGATCAATATTAAAGGTGTCTTCCCTTATATCGACGAAAACAGGCTTTAGGCCAAGTATAGCAATCATCTCCGCGGTGGATACAAAGGTAAAAGGCGTCGTAATGACTTCATCACCTGGTTTCAAGTCCAATGCCATTAAAGCAATTTGCAATGCATCTGTGCCATTAGCACAGGGAATTAAGTGTTTAACTCCGATATAATTGCTGAGTTCGTCGGCAAATTTGTGCACATGTGGACCATTGATAAATTGGGTAGAGCCGAGAATTTCGTCAAAAGAATGCAGCACTTCTTCCCGGATCTCTTCAAATTGACCTTTGAGGTCAACCATTCGAATTTCGCTCATGTATAATTTTTGCCGCAAATATAGTCCGATTCGGGCTGCTTTTCAAATACTTCCGGCTGTCAATGCATGGGTAAGCATCATATTTTGCCTTCCGTGATGCTTCATGCTGTCAACAGGGAAAAGTCTTTTTATTGTAAAAAGTATCTTGAGGGGCTTTAACTTTGTCCTAAAAGCGGATATGCTGAATATGAAAGTTGTTTTGACTGACTGATAATACAGTTAATTTGTTTCCCGGCAAGCAATCCTCGTGATTGGTTCGTTATACAATGGAAAATACAATACATGAGAATTATTGGATTTATTGCGGTGTTTTTGTTTCTCAGCAGTTCGCTTAGTTCGCAAAACGAGGAAAAAGCCCTGTTTTTTAATGTTAAATACGGTATCCAGGTGCCCGGTGGCGACCTTAGTGACCGGTTTTCTACCTTTTTTTCTGCGGGTATTGATCCGGAGTTTTACCACGGAGGACGCAATCTTTTTGCCGGGTTTCAATTCAACTTCTTATTCGGACAGAATGTGAAGGAAGACCCACTGGCAACTATCAGAGACTCTCAGGGTGAAATCATAGGCCGCGACCAAAACTATGCATTGATTGACCCCAGGATGCGAGGCCTTACGATTGGAGGCCATGTCGGTAAATTATTTCCCTTCGCATCTTCCGATGAATCAAAATGGGGAATAAGACTTTCGCTTGGTACCGGAGTCAAGCTCCATAGAATTGCCCTCAAGGATGAAAACGATACTGCAAATCAAATCCGGGACAATTACGGGAGGGGGTACAATCGAAAAACGGTAGGTGCTTACTTGCATCAGTTTGCCGGAATCCAGTATATGTCGGCTGATAGAAGAATCAATTTCAGGGCCGGTTTTACTTTCCACCAGGGATTCACTGAGAGCGTTCGAGCGGTTGATTTTGACACCAAAGAAACAGACACCAGAAGCCGAATTGACCTTATGAATGGATTTGAGGTGAGTTGGATTCTACCCATCTTTTTCTCAGAACCGGACGTAACCATTTATTATTAATGCTTTATGGTAAAAACTCAACTTCGCCACCATTGTACAACTTGTTCGTTCGTTTGTATGTTTTTGGAATTCGTTTAGCCGGATTATTTATGCCGAAAGCCAGGAAATGGGTGGATGGGAGGAAAGGGTGGAAAAACCGGGTGGCTGAAATTGGTGAAGAGTGCAAGGGAGCTATCTGGGTGCACTGTGCTTCACTGGGTGAATATGAAATGGCCAGACCGTTGATCGATAAAATTTTGGATCGCAAGCCCGGCCGGAAGTTAGTTCTGTCCTTTTTTTCACCTTCCGGATTTGAACATGCCCGGCTGCGGGATGAGGTTGAGAAGTTTTACCTGCCTCCCGATACAACCACTAATGCTAAGTACTGCATGGATCAACTCCAGCCCGGGGCCCTCATTTTTGTAAAATATGATTTGTGGTTTACCTTAATTGAAGAAGCGTACAGTAGAAAGGTCCCCCTTTACCTCTTTAATTTTCACCCCTCCCCCGCTTCTCTCAATCGGCCGTTTTACGGAGTGAAATTATTGAGATCTCTGAAAATGTTTAGTAAAATATATACTTTAAATCAGCGCGGCTACGACTTGTTGTCGCAAAACCCCGATCTAAATCTAAAAGTTGGTGGTGACAGTCGTTTTAACAATGTATTGCAGCGGGCAAAGCGAGATAAAGACGATGAAAAACTGGACCTATTCTCAAGAAACTTTGACCGTGTGTTTATCTGTGGGAGCATTTGGAAGGCGGATTGGGAAGTGATTAAAGATGCAGTTGAAGGAAATAGTAATATTGGCTGGATTGTGGCACCTCATGAGATTGAGCCTAAAAAGATTGAGAAAACTATGGGGAGCAGCCGTAAAGTCAATTTCCTATACTACACTTCTGACAATGTTGAAAAAGGCAATGAAGAAAAAAACGTTCTCATATTGGATTGCATTGGCAAGTTAGCGGCTGCTTACCGTTATGGTTTTGCGGCTTATGTCGGAGGGGGATTTGGAAGTGGACTTCACAATATACTGGAACCTGCAGCTTATGGCGTCCCTGTGGCATTCGGACCAAAGCACCGGCGTTTTCCTGAGGCTGTTCATTTTGTCGAAAATAACATTGGACAGGATGTTAGAAATTCAGAGGACTTTCAGAAATTTGTGTCTGATGCCCTGGCCGGTGAGAAATATCTGTCGGGTAAAGCGGTGGTTGATCAATTGAAGAAGTGGGCCGGACGCTCTGAAAAAATGCTCGAGCAATTGACTGATTATATCGATGATAGGAAAATTAAAGCAAATTAAATTTTAGCATGTCCGACTTCAACCAAAGATTCCTTGTGAATTACGATTCCGGGTCGGGGCACTTATTCCCTCGATCTATTAAGGTTTTGGTGATAGGTGATGTCATGTTGGACAGGTATATATGCGGGAAATATGAGAGGATGAGTCCGGAAGCCCCTGTACCTGTGGTAGATTTTGAAAATGAATACGCTCGTCCGGGAGGCGCTGCTAATGTGGCCCTCAATCTGAAAAATCTGGGAGCTAAGGTCGCCCTTTGTGGGATTTGTGGAAAGGATAAATCCGGTAAACTTATCACTGCACAGATGCTAGAAAATAGTGTAGATGTAGAAGGAGTGATTTTTAGTGAGAGCCGAAAAAGCACGGAAAAAATAAGGATATTGGGCAACGGAAAGCAGTTGCTCAGAGTGGATAAGGAACAAACTGGTCTCCTCAATCAACAGGAGGATGAAGAGTTGATTTCTGCTGTGGCACATAAGTTGGAAGTATTTGGACCCGAAGTAGTTATTTTCCAGGATTACAACAAGGGATTACTTAGCAAAACCACTATTGACAAAATGCTTAGTCTTTGTCGTGA
>SKLY01000070.1 GCA_007121335.1 Saprospiraceae bacterium | reverse complement strand
TTGGGATGCGGGTCCATTTCAGCCCATCCGGCTTCCCCTTCGCAAAATTCGCTGTTGTAGTCAAAAAAGTCGGGCAGATCGTATTCGATCAGGAAAACTTCAAAAGTTTCCGGTTCGGGATGTGGACAATCTGCTCCGATTACCTCTACAGTGAGGTAGTTTTGGAAGTTGTTTTCATACCACTCTATTTCCACATGGCCCGCTCCCTGGTTGATAATCAACCCACCGATGACATCAATATCGTAAAATTCCCCCGGGCCGGGAGGAGGAATAAATTCATAGACGCCGGTCTCACCCGGACAGAGCTCATTTGGCCCGATAATACCAATATCGGGAAATTCCAGGACCTCTATCTCCAGGCAAAAGGATTCTGTTCCGCAAGCATTGGAGTGGTCAGCACAGATCGACCGGGGGCCCGGATCATCTTCCCAAATGATATTGAGAATGGTATCATTAGTAATTGACAGGTCAGAATAGGCCCCATCTATCACGATATTAAAATCAGCACTTAAATTTAGATTTTCAATGGTGTAGCTCACCAACTCATCAGGGCAGACCTCTTCGGGCCCGGCAATATTTATTGGTTCAAGTTGAGGCTCAATCACTATGGTCTCACAATGGTCGGAAAGGTCGGCACAAAAGACCTCATTGTCAATATCTGATTGCAGATCGGAAAGAGTGTAAACTCCGTCAGGTGGGGGAATGTCTCCGAGGTCCTCAATCAGATAAGAAAGACCACACAATTCGTATGTTCCGGGACTGTAAGTCGTGAGGTCGGGAAAGTCATTGTACTCCAGAATCACCCCGTTTTCATCGGTAATGACAAAGGTGTAACCGTATTCATTGGGGTTGGGTGGACTGTTTGGATGAGTGACTGTGGGGTCCAGCAGCAGATCCGGGCTCGATTCACAGTATATTCCATCGACACCTGAAACCTCACCACCATCGGCCTGGCAAAATACAGGGGGTTCGCAAGGTTCGGGGCACATGGTCCCATCGTTTTCCTCAAAGACCAAAGACCACTCAAACAGGGTGCCGCCCATTACAACAACGTGATCCTCCATCTCAAGTGTCCAGGTGCCATTGACCGGACCGGTGAGGTCCTCCAGACACCCAACAGCCGGATAGTAGGATCCTTCGAAGCTATAACCTACACCAGCCTGACTCATCTCCCAGGTGTCAATCACGGCCGGGAAACCCGAATCTGGTTGTGCTACCATATCGCATGCCACAAAGCAAATGTCAAAATCCTGGTCAAGATTCCATTCCAGGGAGTGGTTGGACATCAATTCCACTGAGCTTCCATCCGGTGCTACCAGGATTACATCAAGTTCATTTACTGCATCGTGATTGAAGAACATATTGACACCAATCAACCGCTGACCGTTTTGACCCAGGGTATTGTTTGTAGCTCCCGAAACGGTTATTGATGAGGAGAAAGTTCCCACAGGAAGCATGGTAAAAGGACAATTGTTGTCGCATACGCAACTTGCTTTAGCATTTGCATGAAAAAGGAACAATGCTACCAGGGCAATCAGGGTAATCAGTGTGTGCTTTATGTGGAAAGCACTCATTGTTATGGACGAATTTAGCAATTTAGCTTTCAAAGGTAAGGGTTTTCCCAATATAAAAAAATATTAAGCTAATAGTGAAGGGTGTAGATTGAAATTGTGTGCTTATATAAGGGCACACAATAGAACAGAGAGACTTCTGCCCCTGGCTTATTCCGGGATGCCCAAAGGTGTTTGCAGATTTTAGAAAAATCCCTGATTTCTATTAGAAGTCATCGAAGTGATCGTCAAAAATATCCCTGTCCAACAAGTCCCGGTCCCGGTCTCTGAACTGATCAAAGCGGTCACACTCGATTTCAATTCCCAGGTCGTCTGCCGGCCTGATAAATCTTGCTTTGGGATTGTAATCTGCGAGGGGGTCATCTTCGAGTCGCTCGAGGAATGAGGTGTAAAATGGCCTGGCCATTCGCGACCCCTGGCCGTTGGCAAAACTTCTGAACCTTATCCATCTGTCTGCACCACCTACCCAGGTGCCAATGGCCAGTTCAGGGGAAACGCCCACATACCAACCGTCGGTATGGTCGTTGGTGGTTCCTGTCTTTCCGCCATTGTCGCTTTCGATATTGCGGAATGCAAAGTGGCCATCTGTACAATACCTCAGCATTTCCACCATCACGTAATTGGCTTTCGGGTCCAAAGCAGTGGTTTCTTCCGGTATAGCCTGGTAAATAAGCCTTCCGTGTTGATCTTCAATCCGCTTTATAAAATGTGGCTCTATGTGTACTCCATTGTTGCCAAAAGTGGCGTAAGCACCTGTCAATTCAAGCACTGTCAGATCGGCAGAACCCAGGGATATGGAGGGTTGTTTAGGTATTTTGTAATCGCCGTCTCTCCTCACCTCGTCGCTGTCCACACCCATACTGGACATTAATTGCCTGACAGGTTCGGTATCGGCAATTAACTTCATCAAATAGACCGAAGCCGTATTTTTAGATTGCTTCAATCCCTCAAAAAGTGTGTATTGCTCGTAGGTGAATGTTCCGTCCGCATTGGTTGGAGCCCACTCCTCCAATAGCTCAAAATTCCCCTCACCGGGGGTAATGGTATAAGGTACATCGTCCACTTTTGTACAGGGAGAAATCCCCTGAAGAAAAATGGCCGTGGCGTAAATAAATGGCTTGAAAGTGGAACCTACCTGCCGAAGGGTGCGTACGTGGTCAAACTGAAAGTACTTGTGATCGATACCCCCCACCCAAAACCGCACTTCCCCACTGGCGGGTTCTATTCCCACTATACCTGTCTGGAGGTGCATACGGTGGTATTTTATAGAATCCAGTGGACTCATAATGGTATCGGTCT
>SKLY01000185.1 GCA_007121335.1 Saprospiraceae bacterium | reverse complement strand
TGTTCGATGATGGTGTCCAAAAACAGTTTGTGGAAGAGCTCACCAAACACCCTGAGATTTTATCCAAATTGCTCAACCGAAAACTCGATCCGCGGGTCCTGGATATTTCCCGGGAATTCAACCTTGAAGTCTTTCCCACCTCCTGGGAGGATTTGGGAATGCATTGCAGTTGTCCCGACTGGGCAGTTCCGTGTAAACACCTCGCTGCAGTGATTTACAAAGTGTGTGCTGAGATTGACAACAACCCCTTCCTGGTTTTTGAATTGCACGGCCTTGACCTTTTGGGTATTTTGGGAGATTACGGAATTCAGGTGGACAGGAGATCCATTGAGATCCCATTTTTTTCTGAAAATCTGGGTGAATATTCCGGGGAACAACCGGATGAGCAAGATAGTAGCTGGGACTCGCATAAAGCGTACAGAAAGATTGAATTCTCCGGTTTGCGCCCCGTCTCAGATGAAATTCTGGCACTACTGGCTGAGGATCCGCCATTTTATAATTACGGGGGGGACTTCAAGAAGAAATTTGCAACTGAGTTCAAAAAGGTGGGCAGGAGGGCTCGAAAGATTGTAGAGGGCAAGGTGTCCATCGAAGAGGAATTGGAACACTTTACGATACCCAATGAGGTGGAGATCAGTGAAGACTGTCAGATTGAGGTGATACTGACTTCGGATTATTATCTTGAGGTAAGACTCAACGAGGAACAACTTGCCCTGCCTGAGGTGATACGAATGCTGGGAAATATTCCCTCCCGGTTTTTATTCGATTACGCACCCTCTACCGCTGCCATGCACACGGCACTCTATTCTTCCATTCACCTTCTGGCCAATGGAGCGGTGGTTCCCGAAATTTTCAGGATTTCTGAATCGACTTATTCCATCAGATGGGTGCCTGCTCTTCTCAGCAGGGAAGTGCAAACACTAGTCGATCAACTTGATGATATATTGCCACCGGAATTGCCGGAATACGAAGACCAGGAGGGGTCCTGGGCTGGGGGAGAAAATAGAGCTTATAACCTCCTGGGCCAATTGATCACCGAGTGGGTTTACCTTCTGAGTGACCCTCCGGTTGGCGATTTATTCCTGGAAATATTTTTTGAAGGGGGGATAACCGGGTTTGGCCGGCCCGGAGAGACCGCTTTGAGTGGTGGAATTCACGCCTGGCTTTCCGGTTTTTTTATCAGTTCGGGTAGGTATGCACCGCAGTTGAAAGTAACTGAGACCCCTGAGGATAAATTTCACATTGAATGGCTGGTGAGTGACCGCAGAGACGATGCGTTTGGCACCCAACCCCTGGGAGGGATTTTACAGGAAGAGGAATTTGCAAAAGTCAGGTACGATATTCTGAAGTCATTTGCTCACCTGGTGGATTCAATACCTCAGCTCAACGACTTTCTCCGGGAGAATGGAAAACGCGAAATTGTCTTGACCATCAGTGAGTTTGAACCCTTTCTACTAAAGAGTATTCCCCTGATTAAATTACTGGGAATCAATCTGATGCTTCCCAAAAGCATGGAAAATATTCTGAAGCCGAAAGCCAGCATTGTCGTGGATGTGGCGGAGTCCAACAAATCGGTGATTTCGGTGGATGAGATGTTCCGCTTTGACTGGAGAGTGGCATTGGGGGACGAAGTGATCGATCCCGGGGAGTTTGAGAAATTGATGTCGCGGTCAACCGGCTTGCTCAAATACAAGAGCAACTACATATATGCCGACAGTGAGGATTTGAAAAAACTGGAAAAACACTTTTCGGGGTCCCGGAAGCCATCGAGAATGCAGTTGCTCCGATCTGCGCTCAGTGGAGAGTACGAAGGGGCCCGTGTCAAACTGACCAAAAACACGGAGAAATTGCTGGAGGAAATGAGAACGGTGCGCAAAGTGCCGATTCCGAAGGGGCTCAATGCGCAATTGAGACCCTATCAAAAAAGGGGGTATTCGTGGTTGGTTCAGAACAGCCGCTTCGGATTTGGTTCCATCCTCGCCGATGACATGGGTCTGGGGAAGACCATACAGGTGATCGCGACCATTCTCAGATTCAAGGAAATGGGTTCAATCGGAAAATACAAGGTTCTGGTTATCTGCCCCACCGGCCTTTTGTCCAACTGGAAATCTGAGTTTGATAAATTCGCTCCTCAAATCAATGCAGAAATATACCACGGTCCCAACCGGGCGGTATCTGACGAGCCGGAAGTGGTGATCACCTCCTATGGAGTAGTCCGCTCAGATGCCAACAAACTGGCAAAATTAAAGTGGATATTACAGGTAATTGATGAAGCCCAGAATGTGAAAAACCCAAAAGCCGGGCAGAGCAAGGCCGTAAATTCTATCCCCGCAAAAAACAGAATTGCCTTGAGTGGTACCCCGGTAGAAAACCGTCTGTCTGAATTGTGGAGCATTGCCAATTTCTGCAACAAGGGATTGTTGGGACCGCCCCAAAAATTTAAAAATGAATTTTCGAAACCGATCGAATTGTACAATGACATCAGTGTGGCGGAGAAGCTGAAAAGCATAACCGGTCCCTTTTTAATGAGGAGACTCAAAACCGATAAGCGCATTATCTCCGACTTGCCGGACAAGGTGGAAATCAACAGCTATGCTCAGCTTTCCCCCGACCAGGTGAGTTTGTACAGAGCTACCCTTGATAAAGCACTGGCTGATATCAACAAACTGGACACCACTGACAACCGGCAACTCTTCCATCGAAGGAGCCTCGTACTTCAGTTGATCCTCGCCCTCAAACAAATATGCAATCATCCCGCCCAGTTTTTGAAGAACAAAGAAACCAAAGCCGAATTGAGCGGAAAGGTCCTCTTGTTGTTTGAAAAACTGGAAACCATCATCGAAAACCGGGAAAAGGTATTGATTTTCACCCAATTCCGGG
>SKLY01000119.1 GCA_007121335.1 Saprospiraceae bacterium | reverse complement strand
CCATATCCGGCGTGCTCGCCCGAAGAACCTGAGTACTCAACCAAATGTTTCTTTCGACCATCAATTCCAGTGTTTCTTCATCGATCATCTGACCGTGTTCTATGACTTTTACCCCTGCTTCAATGGCTCTTTTTATAGCGCGCGGGGTGTAAGCGTGGACCATAACATAGGTGCCCCAGTCTTCTGCAGCTTCAACCGCAGCCCGCATTTCATCGAATGTGTATTGCGTCACATCCACAGGGTCGTAGGCCGAGGAGGTACCCCCACCTGCCATCAGCTTTATTTGACTGGCTCCAAAGCGGAGATTTTCCCGGACTGCAGTCAGCACCTCGGACCGCCCGTCGGCAATAAAAGTGGCACCGAACTTCTCTGCTCTGGAGGGTTCTCCAAAAAACCTGCGGGACCGCTCATCAGGGGTTCTGAAATCTCCGTGTCCGGCAGTTTGACTTATGGTAGCACCGGAGGGCCAAATCCTGGGTCCGATCACATCTCCTCTGTCAATGGCGGCTTTCAGGGGAAAAATAGGCCCACCTGCATCCCGGACAGCCGTAAAACCCCGCATTAACATCTGCTCTGCATTCTCCCCTGCGCGGCTCATGGCAAATTCCTCCGATAAACCGGCCCACATCATCTCCTTCATGGTCATAGCTCCAAAAGCCATATGAACATGCACATCAATCAGACCCGGCATCAGGGTCTTTCCCTCACCATCGATCACTCTGTCCACACGCTCAATATCTGCAAAATCAGAGTCTATTTTCTCAATTTTATTCCCGGTGATCAGTACATTGGTCGGTGAACTCAGGGCCTCCGACGTTCCGTCAAAAACTTTTACATTCTGAAAGAGAATGGTTTCCTGACTGTAAAGTACTGAGGACCAGCAGGCTAGAGTTAGTGCAAGTAAAAGCGGCAGATAGTCGGAAAGGAATTTGAGTCTAAAAGTTTTAAAAGTTGTGTTAAGATTTTTCATTGAATGTTGAATTAGAAGGTGTTAGTTTAATTCAAAACTGGATTTTGTCACAAAAGGTTTCTTAGAAAGGGTATCTCTGTCATGATTTCCCGGCTCTAGCGCTTTCTGTTTAGCCAATCCTGTGATAGTTTTGATGCTTATCAATCTCCTTCTAAAGTGATCAGACTTCGCCTTTAAAAGTTAAGAAAGGGTTAAAACATAGAAAAAGAGCGGCTAATTCCGCCTAACAACGGATATTTACGTTATGAAACGAAAATTGCCGTTATGAATCAGCGACTGACTCCTGTTGAGGAGGAAATTATGCACCACATATGGGATATGAAGGAGTGCACCGTGAGGGAGATTATCAATAAAATGGGCGATCCCGATACGCCTCACAGTACTGTTTCCTCTGTTGTTCGCATACTGGAAAAAAAGGGTTTTGTGGATCACAAGGCTTATGGGCGGACTCATCTGTATTTTCCGGTCATCGAGCGGGATTACTACCTCCTGAATTACCTCGAGAATCTGGAGGAAGATTTTTTTAAGGGGTCCACCCGGGAGCTGGTTTCTTTTTTGATCAGGGAGGAAAAATTGAGCATGGACGATTTGAGGGAAATAATGACTTTAATCAACAAATCCGAAGAACAATGACTCTATTCTACGCATTGCAAATCACCCTTATCGTGACTTTGGGCCTGGTCATTTATCACTTTGGCCTCAGGGAGTTGCGCAAGTACAACACGGCCAGGTATTTTCTACTTCTGCTGATGCCGGCAGCCGTTTTTCTACCCTTATTTTACGAGCTGTTTTATTACGAAATTCCGGCAGGGACATTGGTGGTAACTTTAGATGAGGTGCTCATAGGTGGTTCCGCTCCTGCTGGAGAAATGGGTGCCGGGGAATTTGCATCAAATTACAATTATTGGTTCGCGGGAATTGCTGCGGTTTATTTGGTCGGACTGCTATTCAGCGGCCTGTCCTTTTTGAAGTCTATATCAAAGCTGCAAAAACTGCAGAGGGCATCTGTTTTTGAGAAAAAACTGGAAGGTGCGAGAATATACTCCTGGTTAGGGGACATGCCTTTTTCCTACATGAATAGTATTTTTATTCCGTCCGGAATGAAAGAAGGTGATCCACAATACGAAATGGTGCTCAGGCACGAAATGAGTCATGTGAAGTATCGACATTGGCTCGACCGGTTTTGGGTGAATTTACAGTGTGTGGTACTTTGGTTTTTCCCTCCGGTGTACTGGATCAGATCCGCAATTGACGAAGTGCACGAACTGCAGGCAGACCGTGAGGTGGTATCTGCATTTCCCAAAAAAGATTACATGATGCTTTTGGTAAAGAGTGCGGCGAATTTCAATGCCTTCAAACAGCCTCTGGCATCTCCCTTTATTTCTTTAACCTTAAAAAAGCGTATTAAAATGATTACAGGAAAAAACACGGTCCCGGCCTGGTCGGGCTTTATTATGATTATCTGCTTTGCAGGTATTGGGTTGCTGTCGCTCACAGCTTGTAAAACCCTGGGAATTGGTCATTCTGATGAAACAGTTGATTTGGATGGCGATGAGGAGATTTTTGTAGAGGTGGATGTGATGCCTCGCTTTCCCGGTTGTGAAGAAATGAATATTTCGGGAGACGAACTCCTGGCATGTGCGAATCAGAAGATGCTTGAGTTTGTTTTTTCTAATATACGCTATCCGGAACTTGCCAGAGTGAATGGGATTGAAGGCACGGTGGTGATTGCGTTCGTAGTGGATAGAACAGGTCAGATTCAGAATCCACAAATTGTGCGCGATATCGGTGGAGAGTGTGGAAAAGCGGCTCTAAAAGTGGTTGAACTGATGGCCGATATGGAAGAAAAATGGACGCCCGGAATCAAGGACGGCAAAGCTGTAAATGTCCAGTTCAACCTTCCAGTTCGCT
>SKLY01000264.1 GCA_007121335.1 Saprospiraceae bacterium | reverse complement strand
TCCAGGTGTCTCTCAGTAACAACTCTTCTCTCTAATCTACCGAGACTATCTCGCCCAACTGGACGACCATCCTCATCTCTAACGACCTCGGTAAATATATTTCCACGGAAAGGATTAAGGTCGTTGTGATCAACGTCTCTGAGTGTTTCGGTGGTGAGGGGTCTATAGACATCCTTAACCCACTCACTCACATTACCGGCCATGTTGTAAAGGCCAAAATCATTGGGTAAAAATGATTTAACCGGTGCTGGGATTGCTGCATTGTCATTAAGAGCAACTGAAACACCCATATAATCACCTCCACGATGTTTAAAGTTTGCAAGCATTTGACCCTGGTGGCGGTCTCGTCTTTGATATCTCATATTGGTGCCATCCCAGGGGAAAATCCTTCTGTCGGTAATCAACTCGTCACCGCGGTCACCTTGTAAGCCGTGAAGCGCCATTGCTGCATATTCCCATTCAGCTTCTGTTGGGAGTCTGTAGCTTGGGAGGAGAATTCCATCCTCAAAGCGAACTCTACGCTCACCTCCGGTTCTGAGGTCGGGCAGGTTTTCTCTAACACTTCCCTCATATAGACCGGCAAGGTAGGATTCTGTGTTGAAATTATCTTCATCTCTTTGATCAGGATTGGGATTCAAAATACCTCTTTCGATCAAAAGGTATTCATTAACCCTGTCTGTTCGCCATTCGGCGTAGCGGGTAGCTTGTTCCCATGATACACCTACGACGGGATACTCATCATAGGCGGGAAATCGGAAATAAGTTTCCACGAAAGGCTCGTTGTAAGCCAATTCTTCTCTCCACACAAGAGTATCCGGCAGGGCATCTCTGTACACTTCCGGGTAGGATTCATAAACCCTGTTAAGCCAATAGACATACTCTCTGTAGTCGATGTTGGCTATTTCAGTTTCATCCATGTAAAAGGAAGATACTGTAACTCTGCGAGGAGTGTTGTTCCAGCGGAACATCACATCTTCATCAGTGAGACCCATTGTAAAAGTACCACCGGGGATAAGTACCAAATTTGGACCAGTTATCTGACCCTCGTAATCGAGTTTTTCAAATCCTCCCCATTCCTGGTCATTGTAAACCCAGCCTGTGGTTGGAGACCTCTCCTGTTGACGGCAGCTAATAAGCACCAGTCCGGCGAAGAGAAACATAATTACGATATTCAAATTCTTAATCATGAGACATTAGTTTTTCACGTGGGTACAAATATACGAACCTATTTTGGATGCTACAAAAAATTTTAATAACCTTAACGTTTGTATGTTGTATTACTTAAAAGCTTTATTTGTTGTTGCTGCATCTGTACTGCATTGACTTTCAGTATTTTATTCTATCTATATGTTTGCGTCATCAAACAATTCACTGGCATAACGGGTCGCAACCATTTATTACGAGCAGTGTTTCTTGCCCTGAAAATCCGGTGAAGTGCTGATAATTCTTAAAAACTCAGCTGAAATCTGATCAACAACCTACCTGAATATGTCCAAACAGTCGGAGTAATCAACGCGCTGTCTGCCTGGTTGATTGTCCAGGTTGATCAAAATACTAATTTCGTGGCTTCCTCGCCCCACTCCTGCAAGTTGTGAAATAGTTAGGTCGTAAGCGTAGCCAATTCGGTAAATTTGCTCCTCAAACCCAAGGTGTATCTGCACTGCGTCGGGGTTTCTACCACTGTGTCTGTAATAGAGTCCTGTGTGAATGCTTGAAAAACGGAGGTTGAATCCGGCATTGATCTGGCTGGCCTTGCCCTGCCTGGCAAACAAAATATTGGGCACAAAGTAGTTGTTCTCATTGTGGTCAAGAGCTATTTCAGTGCCGGCCATCAGGGTGTAGAGCACGGATAATCTCGGGTTGTCTGCACCTGGTTCATCCAAAAAACCCACATTGGGCGAGTTGAGGTGTCGCAATCCTATGCCGACGTAAAAATCCGGTGAGGAAAACAGCAATCCAAAACCCAGGTCAAAGTAGCGATTGGTCAAATTCTCCGGTCTTGTCTCTTCGGATGGTATTGGCTGTCCACCGGGATTCACACGCCCGTGAACAGGGTCCAATTGGTCACCAAAAACAAGCTTGTCCCAGTCTAAATGACTCTGAATACCTGTAACCTCAATCCCGGACTGGAAATAGGTGTCAGAACTCAACCTCAATCGGTAGGAATAGTACCCGGACACCCTGGTGTTGGTCATAATACCGTCTCCCGCATTGTCGCTTAATATAAGTCCCCCAAAGCCCGAGTTGATACGCTCAAAATACTGACTGTATGCGAGAGAGTAAGTCCTGTATGCGGATGAAAACCCGGGCCATTGCAACCTAAACGAAGCCCCGATCAAGGGCGAATTGGTCGTTCCTGAAAAGGCGGGGTTGATTTGCATGGGAGTGAAATAATATTGGCTGTATATAGGATCCTGGCTGAAACTACTCGTGGGTAGCGCAGTTGTAAAAACGGCTGCGAAAATCATTGCCCGGAAATATAAAAGCATTCTTCTCTGTCTTAATTTGTCCTAAACAAACAAAGATACGCCTTTTTGTGTTGCACGGGTCTATATGTTTAAGCCTCTGTCTTGTCGTAATCATGGGATTTTTTTAAATGTTAACTTCATACTAAATACCCTGTCATCAGGTTTTTCTAGCGGGATTGTGAAGGGCTGTGAGTTTGAGAAAGTTGATTTTTTGTTCAAATTGCACCTCTTGGTCTGAAATTATTATCGATTGCAATCGTCTTAGGTTTCGACTCGTTTATCAATCCCTGTAATTGGTCAGCTTATGTAAATTCAATATGACACTTCAATGAAAAAAGCCAAGTACCACCAATTCTTTAAGGTGTTTTCTCCCGGGAAAGCACCCAGACATCATGTGTTGAGTTATTTGTCTGAAATTTGTCCGGTTTACAGTTTTGGTTTGGTGCTGCTAAT
>SKLY01000150.1 GCA_007121335.1 Saprospiraceae bacterium | reverse complement strand
TCTGAGGTCATGTGAGGTACTGTAAACAAACCGGTCTAATTCAGTATTTCGTTTCTCGAGTTCCAGATTCTGCTTTTTTATCTCCTGTTCGACCAACTTGGAAGCAGTTATCTCAGTGTGTGTACCATAGATCCATTCCGGTTTGCCATTAGGCATAAAGGTCATGATTTTTCCCTTATCCAGTACCCATACCCAGTGCCCGTCTTTGTGTTTCATCCGGACTTCACATTCATAGAAGGGTATTTTCCCTTCGATGTGTTGCTGGAGAATATCATCGGACTTTACTTCATCCTCAGGGTGCATTAATTGCCTCCAGGTTTCAATGGAATTCAACTCCAGTTCTTCCAGTGAATAACCCACTATTTCAGCCCAGCGATGGTTGTAGATAATCTCATCGGTCTGTAGGTTCCACTCCCAGGTACCCAGGTTATTACTTTTTATAATATTGTCCAGCCTGGCTCTTTCCTGGATAAGAGATTCTTCAGCTTTTCGTCTCTCGAGCAGATTGGATATAGTAAGAGAAATGGACTTAAGCATTTCAATGTCTTCATTGTCCCAATTTCTGGTAGCAATACAGTCATCAAATCCCATGAAACCGAAGTATTCCCCATTTACAAAAAGGGGAACCATAAGAATGGCTTTAATTTCCTGTTCGAGAAGCATCTCTTTAATTACAGGGTTCGTGACATTTTCTGCATTGTGCTCACAAACAATCTTACCCTCTGAAAGTGGTTTGGTCCAATCGGAAAAGTCACCAGCCGGAATTTCCTGCATATTTTGGATTTGTGGCTCTATTCCCTCAGCGCACCATTCCAGCGTATTTTTGAGTGTGTCATTGGAGTGATTGTGTTTGAAGATATATGCCCTGCTTGCTTCTATGGTCCCACCCAGGTCTGCAAGTATTTGTTCGAGTACTTCAGTTACATTTTCATGTCCCACAGCAGCCTCAGAAACCCGGACATGCAATTCTTCCATGGACAGGCGCTTTCTTATATACTCTTCTGATCGCTTTCTCTCAGTGATATCTGAGATAAATCCTTCAATGTAATTAAGCTCTCCTTCCTCATCAAAAACTCCACGACCGCGCTCCCAAATCCATTTCCGGTCCCCATTTTTGGTGATAATCGGGTATTCAAAAATAAAGACCTCACCTGGTTTAAGGGCTTCTTGCGTTTTTAACCATACATTTTCATGGAAGTCAGGGTGAATTAGTTTGCTCAGGTTGAAAGAATTCTCTTCGCTAATTTCATCTATTGAATATCCAGCAAGCCTTTCAAAGCCTTCACTCACAAAGAATGCAGTCCAATCTCTGTTGTTGTGGCACCGATATACGTATCCCGGTAAGTTCCTAAGCATTTCACGCCAGGTTTCTTCGCGGGTTTGCAAGGAGCGTTCAGCCAGGATGCGCGAAGTAATGTCTTCATGCACAACCACCAGGTGCTCATCAAATCCCTTCAACCGCGACACCTTCATCACAAACCACTTCTTCTCATTTTTTGTATGGCAGGGATATTCCCATTCAAAAATTTGACTGGTGTTATCTTTGACTGCCAGCATACCTTTCAAGGTTTCTTCCGCTGTAAGATCACCTGATTGCTTTGACCTATTCAGTACTTCAAAATAATTAGCACCCTCGCTAATTCCCTTCAAATCAGGAAGTCCACTTTTCTTTCCAAACTCAGCCCAGGCCCGGTTGGTGGAAATTATTTCTCCGTCTTCGTTGAGCACCGCAATATGAGCAGAAACAGAGTCCAATATCGCAGTATTGTAGGATGTGCTCCTGTCCAAATTACGACGCATTTCCTCACTTCGCTCCTCCAATCTCCTGCGGTGAATAGCAAAGGCAGCCGAAATTAAAATTACGGCAATGGAAATAACCCGATTGGAATAAACATTGGCCGGAGTTTCCTCTGTGGCCAATAGTAAGGGGTTGAGAACAATAAGCAAAATGGTCAACACTGAAAAAAGGAGGATTACCCTCTTTCTTTCCCTGCTTACCAAAACAATGACAAATAGATACAACACTCCCACAGCCGTACCCAATGGGACATACCAGTCAATTAGCACAATGACTACCAACAGGATGATAGCCAACCATATCCATACACCGTTTTTCATTCAATCATTTAACTATTATTCATTCCAGTTAATTAATCATTGTTTTTGACTTGATTCCTTTTACTTAGAAGAAATATAATACTTGCCTTTCTTCATTTCTCCTGACTTTCCACCTAATCAACTGTCAAAATTACGATTCCAGGCGGTTATTAGACAAAACGTCCAACATTTTTTGATCACTTTATTCCCTTTATCTGGATTGAATAGTGAAACAAACGCAAATAGTATGGTTAAGGGCAAGCGAGGCCGGCATCGATCCACTTCACCAGTTCAATTGCCATCTGCTTTAGGGCAGAGAACATCCTCAATGATTTTAGGATTCAGGGGTTTATTCAGGTAGCCGGAAACGAGTGGACTTTCCTTTGCCTTTTGCAGGTCCACAGGATCATTAGAAGAGGACAACATATACACACAAGAACCTGCTCTGCGTGAATCAGGAATTTTAGCAAATCTATCGAGAAACTCAAACCCACTCATTTCAGGCATCTTGATATCCAGCAAAATGAGGTCGGGAAAATCATCCTCGACAGTTTCCAGATACTCCAATGCTTCGATGGCTGAAACAAAACCAATGGTATCATCTACAAACCCACTTTTCTTTAAAAGGGTGGAATTCACAAACTGGTCCAGGTCGTTATCGTCAATCAGCATGACTTTGGAGTACATCATTATAAGCGAATTATTGAATCTATTACATTTGTCCCCACACAATTAACCGAAAGAAGACAAAAATCATCTCAAATGTATCGAACATTTACCATTTTTTCAAAAACTTATTCGCGAATTATCGCTAATCTGAAAATTT
>SKLY01000162.1 GCA_007121335.1 Saprospiraceae bacterium | reverse complement strand
GATTGAAGCCGATGGTATCCACTGAGGTTTCCCCGCTGGCCAACTACCTGAATCGCAGCCGCACATTGAGTGTCAATGCTTTTTTGTCTCCGGTAATCGAAAACTACATACAATCCATTGGAACGTCCCTGTTCGATTCTTTCCCAAATCCCAGTCAGCGATTTTACCTGATGACCAGTGCCGGAAGTCTCAGCGCTGCTTCGAATTTCAAACCGATTGACAGCCTGCTTTCGGGTCCTGCTGCCGGAGTAACGGCTGCCGTGGACATCGCCAATTCCGCGGGATATAAAAACACCGTCACCTTTGACATGGGAGGGACCAGCACGGATGTCTCTCATTACGATGGAGAGATCAAGCGAAAATCTGAATTAAAAATTGCAGGTAGGGAATTGCAGGTTCCCGCAGTCGATATTGAGACGGTGGCTGCCGGTGGCGGATCTATATGCTATTTTGAGGATTTTTCGCTGCGGGTAGGACCCGGGAGTGCTGGTGCAGATCCTGGACCTGCTTGTTATGGTGCCGGAGGCCCTCTGACCCTGACCGATGTCAACCTGCTTGCCGGTAGGATCGACCCGGGGGCTTTTAGTATTCCGATTTTCCCCGGGGAGGCTGAAAAAAAGCTGGAAGAGGTGCTGTTGGATATGGAGCGGAAAACCGGACAGCCGATCGATAGAAAAAGCGTCCTGGCTGGATTTTTACAAATCGCCAACGAAACCATGGCCGGCTCTATTAAAAAAATCTCGGTCCTCAAGGGAAGATCGCTGGATCAGTCTGTTTTGGTGACATTTGGAGGTGCCGGAGGGCTGCATGCCATTGACCTGGCCGAGTTGCTGAATATGAAAGCGGTCATGTTTCCCTCAAAAGGTGGGGTGCTCAGCGCAGTCGGTTTATCTGTGGCAAAACTCGAGCGCTCAGTCCAAAAACAGCTTTTTAAACCTCTGGATGAGATGAAAGGTCCTTTGTCGGATATAATCCGTGATCTTGAGCAACAGGCCAGTGAAAAGTTGAGTGAGGAGGTCCCCAAACACCGCATTTCCATTTCAAGAAGGGAGGTTTTTCTGAGGTACTCAGGACAGGATGCAGTCTTGAAAATTGATTACATGCCGGATGGGGAGGTGGAAAGTGCTTTTCACCGCCAGCATCAAAGGGAATATGGTTTTGTACTGGAAGGACGGGCCGTTGAATTGGAATCCATCAGGATTTGGGCTTCCGAAATTCCTGATTCTGAAAGTGGGGGAGAGGGGAAAGCCTCCCAATCTCCTTCCAAAGATAGTGATTATTTATTGGTGACCACTTCTGGGGACCAAAAGCGACATGTAAAACCGGATTTTCCAATTCATGGTCCCGCTTTGTTGACCGGGGAATTCAGTACCATTTGGATCAAAAAGGGATGGGTGGTAAGCCGCCTGGATGAAGGGCATCTGATTGCGGAGTGCTCAGAAAACCTGCCCATGCAATCGACGGTACCGGGCAAAGATCAGAAGGGGCTTGCAGAAGAAGCCGAATTGGAGCTTTTTGCAAATCGCTTTAAAAACATCGCGGAAAATATGGGCGCCGTACTGGAGCGAACCGCGATTTCAGTGAATGTCAAGGAGCGGCTCGATTTTTCCTGTGCCATCTGTGACGGTCAGGGGTACCTGGTCGCCAATGCACCCCATGTGCCCGTACATCTGGGCAGCCTCGGTACTTGCGTTCGGGCGGTTATTGACTTTATGCCACCCGGTCCAGGGGATGTGATCGTCACCAATCATCCGGCTTTTGGCGGTTCCCACCTGCCCGATGTCACCCTTTTGAAAGGGGTGTTTGACGAAGACGGCCAAGCCGTGGCCTTTCTGGTGAATCGCGCCCACCATGCGGAAATTGGCGGAACCACCCCCGGTTCTATGCCCGTCAATGTAAAAAACCTCGCGGAGGAGGGAGTGGTGATTCCACCCATTCGACTCTTTGAAGGTGGCAAGGCAAAGTGGGAAGAACTGGAGGATATTTTGTCCAACAGCAAATGGCCATCGAGAAAAGTCGCCGAAAATATGGCCGATGTGGAAGCAGCCGTCTCTGCCCTGAACAGGGGCGAAAATGAGTTCAGACAGTTGATGAGCGAATGCGGCAGGGAAAAAGTGGTGGCCTATATGTCCAAACTCCGGGAAGAATCTGGCAAGCTCATTAAAACCCGGATTGATAAAATGCAGGATGGGCTTTACGAAATTGCCGATCAACTGGACGATGGAAGTCCTTTAAAAGCTGCTGTTCATATTGATGGAAACCGCTGCAGTATCGATTTCAGTGGAAGTGCCGACCGGCATCCCGGCAATCTAAATGCCACTCCGGCAATTGTAAAAAGCGTGGTGATGTATTTCCTCCGATTGCTTTTGGATAGAGACTTTCCACTCAATGACGGAATCCTCGAGGCAGTCGATATTCACATCCCAGCCGGCATGTTAAATCCCCCCTTTGATGAAAATCCTGAAAATTGCCCCGCAGTAATGGGTGGTAATGTGGAGGTGAGTCAGCGACTGGCAGACCTGCTTTTAAGTGCCACACGATTGATGGCCTGCAGCCAGGGTACCATGAACAACGTTGTTTTTGGAAATGAAAAATACGGCTACTACGAAACCATTGGTGGCGGAACGGGCGCCGGCCCCGGATTCGACGGCACGAGCGGGGTGCACCACCACATGACCAACACCCGGATAACAGATGCAGAAATTCTGGAAAGACGCTATCCGGTTGAATTGGTGGAATTTTCCATTCGCCCCCATTCAGGCGGCACCGGAAAATTCCGAGGCGGCGATGGCATTGTGAGAAAATACCGCTTCCTGGAACGAGCGCAAATTTCCCTTTTAGCTGAAAGAAGAAAATCTCGCCCACAGGGTCTCATGGGTGGCACCGATGGCAAAGCCGGAAGACAATTTATCGAAAAAGAGAATGGCCGGGTGATTGAACTGAAGGGAAATGTCAATACCAAAGTGGAAAAGGGAGATGTACTGGTTGTTGAAACGCCAGGTGGGGGTGGGTTTGGTGAGTGAAATGAGGGAGCGGTGCCTGGAAAATGAATTGATGTTTTTGAATTAATAGAAATTTGGGTAGCTTTGGTGTGGTAAAATGGTCTGGGGTTGATTCGGATAGGGGGATGGATTTGTCACACAGCTGCGGGCCATTAAAATGACCAACGCACCTGTAGTTTTTTCCAGGTGATTTAAATGTTTCACCAGCATTAAAAAAATCAGGATGAGATATGGCAAAAAAATTCCAGAATAAATACCGCATAGGTCCTGCCCGCGCCCAATGGTGGGATTACGGATGGAATGGGGCCTATTTCATTACCATTTGCACCAAAAACCGTGAACATTTTTTCGGGCAAATCCAAAACGGTAAAATGGAATTGTCCAATGTCGGTGTGATAGTTGATATCCTGTGGCACGAAATTCCAAACCATGCAAAATATGTGGAATTGGGGGCGTTTGTCGTGATGCCTAATCATATTCACGGAATATTGAAAATAGAAAAACCGTATTCCGACGTAGATTCAGGGCATGCCCTGAATCTACGTCGGAATACATCTAATACGGATTCGGATCCTCATAAAACCGATCCCACAAATAACCGTACCATCGGTCAAAAACGATTTCAAAATATAGGGAAAAACACGGTTTCATCCATTATTGGTTCGTACAAATCGGCTGTGACCAAACACGCCAACCGATTGGGATTGGAAAATGGTTGGCAATCCAGGTTCCACGACCGCATCGTCCGGGATTCTGAAGAATTTCAACGGATTTCCAATTACATTATCGCCAATCCTGAGAATTGGGAAGAGGATAAATTAAATTCAGGCATATGACCTATTACGACACACGTATAGATTCAAACGGCAATCATGATATTTTAAATAATCTTTTTCCAACTCCCAAATGAATTTTATAACTTTACCATGTTGCATAATCCTTTGACATGGTGGATCATTCATTTTTCTGGTTAACATGGCGAATGGAAGGTGTGGTTCTGATTATCAGCCTTTTTTTTACTGCTTTTAGTGTGGCATCCTATTTTAATCGTCGATTTAGGGAGTTTTTTGAAAGGATAAGAGACAACAATTCATTCTTAAAGGCGGTCACGGCAGAAGAAAAGCGCAGGTTGAGTACCCTATTAATCATAATTTTTTCAGCTGGTTATTTGGTCTCTATGCTTGTAACTGTCTGGATTTTCTATATATACGATGAACTAACTGATTTCTCATATTCCTCTTATTTTTTTTGGACGCTAAAAGTTTTTATGGTTTTCCTGGGATTGTTTTTCCTGAGCACTGTTGTATGGGGATCTTTTATAATGTTGATTAAACATATCAGGAGGCGAAAATCTGCGTAACGATCTAAAGCCCAAAGTTGAAACACCACGGAGCCTCCAATAAAAAACCGGTACGGAACCTACATGTTTTTGGGATGATGCAAGGCCCCGTACCGGCCATAATTTGGAAAGAAATTATTGTAATCAGGCTTCTTATGATCGCCCTTAACTATTTGCTGAATTGTCAATTTTCTTTACAAAGCCATTCATACCTCTTTCTTTCAAGCGGGAGAGAAAATCGAGGGCTTGCTGGCGGTTGTCAAATTGCCCGCCAAGTAGCAGATATCTGTCACCGGTGGGCAGTGATTCCGGATACACCAGCAGTTCGGATCTAATGCCCTGATCGGCCTGCTCTATCAGTTTCTCTGCATTGGCTCTTTCTGAAAAAGCACCAATTTGAATGGAGTAAAATTCTCTCAGTGGAGCTGAGTTAGCCTGTGATTGCTCTCCGGGAGCTTCTTCCGGTTTCTCAACAGTGAGCTGTTCGCTGCCACCTGTGGAAGATGCAGAATCTTCTCCACCGGAAGGTCCGCCGTTAATGCGTTCCATCATACCGGGGTCATCTGCTCGCTTTTCGGCCAGCACTTCGCCCTCTTCAAATTCCTGGTCCGAATCCAAAAAGGCCAGGAGTTCTTCTTTATCCAAATAGCCCCTTTGAAACCTGAGGATTCGCCCATCGGGACTGAATAATACCAGGGTAGGTAGGTTCTCTATATTGTAATGACTGGCCAGGACGTATCCATCAAAATCATCGATGTCCACCAGGGCAAAAACCATCTCCTCTTTGAGCAATTGTCTCACCTCCGGCTCCCGGTAAGTGGTGCCAAACATCTTCGAGCAGGGATTGCTCCAACTCGCTGTGAAGTGCACCAATAGGTTGACGTCTTTCTCCGCAGCCGCTTTTTTGGCTTTCAAAAAATGGGGGGTTCCCATGATTGATTGTGCTGCCGTCTGCTGAGCCAACAATCCGGCCAGTGCTAAGGTAATGATGGTTACTGTCTTTGAAAAAATCATATTAAATAATTTTAATACTTATAAAAAACATTCGGGCAGTTCACAACATATCAAAAAGTGTACCAATATGTTTGTATAACTGATTTTTTAGAAAAAATTCCAGGTGGGCTTGATGTTTTTTGATTCTATCAATTGGTGTGGTAACGGGAATCTCAAATGGTTAACCACCAATAACGATTTTCGAAAATTTTTAAACCGGTATTGGTTTCTCGAAATTTCGTGTCATCTGTAGATACGCTCGGCCGCGCGTATTTGTCCTACCATAAATCCACCCTTCAAAATTCATATCAACAACCGGGAGTCATCTGTTTATGATTTAAGAATTTTAATCAATGAGTCCATTCCAAAAACCCTTTTGTCATGAAAATGAGCGAAAAATTTAAGATCGAGGAAGAAGGGAAAATATTCCACAGGCGTAGCCATAGCTACGTTGAGGAAAGATTTTTCCTGATGACAAAGATATTGGATTTTGCAGCCATTTGTAATAAAAAGAGGTTTTTGGAGTGGACTCATCAATCATAAATAATTGGTTAATAGTTTATGGGATCACCGCAGAGATCGCGGAGAAAGTGCAGAGAAAAGCTCAGCGACTTCCTTTGCGTGCATTGCGTCCTCCCCACCAAAGGATTGGGGGCAAGGGCGGTGAGTGTAAATGGGAAGGTAAAGAATCACCGCAAAACCCGCCAGGTCACCACCGAAATGCTATTCGCCAGCGAAATCTTAAAAAATAAACAATCTCTACGAATAGATAAACTGCCGACTACATCAAGGTAGCGGCCTCGGAAATAACTCACCAAATCACAGACTCACCAATTCACCACTAGCCTGCCCCCTACGCTTTGGGGGAAAATGGTCCACCACAGTGGAATAGAGGTCACGCAGAGTCCTGAAAACTCTAACAAATCAACAATCCCCACGAATAGTTAAACTACCGACTACATCAAGGTAGCGGCCTCGGAAATAACTCACCAAATCACAAACTCACCAATTCACAACTGAAAACAGCCTGCCCCCAAAGCTTTGGCGGGCCATCCGCCATGAACCATCAACTTGCCCCCAACCCTTTGGGGGGCCAATAACCCACTCACAAACTCACTTATTCACAACTGACCACCCACCCCTAATTAATCAACATTCCCGCGGCCACCGTTTCATTGGTTGCTTCATCGATGAGAATTAAGGAACCCGTTTTGCGATTTTTGCGATATGGATCGCTCAGCAGAGGCTGAGTGGTGCGCATTTGGACCCGCGCAATGTCGTTCATCTCGATGGTTTTGTCATTTTCTATTCGGTGCAGGGTGTTGATATCCATTTTGTACTGGATGTTTTTAATGATACCCCTGGCTTCGTTGGTGGTGTGGCGGACGATGTATTTGGCTCTGGGGCGCGGTGGTTGGTTGTGGAGCCAGCACATCATAAAATCCAGGTCCTGGGTGGGATTTGGTCTGTTGTTCGTGCGGACGATCATATCGCCCCTGCTAATGTCGATGTCGTCCTCCAGCGTAATGGCTACAGACATGGGCGGGAAAGCCTCTTTCACGGGGCCATCGAAGGTGTCGATGGATTTAATTTTGGACTGAAAACCGGATGGCATGGCCATGACTTCGTCCCCCGGCTTAAATATGCCCCCTGCAATGCGACCGGCATAACCCCTGTAATCCGGGTGTTCTGCTGAGTGGGGTCGGATTACCGTTTGCACCGGAAAGCGGCAATCTATGAGGTTTTCATCAGAGCCTATATGTATGGTTTCCAGGGTGTACAATAGCGAGGGCCCTTCGTACCATGGCATTTTGTCGGACTTTTTCACCACATTGTCTCCGTGCAGTGCACTTATTGGAATGAAACGCAGGTCCTTGATATCCAATTTGGACGCAAATGATTTGAACTGTCGGACGACCTTTTCGTAGGCTTCCTGACTGTAGTCCTCCAGGTCCATTTTGTTGACGCAGAGTACGAGATGGGGAATTTGCAGCAGTGAGGCAATAATGGCGTGCCGGCAGGTTTGCTCTATGACGCCCTTGCGCGCATCAACCAGTATCAGCGCCAGATTCGCAGTGCTGGCGCCGGTTACCATATTCCTCGTATATTGAATATGCCCGGGAGTGTCTGCGATTATGAACTTTCTCTTTGGTGTCGCAAAGTAACGGTATGCCACGTCAATGGTTATTCCCTGTTCGCGCTCATCTTTCAGCCCATCGGTCAGCAGGGCGAGTTCCACGTGCTCCAGGCCTCTGTTGATGCTCGTTTCCTCCACGGATTTAAGTTGGTCTTCAAAAATTGACTTTGAATCGTACAGCAAACGGCCGATAAGGGTTGATTTTCCGTCGTCCACACTGCCCGCCGTGGTAAATCTCAGCAATTCTGCTTCTCTATCCTGACTCATATTGTTTTCTTTCAAAAATTCTGTGCTTAAAAATAACCTTCCTTTTTCCGGTCTTCCATGGCTGTTTCAGACCGCTTGTCATCGGCGCGATTGCCCCTTTCTGTCTCCCTGGCTGCAGCAACCTCGGCCACAATTTGTTCCAGAGTGCGGGCATTGGATTCCACACCACCGGTAATGGTGATGTCTCCAAGGGTTCTGAAACGCACCGTTTTGGTGACTACCTCTTCTCCCGGCTTCAATTGCAGATGATCCGAAACGGGTATCAGAGAACTGTGGCGCTCTACCACCTGGCGTTCGTGTGCGAAGTAGATGGAGGGAATCTCGATGTTTTGATCCAAAATATACTGCCAGACATCCATTTCCGTCCAGTTGCTGATGGGGAAAACCCGGAAGTGCTCACCCATGTTTTTCCGACCGTTAAACAGGTTCCACAACTCCGGCCGTTGATTTTTCGGGTCCCACTGACCAAATTCATCCCTGTGGGAGAAAAAGCGCTCCTTTGCCCGGGCTTTTTCTTCGTCCCGCCTGCCTCCGCCGATGGCGCAGTCGATTCCCTCCTCTTCAATGGTGTCCAAAAGAGTGGTGGTCTGCAAAACATTTCGGCTGGCGTTGGCTCCTTTTTCCTCCATAACCCGGCCTGTGTCAATGGATTGTTGAACAGAACCCACCAGGAGCTTGACTCCCAGTTCCTCCACCAGTTTGTCGCGAAACTCCAGAGCTTCGGGGAAGTTGTGTCCGGTGTCAATATGGAGCAGAGGAAAGGGAATGCGGGCCGGATAAAATGCCTTTTTGGCCAGATGGGTGACCACAATGGAGTCCTTCCCCCCGGAAAACAATATTACCGGTTTTTCAAACTGAGCGAAGACTTCCCGTAGCACATAAATGGCTTCGGATTCCAACTCCTCTAAATGCTTTAATCTGTATTTCATCTACTTCAAATTTTCATCATTTGCTTAAGCCTGGGTTTTACCTTGTGAAAACGCCCAAAGGTGATTTTCCTGCTTTCCATAAACTTCACGGTGTATTAACTCCTTCAGCAAAATGCGATTTTCGATTGATTTTCATTGGGTAATGTGCACTTTATTGAGGGTGTATTCCACGACTTTTGCTGCGCACTCCGCTGCTGTTTTACCTTCCGCATCCAACCGGATATCCGGATTTTCCGGTGCTTCGTAGGGAGAATCAATTCCGGTGAAATTGGGGATTTTCCCTGCACGGGCTTTTTTGTACAGACCTTTTACATCCCTGTCTTCACAGCAAGCTAAGCTGGCATCTACAAATATTTCTGCAAAAGTATCCCGCCCGATTATCTCTTTTGCCTGCTCCCTGTCCTTTTTGAAGGGAGAGATGAAGGAAACCAGTGCAATAGTCCCGCTGTCCGCAAACAACTTTGCTACTTCGGCAATTCTTCGGATATTTTCCTTCCTTCCCGATTCTGAGAAGTCCAGATCGGAATTTAAACCACTCCTTACATTGTCGCCATCCAGCAGGTATGTTTTCAATCCCCGTTGATAGAGATCCTGTTCCACCAGGTTGGCTACTGTGCTTTTGCCGGAACCGGATAGACCGGTGAACCAGAGGACGGCAGCCCTGTGCCCGTTCAGTTTTTCCCGGGCCGGCCGATTTATCTCAAATTCACCCGGAACAATGTTTAGTGATTTTTCAGACATATATTGTATAGAATGTCAGCATAAAAGCAATTACCACAAAAGTATATACAAAGGTAAAAGGGATTCCAATCTTAAGGAAATCTCTGGTGGTATAGTTACCGGGACCCATCACCATGAGGTTGGTTTGGTATCCCACCGGGGTGATAAATGCGGCGGAGGCTCCGAAAGCAAGCACTAGATACACCGGCAGGGGATTGAGTTGGAGGTTTTCGATCAATTGATAGACCAGAGGAAACATGATACTGATTGCCGCCGCATTGGTGATGAAGGAAGTGAAGATCAGCGTGGCCGCGAAAATGGTGCCCAGTATCAATATGGGTGGGGCGCCCTCCAGGTAGTAGGTGAGCGGCGCCGTGATAAGGTCTGCACCCCCTGTGTCAATGAACAACACACCCAGCGTCAGGGCACTTCCCAAAATGACAAACAGGTCCATACTGGTGTTTTTCTTGGCCTCTTCCTCTGTCATCAGATTCAGTACCACTCCTGTACTCAATATGATCAAAAGGCCAATAAAAAGGCTGATATATCCGGCAAAAGTTGCGGCCAGGGCACCCAGTGTCACCACACCCAGGCTTACTTTTTTCCAAAATGGGGGAGTGTCCTCTTTTTCAATCATTGAAACCGTGTAAAACTCATTGTCCTTCGTACTCAGCCTTTCAAAATTGGAGCCGGTAGTGAGCAGTAAAAGGTCACCCGCAGCCAGCGGTATTTCACCCAGCTTTCCGAACAGACGGCTGCTCTTTCGATGGATGCCAATCACCGCTGCATCGTATGCATCCCTGAAATTAACCTGTTTCAGGGTCTTGCCTTCGAGTCCTGAATTGGAGGGAATGACCACCTCTACAAGGTCAATTTTTTCATCCAGATCAAATGCGTGGTCCTTTCGCCAGGTCAAATTGGGGTTGTCATCCACCAGTTTAATAACCCCACTGGTCTCCCCGGCAAAATACAAGCGGTCCTTTTTTTGGAGTACCGCATCCGGATTAACCGGTCTAATCACCTCGTCGTTTTCGCGGTGAATTTTTACGAGAAAAATGCCATCTAAGTTTCGGAGATTGGCTTCTGCAATTGTTTTTCCTATCCATTCTGAATCAGATGTTATCACAGTCTCGGTGAGGTAATTGCGGAGGTTTTCCACAGTCTCCTTAACCGGATCTTTGTGTTCGGGCAGCAGGGGTGGTGAAATCAATACCAGGGCAACTAAGCAGATGAGGAATACAATGGTACCGGGTATTAAGAAGTGAATGAACTCCAGATTGGGGTGCGCGGTGGTGGCAATGAAACCGATGAGGATGAGGTTGGTACTCGTCCCAATGGGAGTCATCATCCCGCCCAATATAGCGGCGTAAGAGAGCGGGATAAGTGTTTTTGACGGGGATTTATCATTCTCAGTGCTCCACCGGTAGAGATAGGGAATCATCAGCGCAACCACCGGGGTGTTGTTCATCACGGCTGAAACCGGACCAACAGACAGCCCCATTCTCAAGATTAAGCTGCGAATGGATTTGGCTGAGCCGAACAAGCTGTCCAAATGCTTGACCAGGTTGTATGTTTTACTCAACAAGGCAGTGCCCAGTATGAGCAAAAAAATCATGATAATGCT
>SKLY01000047.1 GCA_007121335.1 Saprospiraceae bacterium | reverse complement strand
CCACATCGCCATTTTGGTTGCTTTTGTAACAGCGCTTGGAGTTGCTGTTTGGGGTATTGCCACCAGAGAATGGTATCTGACAGAGCTGGGTGCAGCCTTTTTGATTCTCGGTATATTTACAGCCTTTGTGGGGAGAATCGGACCCACTTTGGCATCGGAAAGATTTGTGGAAGGAGCCAAAGACCTCGCTGAAACCGCCCTTCTCGTGGGAATTGCCCGGGGAATTGCCCTCGTAATGGAGGACGGGCAAATCCTGCACACCATCGTGCACGCCCTCTCCATACCCCTCTCAACCGTGGGTCCTGAAATTGCGGGAGTAGGGATGATGGTCATGCAGACCATTTTGAACCTCTTTATTCCCTCAGGAAGTGGACAGGCCTTTGTCACTATGCCGCTTATGGCCCCACTTGGCGATTTGGTTGGTGTGGGAAGACCCGTAGCCGTTCTGGCATTTCTTTTTGGAGACGGCTTTGCCAATATGTTGGTTCCGACCAATGCCGTGCTTATGGGAATTCTCGGTATGGCGGGAATCCCCTTTGATAAATGGTTTAGGTTTTGCCTCCCGCTCGTCCTGAAGTTGCTGGGGGCCGGAGCAGTGGTGATCTTCCTTGCCGTTTTGCTGGGTTATGGATAGTAATCAGTTTAAGCAACCTATGATTTATTAAATAATTTCACAGGCTAAGCATGTCCATTTTTTTCATAATCGTAATTCTGTACCTCGGCCTTTTGATGGGAATATCCATTTACAAAAGCAGGCTTGTCAAAGGACAGGAGGACTTTATGGTTGCCGGACGCTCAGTACCCACCTACAAATTGGTTGGCACTCTGCTCTGTACCTGGATTGGCTCAGGGAGTCTGTTGGCGGGAGCGGGTTTTGCCACTCAGGTAGGTTTAGCTGAACTTTGGATGGCAGCAGGAGCCTGGGTAGGCATTGTCGTTGTGTTTTTCCTGGCTTCAAAAGTGAGGCGAATTGCACAATACACTGTGCCCGATATCCTGGAACTCAGATACAACAAATGGGCCCGGGTACTTGGCACCATCTCCATTGTGGTCGCCTACACAACCATCGTTGGATATCAATTCAGAGGCGGTGGTTTTGTCCTAAATTTAGTCGCTGACATACCGGAGTGGCAGGGGGTAATTCTAACGGCCGGGTTTATAATTGCCTTTACTGCCTTTGCCGGAATGCTTTCCATCGTATCGGTGGATATTATCAATGGTGCCATTATCACCCTTGCAATTATCGGGGCACTACCGCTGGTTTTTTCCAATCTCGGGGGCAGTGAGTTTGTCGCGGCCAATATTGACCCTGAATTTTTGACTCCCCTTGGTGGACACGACTGGATTTGGGTGATGGGTATATTTTTCCCCACCTTTTTACTCCTGCTGGGCGAGTCGAATATGTACCAGAAGTTTTTTTCCGCAAAAAATGAGAAAGCTGCAAAAACAGCCGTCGTATGGTGGGTATCCGGAACCATTGTCATTGAGACCGCCATTGCATCACTGGCCATTCTCGCCTTTGCACATTTCAATTCCCCCGATGTATCCGAAGCCGTATTTCTCGCTGCCGAAGATGCGGAGCGCATAATTCTTCACACGGCCAGGTATGGAACTGAAGTGGGCCTGCCCCTGGTGGGTGGTTTGCTTTTGATTTGTGCGGCTGTGGCCATCATCACTTCCACAGGGAACAGTTTTCTCCTGGCGCCGTCCACCAACCTGACCAGAGATATCTACCAGCGTTTTATTAATCCCACCGCTTCCGAGCAAAAAATTGTACAGTTTCAGCGGCTGATGGTCATTCTACTGGGGATTATGGCGTATCTGCTGCTAACCCAATTCCGGACCATACTGGACATGGCTTTCACGGCCTATACCATGGTTGGCGCAGCACTGACTCCCGCTCTTTTGGCCGCTTTTTTGTGGAAGCGGGTCACCACAACCGGGGGCGTGGCGTCGATAGCTTCCGGAATGGGGGTTACGGTTTTAATAACAATTATCAATTTTGCCCGCGGCGACAACCCTCTTATCGAATCCTCCTACATCATTCTTCCCTCTGCGGGGGTCTCCATTTTGGTGTTAATTGTGGTATCTCTACTCACAGAAAAGGAAGGACCGGAGAAATGGGGTAAATTTTACAGCAATTCATAATCAGTAAATAAGCTGTTCAATTACGAATGACGAATTACGAATTACGAATTGGGGTTTCTGGCCCCCAAAGCTTTGGGGGGGATTCTGGTATGTATAATGATTTGCGGGAATTTCGGTGTTTAGGTTCTCGGGGAGGAATCAATTGATTGTTAAAAATGGCGGATAGGATTTGAAAAAAATCTATTGTAGGGACGCAATGCCTTGCGTCCTGTACACCCCTATATTCCATTGATCATTTTCCAACACCAAATTCATTGCCAGACCCTAAAATCTGGGATTTGGATAGGGTGCGGGTTTACGTTGTGAGCGGCAATTAGTAAATTGCGTGTTTTTGGGCTGGAAGGAGACTGGCCAGTTACATCAGGGTTTGCCTCCCTGGATCCTCGAGACTTTTACCCAGGAAAATCTGCAAAATCTACAACCCCCATGAATAGATATTCTGCCGGCTGCATTGAGGTGGAGTTCTAGTAAATGCTTTTTCATGGAATACGATTAAAGAATTAATGTAGTCAATACCCGGGTATTTTCCCGTTCAGAAACTCCGCCTTATCGCATCCATCGTTCTTCCGACATAGGTCCTGCCGAAGAGATTTACATGCACCAACAGGTAGTACAATTGATACATGGGCAGTCTGGATTCAAAACCGGCTTCGATGGGCCACACTTCGTTGTAGGCGGAATAAAATTCCTGACTGAATCCTCCGAATAGTCTGGTCATCGCAAGGTCCATTTCGCGGTGGGAATAACTCACTGCGGGGTCAATCATCCATGGGGTTCTATCGGTGTCTGCGATCATATTGCCCGCCCACAGGTCGCCGTGTATTAGGCAGGCGGGTTCGTACGGGCATTCTGATTCGATCGTCTGGGGCCAGGTCTCGGATTGTTTTAATAAATCCCGGGACATCAAGCCGTCGTTTACCGCCATTTCCAACTGCGGCAAAAGGCGTCGTTGGTAGTAGAATTCGCCCCAGTTTTGGAATGTTCCATTGGGTTGTTTGAGTGCGCCAATGTAATTGTCGATTGGGTAGCCGTATTCACTTTTCGCGGTTTCACGGTGCAACTTTGCCAGACTGTGACCAAAATCCGGCATGGCGGCATTCCTTCCCATCGAGCTTTCGCTAATAAAGTCCATGGCCAAAACGGCAATGTCGCGATAATTGGATTCGATGACTACTTCAGGAGTGGAGGCTATATTATTGAAGCGCAATGCATTGAGTCCATCCGCTTCGGCTTTCACCTGATCGAATCGGGCGGAGTCATATTTTTTGATAAAAAGCTCCCTGTTGGGGTCTTTGAGGTGGAATAATTCACAGCCCTTTCCGGCCGACAGGTAAGTCAGTTTGCCAGATGAGGCATCATAGCCTTTTGACTGCAACAGTTCTTCCAGCGTTTGTTGATTCAAAATCAAAGTCTTTTTTCTTCGATAATTTTAACCAGGTCATCCTTGTAATTCTTGCCGACGGGGATCATTTTCAGCTTTCCCTCCTCGGTCATTTCCACCGTGTTCCCTACTACCGCATCGATAAAATTAATGTTTATGATGTAGGAGCGGTGAACCCGGATGAAGGAGTCCGCGGGCAGTTTTTTCTCCAGGCTTTTCATGGTCTGTAAGGCGATGACTCGACCGTCCCTGGTCCTGATTATGACGTAATCTTTCAGCCCCTCGATGTACTGAATGTCGGCGTAGTGGATGCGGATGAATTTTTTGTCTGACTTGACGAAAATATAGTCCTCGGCATTGTTATCCTGTCCGCCATTGGCTGTGCTGGCTTTGGCCTTGAGCTTTTCCCTTATTTTATTTACTGATTTCATGAAACGCTCCAGGGAAATGGGTTTGAGCATGTAGTCCAGCACATTGAGTTCAAATCCCTCAACTGCGTAATTCGGGTAGGCAGTCGTGATGACTATGTAGGGAGGATCGTTGAGTATTTTGAGAAACTCCAGACCTCCGAGTTTGGGCATCTCAATGTCCAAAAACATGAGATCCACGTCGTCGTTTTTGGTGAGATATTCGTTTGCTTCAAGAGCATTGTTGCACCGCTTTACCAATTCAAGGTCCGGAATTTGCTCAATGTATGTCTCTAGTACATCCAAAGCCAGAGGCTCATCGTCCACAATAATTGTTTTGATCATATCTAATTGTTTAAAAACAGGGTTAAATTTACGATATATTCTTCCTTCTCCTCTCGAATCTCCAGATTGTGTCTGCCCGGGTAGAGTAATTTTAGTCGCCTACGCGCATTTACGAGGCCTATGCCACCCACCATTTCGTCCTCATCCCCGGGGATCAGATCTGTGGGTATGCTGTTGCGCAAATGAATCCTGATGAGGTCCTTTTCAAGCTTTATTTTGAGGTAAACATACGATTTTTGAAGGGACTTATTGACACCGTGCTTGAAGCAATTTTCAATAAATGGCAGAAAGAGGAGGGGGGTGATCTTTTGGTCCTCTACCTCGCCTTTTAGTTCAAAATCGATTTCCACATTGGGTCCGTGTCTTAATTTTTCCAGGTCCAGGTAGTTTTCGATGTACTTGATTTCGCGCTTTAATTCCACCTGCGGTTCGTTGCTTTCGTACAACATATACCGCATCATTTCAGACAGTTTTAATACGATGGCAGGTGCTCGTTCGTCTTTTTTCAAGGTCAGGGCGTAAAGGCTGTTAAGGGTGTTGAATAAAAAATGGGGATTGACCTGGGACCGCAAAAAATCGAGCTCTGATTGCATGTTTTGGGTGATCAACTTATTCATCTTTCTCTGCTGGCGCAACCAGTCGGAAATTATTTTCAAAACAGTGGACAATGAGACTATGATAAAAGAGGCGATGTACTGCTCCGGTTGGTTGTTGGTGATTTCCATCTGAAGCTCGGGGTATGGATTGAATTTGAGGTAGAATAAAAGCGTCCTGATGGGGGTTGCTATCAATAAAGCCAGGAGTAACAGCAGAAAGTACCTGAAAATTTTCTTTTGCGAGAGGTATTCAGGTATGAGGTATAGCAGGTTAAAATATACCAAACCCATGTAAAAAACGACCAAAAGCAGGGCATTGGACACCCTGAATCCCATGCTGTAGCCCTCAGGCTCAAATAAAAGGATGATCACAAATAGAATCAGCCACCAAACGAAATGGGTGAAAACCCTGCTGGTGACGACATCAAACAGTCCTCCCAATATCCGGTGGATTAATTTTTCTTTGGCCATGGCACTAAATTAACTAATTTTTTAAAACCGTTTTTAGAGGCGTCGGAACCCCAAAGTACGATGGTAGCTTTTTAAGCTGTGAAAGTTAGGTAGCCAAAGACAGAAGCCCCAGCCTTAAATATAGCACTGGAGATAAACCAGGCCCTTGATAAAATCAATTGGGCAACTTTGATATCTTTGCAAAATGGTTTGACTGGGAAAAAGTGTCGGCAAGACGATTTACGTTGAACCTTCCGGTGAGGATTGGAATTTTAAAGGTGTCTTTCCGGAATACCTGCCTTTATCTTTATTGCAAAGGCGAGATATTGTGGGATGAGTCATTTTCTAACCCAACACAAACTCAATGAAGAACAACGATCATATTGAAAAATTGATGGCTGCTGATAAGCCCGGAGAAGTAAAAAAACTAGCAGAGGCCTACTCCAAATTGTTGGATGCGGTTGGTGAAGATCCCGACCGGGATGGATTGCTTAAGACACCGGAAAGAGCCGCGAAGGCCATGCTTTATTTTTGCAGAGGATATGAACAAGACCCGGCTGAAATTTTAAAATCTGCCCTTTTTGAGGAGAATTACAGTGAAATGGTGATTGTAAAGGACATCGAATTGTACTCCCTTTGCGAACATCACCTGGTCCCATTTTTTGGCAAAGCGCATATCGGATACATTCCCAAGGGCAAAATTGTAGGGCTGAGTAAAATTGCCCGAATTGTCGATGCCTACGCGAGAAGATTGCAAGTGCAAGAGCGATTGACCCACGAAATACTGCACTGCTTACAGGATTCGCTCAATCCCTACGGTGCTGCCGTGGTCATTGAAGCGCGACATATGTGTATGATGATGCGAGGTGTGCAAAAACAAAATTCCATAACCACCACCTCGGCCTTTACAGGAATTTTCAAGCACGTAGAAACCAGAAACGAATTTTTGAAACTGATAGAAGCCAATTTGGCGTAACCAAACTTTTGTAACTCAAACAAGTCAAATAATCGATGAAAACTGCATTTGTATTTCCCGGACAAGGTTCCCAGTACAAGGGAATGGGCAGCGATTTGTACAAATCCAATGCCAAAGCGAGAAAGCTTTTTGACCAGGCCAACGAAATACTGGACTATCCCATTACCGAAATTATGTTTGATGGGGAAGAGGAGGAACTAAAAACCACCAGGGTAACCCAACCCGCTGTGTTTATTAACGGCTATATCAAATACGCAGTGGGCAATTACAATACCCCCGATGCGGTGGCCGGCCATTCATTGGGGGAATTTACTGCTCTGGCAGCCTGTGGCGCACTTTCTTTTGAAGACGCATTGTTGCTGGTTTACGACCGTGCAATGGCCATGCAAGATGCCTGCGATATGGAGGATGGAACGATGGCCGCCATTATGGGTTTGGATGATAAAATAGTTGAGGATATCTGTTCCGGCATTCACAGCCTCGTGGTGCCGGCAAACTACAACTGCCCGGGGCAGCTCGTCATCTCAGGTTCGGTGGAAGGGATTGAAAAAGCTATCGAAAAAGCCAAAGAAAACGGTGCAAAGCGCGCGCTGAAACTCATGGTGGGCGGTGCCTTTCACTCGCCCCTTATGGAGCCTGCGCAAACAAAACTTGGTGAGAGCATTGAAGAGACGGAAATCGCCAAACCTCTTTGCCCCATTTATCAAAATTTCACCGGCAAAGCCCACGATGACCCTGACACAATTAAGGACAATCTCCTGAAACAACTAACTGCTCCTGTGCGTTGGACTCAATCAATAGAACAAATGGTCAATGACCAGATTGGCAAAATCGTCGAGGTGGATGGCAGAGTCCTCATTGGAATGGTCAGAAGAATCGATAGAAATCTGGTTACTGAAACTGTTTAAAACCCTAAAGCTTTGAGTAAATCCGTAGAGATAACAAAGGGAAAATTACTGCTCGCAGAACCCTTTATGCTCGACCCCAATTTTAAAAGGGCCGTGGTATTCCTGTGCGACCATCAGGAAGAGGGTAGCATGGGCTTTATCCTCAACAAACCCCTAAAGATCAAAGTGGATGAACTCATCACGGATTTTCCCGAATTTGACTCCAATGTCTATTACGGAGGTCCAGTCGCAACAGATACTATCCACTACCTGCATCGTTTGGGGGATTTAATTGAAGATAGCGTCCCTGCCGGCAATAATGTTTACTGGGGTGGCAACTTTGAAAAGCTCAAGTTTCTAATCTCGAGCGGAGTGGTAAAACCCGGATCTATCAAGTTTTTTGCAGGTTACTCCGGTTGGTCTCCAGGCCAATTGAATGAGGAGATGTTCATAGGAAGTTGGATAGCCGCCGATATGGATCCCAACTACCTGTTTTCTGTCCGCCCCCGCGAACTCTGGTCTAAAGTCCTCCGCATAAAAGGGGATATTTACTCGGTTTTGGCAGGCATGCCCGAAAATATTTCCTGGAACTGATAACTCAACCGACTTGATAAATCTCAACAACATATCGGTCATTTACGGTGACCACTTTGTGCTGGACGGCATCACACTCAGCATACCGCAAGGTGATAAGGTCGGAGTCGTTGGAAAAAACGGCTGTGGAAAATCCACTTTGCTGAATATTATCGCGGGCAACATCATCCCCGACGAGGGAAACCTGCACTTGCCCTCGGAAACCAGCATCGGCTTTTTGCACCAGGATATTGAGATCGATCTTGAACCCACTGTGATTCAGGCTGCAAAAAAAAGTCTGGAAGAACTTGCAAAAATAGAGCAGGAGCTGAATCGCTTAAAAAAACAGGCAGAGAAAACCGGTCAACTAACTGAAGATGAGGGATTTAAAATGACTGAGCTGGAGGAGCGGTTCCGGTTGCTGGGTGGTTATTCACAGGAGGCGGAGGCTGAGAAAATCCTCAAGGGACTGGGTTTTTCCAGACAGGATATGGAGAAAAAAGTGGGCGAACTCAGTGGTGGATGGCGCATGAGGGTCGAACTCGCTAAAATCCTACTTGCAAACCCGGATATACTCCTGCTGGATGAGCCCAACAATCACCTGGACATGGAATCCATCATCTGGCTGGAAAAGTGGCTGACCAACTGCGATGCCACAGTACTCACGGTGAGCCACGATGCCGAATTTATTGAAAATGCCTCTTCTTCCGTCCTGGAAATGTCCAATGGGAAGGCACACTACTTCAAGGGGTCTTTTGCGGATTATCATACCAACAAAGAACTTCGCAGAGAAAACGAATTGAGAACCTATCAGAACCAGCAAAAAGAGCTGGCGGAAAAGCAGCGCACCATTGATCGCTTCCGCGCTAAAGCCACCAAGGCTAAAATGGCCAAATCGATGGAGAAACAACTGAACAAAATGGAGTTGGTGGATGTGCCTGAAGAGGACACTGCAACCATCAATTTCCGGTTCCAGCCTCCCCCTCGCAGTGGCGATATGGTAATAAAGGTAAATGGGCTCTCAAAGTCTTATGGTCCTCAGTCTGTTCTGGAGGATGTCGATTTTGAAATACGGAGAGGTGAGAAAGTGAGTCTTGTTGGAAAAAACGGAGAGGGAAAATCGACATTCGTAAAAGTACTGACAGGGGATACCGAAAAAAACAGTGGGGAAGTGGTCTATGGGCACAATGTGAGCATTGGCTATTTTGCCCAGGATCAGGACAAGTTGTTGGATGGAAATCTCACCTTGCTCCAATTCATGG
Organism: Saprospiraceae bacterium; assembly: GCA_007121335.1. Lineage (GTDB taxonomy): Bacteria > Bacteroidota > Bacteroidia > Chitinophagales > Saprospiraceae > PWJY01. The sequence goes on along the minus strand of SKLY01000047.1, from coordinate 2,023 downwards.
AACAGGATTGTCCTCCCGACCTCAGACCTAAATTGCGGGGCATCCTGGGGAGTTTTCTCTTTTCAAACGACGATGTAGAGAAAAAAATAAAGGTACTTTCAGGTGGTGAACGGTCCAGACTTGCCATGGCAAAAATGCTCCTCAAACCCTTCAACCTTCTCATTCTTGATGAGCCCACCAACCACCTGGATATTCCCTCAAAAGAGATTCTGAAGCAGACCATTGACGCCTTTGAGGGGACCGTCATTATAGTTTCGCACGACAGGCATTTTCTAAGAGGGCTGTCAGAGCGCACCTGTGAATTCACCAACCGGAATATGGTCAACTATCTGGGGGATATTGATTACTTCCTCGAGAAAAAGGGAAAATCTGATATCAGGGATTTTGAAAAACGAACCAGGGAGAAGAAAAATCCGGAAGTTGATAAAGTTAAAAAAGTCAAAAGCCCGGAGCAGAAAAAGGAAGAATTCGAACTCCGGAAAGAGCTCAATAAAACCATCCGTTACTGCGAGCGTAATATCGAAAGACTCGAAAATGAGATTACCCGAATCGAGCAGTCGATGTCAGACCCGGCCTTTTTTGAGAGAGACGATGCTGTGGAGACTTCTAAAAAACTGGACAGTTTAAAATCCCATTTGGAGGAAGAAAACCAGAAATGGGAAGTTGCCGTCGAAAAGCTGACAGAATTGGAAGCGGAGTAGTGCCAGCAGACTCAGATGCCATCCTGGCTAAAATTCCCACTTAAGACGACCTTCACATTTCAGCCTATGAATCCTCTTTTTCAAAAAACAATAAAAACCTTATGTGACGTTTATTGTTTCCGAGGATGATCAAATTTCTCTACTGTTATTTGGCCCTGTGATTACAGGGTTTTGAATTGGCAAGGATTTTGTTGTATTAGAAAAAATAAGCATTAAAAATTTTTATAATATATAAAAGTTATACCTTTGCGCCCGGATTAGGGAAATATGATTAAAAATTGTTAGGTGTGGAGATAGTTTGATGTATCTTTGCACTTCGAATCACCATGAACATGATACGGAAATTCGCTTTAAGGGGAGCTGTGTATGCGCTCGCCGGACCATTTTTGTTTTCAATGAGCTTGAAAAACCAGGCTGATGCTGCCACCGTACTGGAGGATAGCGACAAGCCGGATTTCTCCATTGAGGCTATTGAGAACCGCTTCTATGAGATGAACTTGCCATTTGAGGCAACTGTAGATCCTATATTTCACCGCCGTGTCAAAGCCTACATGCATGACGGTCGCACCTATTCGGATAGAATGCTTCTCCGAATGGCCATGTATTTTCCCTACATAGAGCAGCAGTTAGAAAAGCGGGATTTACCTCGTGAGTTGAAGTACCTCACCGTAACCGAAAGTGCGGTTAATCCAAATGCGAGATCAAGAGCTGGGGCTGTGGGACTTTGGCAGATTATGCTCGGTACCGCCAGACATCTCGGACTACGTGTGAGCAGCGTGGTGGATGAGCGCAGAGACCCAAAGCGTTCTACAGAAGCTGCACTGGACTACCTCGAGGAACTGTACAACCGATATGATGATTGGAAACTTGCCCTTGCAGCATACAACTGCGGTCCGGGTAGGGTGGACCAGGCGATTCGCCGTTCAGGCAGCAGGAATTTTGATGAGTTGAAGCGCTTTCTTCCATTTGAAACCCGACAGTACATTCCATCTTTCATGGCTGCCACTTATTTTGGCACCTACTACGCAGATCACGGCATTGTACCGGTACCTGACGATTACGATCTGATTTTGACGGGCACAGTAAAAATATATGAGAATATCAATTTCACAAATCTGTCTAAGAAAACGGGCGTGCCGAGAAGTACACTGGTGAAACTCAACCCCGCTTTCCGCGCCGGTTATATCCCCACAAATTCTCAGGGATATGATATTATCATGCCACTTAGAGCAGCTATGGTTTTTGACAATAAAAAGGACGATCAAAAATCAGCCAGTCAGATTCAAAGGGAATTTGCAGGTTATGTGGAATCTGTTTATGTG
>SKLY01000083.1 GCA_007121335.1 Saprospiraceae bacterium | reverse complement strand
CCTTGTCCTTACGGAAACACAAAGCCATCGACCATCGGCCATCCGCCATCAACCAATAATGTCACCCCTACGGGGTTTTAATTCATGGTTTGAGACGTTTTTTATAATCATTTCATCCCTATGGGATTCATTTCTATCGGATGGTATATTTCATAGGACAAGAGAGAAAAATCCGCGAAATCAGTCTAATCCATCATAATCCGTGATTCAGACAAAAAGGATATTGGTTTCAGGCAGAGTAATCAATTGACAATGGCGGAAATATCTGTAGATACGCACGGACGAGGGAATTTGTCCTATCGATAAATTCCATTCTTAGAAATAGACAAATAACCCGGAAATTATAATCGAACCGGCAGCTCTCGAAATGCCGGGAAACCATCTGCGTGCTTTGCGTAGAAACCTATGTATCAATATAAAAACTTCAAATCTCATAATTGACGGAAAATCAAAAAAGTACTGAATACTGCCTCTTTGTCCTCTGCGTGAAACCTCTACCCATAAGGACGGGCGTGAAAAAATACCGCCGAGTTGCCAACGAAAAAGTATAGGCCAGACAAAATCCTGGAATATCAACAATCCCTCCGAATAGATATCCTGCAGGCTACATCAAGGTTTCGCTCGCAACTAGCCTTCAGCCATGGACCATCAGCCATCAACCGCTTAATACCCCAGTACTTCCGCCATCACCTCAGCAACCTTCTCACTACTCGGTATCATCGTCTTCTCAAGCACCTCATTGAGCGGTATGGCGGGCATATTTTCCGAGCCGATGGTGCGAACCGGAGCGTCCAGGTATTCAAAACAATTTTCCTGGATTCTGGCGGCTACGCTTTGGGCAAAGGTATTGTCCACCGGTTCCTCAGTAACTACAAGGCAGCGATTGTGCTTTTTGACAGAATTGAAAACCAGCTCCGTATCCAATGGGTAGAGACTCCTCAAATCGATGATCTCGACCCTGCCCGGGAATTTTTTGGCCGCATTCAGGGCCCAGTGAACGCCCATACCGTAGGTGACGATGGAGAGTTTTGATTCTTCCTCCGATCCATTGCTTTCAAGAGCGACCCTTCCCTTTCCAATGGGCACCTTGTAGTCCTTTGAAGGCTCGATGGTTCTGGCAGCTTCCGTACCCGGCACTTTGGACCAGTATAGGCCCTTGTGCTCGAGAAATACCACCGGATTGGGGTCATCGTAGGCTGCTTTAATCAATCCTTTGAGGTCAGCACCGGTGCTTGGATACACCACTTTTATTCCGCGGATGTTTGTGAGTACAGATTCAACGCTGGAAGAGTGGTAGGGGCCGCCGCTGCCGTAAGCGCCGATGGGTACCCGCAAAATCATATTGACCGGCCATTTTCCTTCCGTCAGGTAGCAGGATCGGCTGACTTCGGTAAATAACTGATTGAGTCCCGGCCAGATGTAGTCGGCGAATTGCACCTCGACTATGGGTTTCAGCCCGACGGCTGACATGCCCACAGTACTTCCCACGATAAAGGCTTCCTGAATAGGGGTGTTGAAAACCCTTTCGTCTCCGAATTTTTGAGCCAGGGTGGCCGCCTCGCGGAATACGCCCCCGAGTCTTCCTCCCACATCCTGTCCGTACAACAGACAGTCCTTGTTGTCCTGCATCAGCTCCTGAATGGCAAAAAGGGCACAGTCAACCATGACCTTTTTCTCGTTTCCGGCCGGTGCGCGCTCTCCGGTTTCTTCGGTTACCGGCGTGGGGGCAAAATCGTGGGTAAACAGGTCTTCCGGTCTTGGATCCGGTGCACTCAATGCCTCCTGAAAATCCTCCCTGACCTTCGCCCAGCTTTCCAATTCGACTTTTTGGAGTTCTTCCTCTTCAAAACCGTAGCCGCTTAGTGTTTTTCTCAGTTTGGGGTATGGGTCGCGTAAGGCGTGCTCATCCAAATCATCGCGGTACCACTCCTTTCGGACTCCCGAAGTGTGGTGGTTGAGCAGGGGCACTTTTGCGTGAATGAGAAAGGGCCTGCGCTCTTTTCTTATTTTTTCTATTACCTGGCGGACCGTGGTGTAGGACTCCACAAAATCAGAACCGTCAATGGAAATTGCCTCCAGCCCTTTAAATCCGGCGGCAAATTCATAGGCATCCTGGGCGCGGGTTTCCGCTGCATTGGCTGAGATATCCCATTCGTTGTCCTGGACGAGGTACAAAATGGGGAGCTGGCGCAGTGCAGCCATTTGAAAAGCTTCGGACACCTCGCCCTCCGTAATGGATGCATCGCCAAGAGAACAGACAACTACGGGTTTTTCGTCAGGATAGTCATCCGTCAGGCCCACCTGTTCTTTGTACTGAAAACCGAGGGCCACACCCGTGGTGGGAATGGCCTGCATACCGGTTGCAGACGATTGGTGGGGGATTTTTGGCATATCGTCCCTTCGCAGAGAGGGGTGGCTGTAGTAGGTTCTCCCTCCGGAAAAAGGATCGGTTTTTTTGGCCATGAGCTGAAGCATTAGCTCGCGGGGTTCCATGCCGATACCAAGCAGAATGGATTCATCCCTGTAGTAGGCAGAGAGGTAGTCCTGTGGCAAAAGCTGCATGCCGACTGCCAGTTGAATGGCTTCGTGGCCCCGTGAAGTGGCGTGCACGTACTTGGACACCAACTTGAAGTTTTCCTCGTAAATATCGGTTATGGACTTGGAAGTACTCATCAGCCTGAAGGCCTCCAGCATGATTTTGGAATCCAATCGCGTGTCCTTGTTTTTCTTTTTATTGACTGTTTTGCTAGGCATGGAAAAATGTTCTGTAGATTAAGGTTTATTGTTTTTTCTTGCGGGCTGCTTCTTTAAATGCCGCTATGGTTTTTTTGGAAAAATCAGACAGTACGAGCTGCCCGCTTATCGTGGCTCTCTCTTCCAGCAATTCATCCCAATTATCCGCATCTTTCCAAAAAATGGATTTCAACTGGTTCAATGCGGCGG
>SKLY01000105.1 GCA_007121335.1 Saprospiraceae bacterium | reverse complement strand
GTCCTTTACCTTTTCAAGGCCGTGGTGGTCTTTATCCAGTACTTCCTTCACCTTTTTCAGGTCGAAAGAGTCCTGCGTCAATTTGTCCCAGGGCAGGTCGAGCAAAAACTCCACGTAATTGAGTGTGAGTGAATACTCGGCCATTTGCGGATTGATCCGTCTGAGGCGGGTGACCTCTTTGTCGAATGCCTCGCGAGCGTATTTGGGCCATTTCTTTTTATCAGCCCGCCTGACCAACTCCTCCACATCCATTCCCTGGCCGGAATCCCCGAGTTCTTCCTGAATGGTTTTCAACTGCTGGTTGAGGAAGTAATCCCGCTGTTGTTTTTCTATATCGGAGCGGGTTTTGGACTCAATTTGGTCCTTTATTTCGAGCAATTGGAGTTCCTGGTCCATGTGCTGCAGAACAGCCGAACCCTTATTCACCAGGTCGTTGTCGCTGAGTATATCCTGCTTGGAAGGTACGTCGATATTGAGATTGGAAGCAATGAAGTTGATCAAAAAGATGTTGTTGGAGATGTTTTTGATCATCATAATGGACTCCGTGGGGATGTTGGGCGACAGCTCAATAATCCGCTTCGATTTTTCCCTGATGGACTTTATGAGAGCAGAAAATTTCACCTTGTCGGCAAGGGAGCTGTACTCAATAGGTTCCACTTTCCCCATGAGATAAGGGTCATTGCTCATCATTTCCCCCAGCGCAAAACGCTTTCTACCCTGCAAAATAGCCGTGGTAGATCCATCGGGCATGCTGAGGAGTTTGATGATTCTGGCCACTGTACCGACGTGAAAAAGGTCTTCGAGTACGGGGTCTTCGTCTTTTTGGTCTTTTTGGGCGAGCACACCGATATAGCGGTGTTTTTGAAACGACTCGCGAAGGGCTTTCAGCGATTTACTGCGCCCCACATTGATGGGAATTACCACACCGGGAAAAAGGACGGTGTTTTTCAGTGCGATGATCGGCAGTACTTCGGGGTATTTTTCATCCCGGGAGGGTTCCTCTTCGTCTGTAACTGATATGATGGGCAAAAAATCGGGCTCTTCTCCCTGCCCTGCTTCCAAAATGGTATCTTCAAACATATATTGATTAAGGTTCTGATCTGTGGATTTAACCGGTTTTTGGTATTTTTTCCAAAAAAGGGGTCCTCTTTCTCCGCTTTCGGATTTATCCGGACCGACTTCAAAAGGGCAATACTTATGCCAATCCAAAGGAACGGAAAAAATGGCAGCTATTTGAGCCGGAGGCGTAAAACAGATAAATTTATTCGAGAATTTCTGTCAAAGCGTCACGCGACCACGGCCTCCTCTTCGGTGTCGGTCACGGTCTCTTTTTCCTCCGCTTCGGCAGCCATGATACGGTCTATCTCGGCTTTCAAATTGGAGATGATAAACTTTTGGCGCTCGGGGGTATTTTTTCCCATGTAGTAAGCGAGAATGGAATCCAGGTCGGTATCTTCATTGAAAACGACCTGCTCCAAACGCATGTGCTCACCGATAAAATCCTCAAACTCATCCGGGGAAATCTCACCGAGTCCCTTGAAGCGGGTAATCTCGGCCTTACCCCTGAGTTTCTCCACAGCCTCCTGTTTTTCCTCCTCGCTGTAGCAGTAGTGCGTTGTCTTTTTGTCACGCACTCTGAAAAGCGGGGTCTCCAATATATAGAGGTGTCCCGCGCGCACCAGTTCGGGAAAAAACTGCAGGAAGAAGGTGAGCAGCAACAGGCGTATATGCATACCGTCCACATCGGCATCCGTGGCAATCACGATTTGGTTGTATCGCAAATCCTCCAGGGCATCCTCTATATTGAGGGCGTGTTGCAAAAGGTTGAATTCCTCGTTTTGATACACCACTTTTTTGGTGAGACCATGGCAGTTAAGCGGTTTCCCTCTCAGCGAAAAAACGGCCTGATTTTGCACATCCCTGGCCTTGGTCAGCGATCCACTTGCGGAGTCTCCCTCGGTGATAAAAATGGTGGACTTGAGGCGGTCTTCCTCGTCTTTTTTGGTATCGTTAAAATGCACCCGGCAATCGCGGAGCTTTTTGTTGTGAATATTGGCTTTTCGGGCTCTTTTGTTGGCCAGTTTACGAATACCGGCCATTTCCTTGCGCTCTTTTTCGGACTGCTGAATCCGCTTGAGTAGTTCTTCAGCCACTTCTGATTTGCGGTGGAGATAATTGTCCAGTTCCCGGCCCAAAAAGTCATTGACAAAGGTTCTTATAGTGGGGCCGTCTTTGCCCACGTCGTTGCTTCCGAGTTTGGTTTTGGTTTGCGACTCAAAGACGGGTTCTTCAATCCTCACGCTTACAGCCGCAAAAACAGACGATCTGACATCTTTGGGTTCAAAGTTTTTGCCAAAATGGTCACGCACCACGCGGACCAGGGCCTCTTTAAAAGCCGAAAGGTGGGTTCCACCCTGGTTGGTAAATTGCCCGTTGACAAAAGAGTAGTACTGCTCTCCGTAGCTGTTTCCGTGTGAAATGGCCACTTCGATATCTTCGCCTTTTAAGTGTATGATGGGGTACCGCAGGGTTTCCTGAGCGGTTTTTTTCTCCAAAAGATCCAGCAATCCATTTCGGGAGACTATGAGTTTGTCGTTGAATCTGAGTTTGAGGCCGGCATTCAGATAGGCGTAGTTCCAGAGCTGTGCCTCAATCAGTTCGGGCTTGAAGCTGAAGTTTTTAAAAATGGTGGAGTCGGGAGTGAAGCTGACCTCTGTACCGTTTTGAAGATCGGATTTTTTCACCGGCTTGTCGTCCCTCAGTATGCCGCGTTCAAAAAGGGCGGTTTTTACTTTATCCTCCCGTATTGCGGATACCGAAAAATGGTCGGAGAGGGCGTTAACTGCTTTGGTTCCCACTCCGTTTAGGCCCACGGATTTTTTAAAGGCGCGGGAGTCGTACTTACCTCCGGTATTGATCTTAGAGACACAGTCCACCACTTTTCCCAGCGGGAT